>JABHRR010000075.1 GCA_018670095.1 Candidatus Woesearchaeota archaeon
ATAGCTGTTTTTAGAGAAATAATTCCTTTAGAATATGTTTATCAGGGAGAAAAGATTCCTGTGATTATCTCTCCATCTTTATATCTGCTTTAATTTCAATCTTCAACTTTTTTAGAAAAAACGTTTAATAATCATTCCTAAAGATCTTCAACTTCTTTAAGTTTCTTTTTCTTATTCAACTTCGCGCCACATCTTCGGCAATGAATAGAATCTTTCTCATGCTCTTCCAATTTACATTTCTGGCAAACAATCTTTGTCTTCGTTGCTTCCATAAACAAAATCTTGATCAACTTACCTAACTGCCATGGGATTAAAGCTATTCCCGAAAGAATCATTAAGATGGTTACAATCTTTCCAGCAGGTGATAATGGGGTAACATCACCATACCCTACTGTAGTTAAAGTTACGATTGAGAAATACATCGCATCCCAGATAGTGCCAACTTGTTCTGGGTTAACTTTACTTTCTACTGTCCAGATTAATCCGGAAGCGATTAAAACAATTGTAAAGACAGTCATTACAATTCTGATAATTACTAATTGTGAATCGCTAATCTTACCAAACATTGTATCTTGAGACCTGAACATTCTTTGGAATCTTAACACCCGTAACATTCTAAACAATCTTAAGATTCTAAGAATTCTGAAGAAACCTAAATTCGTAGCAGAACTAAACATTGGTAAATAACTTAATATTGGTAAAATTACAATTAAGTCAATTAAAGTGTAAATGTTAAAGAAATGCTTAACTTTCTTCTCTGCAACCCACATTCTGGCCGCATATTCAATAATGAAGATACTAATTAATGTTATTTCAGAGATGGATAAGATTGTCCGATAAACTCCTGTTGGACCATGAGTTTCAACAATAAATAACACAATCGCTAGAAAATTGATTAAAAATAATGTTCCTTCAATTAATCTTCCGTGGGTGGTAGCATAATTGTCTAAATGTAAATGTAAATATCCCTTTAAGGTGTTAACTCCTTTTTCTTCAAGTTTTTCACCTTTCTGCATGATCTTTAAATCAATAACATCTTCATCAGTAAGTTTAGAATTCTTTTTTACTACTTTTCTCCTCTTTGCCATGTTATAGAAATAAAATTATTTTTTCTTTTTTTTAGCTGGTTTTTTCTTAATAATTTTCTTAACAACCTTCTTTCCTTTACTTTTGCTTATCTTTTTAGGTTTATCTTTTTTTAATGGGATTATCGCTTTTCTACTAACTTTATTGAACTTTTCTAAATCTTCTAAAATGTCAGATGCAATAAAGCTGTAACCTTTTTTCTTTTTTAATAACTGATCGCCAACCCAACCATTAATGAATGATCCGGCAACAGCACTTTTGAACAAATCTTTGGTTTTAGCTAAAAAGCCAACAACTAATCCTGCCATTACATCTCCCGTGCCAGCTTTAGTCATTCCTTGATTACCTGTACGGTTGTAAGCAACTTTATTTCTGGAAATGATGATGTCTGTAGCACCTTTAACCAATAAAACATTATTGTTTTGTAAAAAGTATCTTAAATTGCCTTGTAAAATTTCAGCTTTCTCTTTAGCATTTGCAGACTTTAATTTTGGTAATAAGAATTCTTTCCCACTATTAACTAAAAGCATATCTAATTCTGCTTCGTGCGGTGTTAAAATTGAATTGTGGAAATCTTTGAATGACATTGATTTTAATGCATCTGCATCAACCACTTTTAGTTTCATTGATTTTTTGATAAAGTATTGACAGAATTTATCGGCTTTTCTGGTAATTCCGTTACCTAAACAGATGGCATCAAACTTGTCGGAGTACTTAACCATTTCTTTAGCGTTTTTAATATTGAAATTTGAACCTTTAATTTTATGAGTGATCAAATCAGTAGAGATTCTGTTAATCGTCCAGGAAACTTTTTCCGGAGCAGCAATCGTTACTGAATCACAGCCAGATCTTAATGCGGATAATCCTGCAAGTGCTACTGCACCAACATATTCTTCTGAACCGCCGATGATTAATGCATAACCATTCTCGCCTTTGTGTGACGTTTTTTTCCTGTCCATTAACTTTTTTATTTGGTTTATATTCATTTTTTATCCATCTTTATAAACAACTCATATTTTTTATATTGTTATTTATAAAGCAGAGTTATTTTTGAGGTTTATTAATCTTTGTAATTATTGTCCGGTGAGAAATAGATGAATCCTCTCATTTTCCATAACAATTATAAACCTCTTTTAGATATCTAATGATATGAAACATACTTTTGCACTCATTGATGGGTTAGTGAATTTATTGAGTAAAGTTCCTCGCCAGACTATAGAAACTGAGGACAGGAAGAGAAAAGCGTGGGAAATTTGCGAAGACTTAGTTTTACATGTTGAGGCACTTAAAAAATTAATCAAGAACCATAAAGAAGAAAAATATCTGAAAAGATTACATGCTGCTAATATCTCTAAAATCTCAGATTGGGCAGAACAAGTAACTGCGTTGTTTGACAAATTTGATTCTTTCTTAAACACTTTAGAAAAAGATGTTAAAAAAGTGCAATACATTGTCGAAAATAAACCTGATCAATGGCAAATTCATATCCATGATCTGGCTTTTGGAGTTTATTTGTCTGGATTGCATGATGAAGAAGAAGAAATGAAAAAGTTCAGAGAAATTGCCATCTTTGAGATGCACGAACTAAACGGGATTATTTCAGCAAAACATATAGCAGAAATAGAATCAGTCTTACAATTATTAGAATGAGCTTTTTTCCATAACAATTATAAATAATTCTGAAATCAAAATAGTATGAAAGAATATGCTTTTGATAATGGAGAAGAAGTTAATTGGGATCTATTAGATACGGGTTTTGATTGGAACAATCCTCAAAATGCTAAGATGAATAAAGAAAGTTATCTTGATGCCCATAAAAATTTAGTTCTCTGTTGTCATGACGTTTTGATAAATTATCGTGGTGGGATTCTTTTCGTAAAAAGAGACAACCTTCCAGCAAAAAATATTCTCTGGCCGATGGGTGGTCGTGTCTTAAAGGGCGTTCCTACTAAAGAATCTCTGAAACGAAAAGTCAAAGCAGAATGTAATTTAGAATTAGAAAATATCAAATTTCTAGGTTCTAGTAGAGTAATATTTTCTACAGATCCTTTCGGACATGGAAAAGGAACGGACTGTTTTGCATTAATGTATTCTGCTGATGGCGTTGGTGAATTGAAGTTGGACCAGTTGCATAAAGATCCAATCTTTGTAACTAAAGAAATGTATGTTGACTTGAGAGATACTCTACATCCTTATATTAGAGACTTCATGGATAAAGTCTATACTCCAGAATAATAATACTTTTAAACTCTTCTCGGTTTTTGCTACTCTATGGTTAAAAAAATAGCTACTTTAGCAGCTTTACTCGTAGGTTTATCTTCTTCTGCAATGGCAGAATCTCCTAGAGTTAATGAGTCTGGTGTTAAAGAATCTCCTTATACTATTGGCTTAGGATTTAATCTTGCTCATATTCCGGAAAGCGATGGTACAAAAGAATTTCTTACTGAAGATCGAGAAATGTTTAACAAAAGTATGCCTGTGGGAGATGACCATACTGCTTTCGGTAAATTCTTAGAAGTTGGTAATATTAAACCTTCTATAGAACTTAACGGTTCAGTAGATCTCTTTGAATTATTGGATGCGCATTTATTACCTCGGGATGGTTTGAAGATTGGTCCCTATTTTGGTTTCGGCAGTTCTCATATCTTTGGTGATGTTGTTAGCAAAAAAACTTTTGATGCTGAGATTGAACATGTCTTGTTATCTGAACCAGCTCAATTGGGTGATACACCAACAGAATGGACCCAACATTTAGATTATTTAGTTCAGTTTGGTTTGGACATGGCCTATAAAGTTCATGATTTTGGTGCAGTAGATTTTAAGTTTGGGGTTAAAGGGGGAGCGTTTTATATCAAGAGTTCATCTACTTTGGATATCTTTGTAGAATCTGAAGGACCATTTTCAGGAAAACTTGAACAAGGTGGAGAGTTATCATTAGATTGGTCACAGATGAACACTATCGCTAACACTTATCAAAGTATTATTACTGAAGCTACTAGTAAAGGTTGGGGTGGAGAAGTTTTCCCTTACGTTTCTGTGGAAACTAAGTTTGGCCCTTTCGGAATTGAATTGAAAGTAGGTTATCAACTCCAATTCCAACCAGATTTAGAAATTTCTAAAAAAAGTTCTTACGATCCTGAACGTGTTGATAAGAATGGTAAATTAACTGGTAAAGTTGAAGAGAGTACTTCTACTATTAACAATGATACTGTGGGTATTGCTGGTACTATTATGTTTAATTATCGACTTTGATGAAAATATTTATAAACAACCCTTTATATTTAATATTAAAAGAGTTTTCTGTGATAGATTATTGAGGTAAAATAAAAAATGACAAACATTGCTCAAATCTTACTTAACGAATCTGGAATTAGAGAAGCTTTAAGAGAACAATTCCCTCATCTTGATCAGCTTGAAAGTTTAGATGGCATTCAAGATTTGAGATTAACAGGGATGAAAACTCGTGCTCAGTCTTTTATTGGATTAGATTATGAAGCAACTGCTACTGAAGATTTCTATCCTCATGTTAGATCTAAACTTATTGAAAAAGGAATTGGAAGTAAAAATTCTGTCTTTGTAGATACAATTGGTTGTAAAGGAACAACTAATGAATACGAAAAAGTTTTACTTTCATTTAGCGGTATTCATACCTCTCTAAAAGTTTACAACCCTGAATACAATAAAAAATGATAGATAAACTATATCATTTCACTTCCGCTGACTGTTGGGAGCAGATCCAAAAAGATGGAGTTCTTAAACCGCTTACAGAAGTTAGTGCTGGAAAGTTATCTGATAGAGTAAAAGATGTCATTACTGATTCTCCTTATCTTGTTGGCATACCTCCTTCTAAAGTAGAAGCTTGGAAAAAGTATGATTTAATGGAAAATCTTCTTAATCATGTTGGTAGAGGTTTTGGTATGTTTGTTGCGATCTATAGTGAAAGAAAAGAGGACCTTGTCCTTTTAGAAGTTCCCATAAATAATCCTGAAAACGCTTTTGTTAGGGAACACAAATTCATTTCTCCAAAATATACTGCTAAGTTTGATTCTCGTTTGTTTTCTGAAATTGAAGGGATGTATGCTAGTTCAGGAATGTCTATGGCGAGTGATGAACAAATGGAAATGTGGGACCGTTTCTCTAAAGAATGGCTTGATTCTGCAGTAAGATTAACAGATTACGATGGGTCTTTTAAAGTTCCTGAACTCTATTTACATCAAGAAACTCCGCTTGAACAAGTTGAGTTAATTAAACAGTTCAGAGCAAAAGATTTTTTTTAATCAGAAACATTTATTTACCCTTAAATTATTCTTCTTGATATGTCTGAAAGAACTGAAGCTTTAATGCGGATTGTTGTGGGAATAGTTTCCGGAATAATTATTGGTGTTTGGAAAATTTTTATAAAAATTCTTGTAATTGTAAATGTCTTAATTGCTTTATTTACTGGGAAAAGAAATAAAGACGTCGCGGAATTGTGCGAGATTTGGAATACGCAATTTTATATTTTTTTAAGATATATGACTTTTGTTTCTAATAAAAGACCATTTCCGTTTAGTTCGTTGGAAAAGAATTTGAGCAAGTTCGGTAAATAATTTTTTTAATATATGCCCACTAGACACGTTAATTTTAAGTTTATTTATTCGGCACTGGACACACTGGTCAGGTGCGGACAAAATATATAAATAAGTTATTCTATTAAGTTTATATGGATAAAGAAATTGTTCCAAACGATTTGATTAAAAACAAGATTTATACTATTCGTGGTTTACAAGTAATGCTTGATTTTGATCTTGCTGAACTTTACAATGTTGAAATAAAAAGGTTAAATGAGCAAGTTAAACGAAATATTGGTCGATTTCCTGATAATTTCATGTTCCAATTGACTTTTTCAGAGTATAATTCTTTAAGGTCGCAATTTGCGACCTTAGAAAGCAGAAGAGGGGAACATCGAAAATATCTTCCTTTTGCTTTTACTGAACAAGGTGTTGCCATGCTTTCAGGAGTTTTAAGAAGCAGTACTGCTGTAAATGTGAGCATTCAGATCATGAATACTTTTGTTGCCATGCGAAAGTTCCTGCTAACTAATGCTCAATTGTTTCAAAGAATTGATCAGACTGAACAAAAGCTTTTAGAGCATGATCATAAATTTGAACAAGTTTTTAGTTTAATTGAAGATAAAAGTATAAAACCAGAGAAAGGAATATTTTTTGATGGACAAATATTTGATGCATACAAATTTGTATCTGATTTAATTAGAAGTGCTAAGAAATCAATTGTATTGGTTGATAATTACGTTGATGATTCTGTTTTAACATTATTTAGTAAACGGGATAAAGATGTTGAAGTAAATATTTATACTAAAGAAATTTCTAAACAATTAAAATTAGATTTAACCAAATATAATTCTCAATATCCTCTGATTACTATTAAAGAATTTAAGAATTCTCATGATCGTTTTTTGATAATTGATGATAATGTTTATCACTTCGGCGCTTCATTAAAAGATCTAGGAAAGAAATGGTTTGCTTTTTCTAAGTTTGATAAAGAAGCGTTTGGATTGTTGGAGAGGTTAGATTAATTCTCTAATATTTTCTTTTTACCTAATCTTTCTGGAATAATCATGGGGATATATTTATAATCTAATTCCCACGATTCTAAAAAATCTCTAAATAATTCAATTTTATCTAAAGGGATAAGAATAATTTGGTCTGATAATTTTATTCCTTCCAACTGTTGAAATATTCCTTTTGCTGAACCACGACCATTTAACGCATAATAAAATTTAGTTTTTTGTAATTTATTCCAATTAGAAAAGTTATATTTAAACATCCCAAAGGGGATAAATCCATATTTTTTTGCTAGATTCTCATTTGTAAGTAAACTGATTGCTTCAAACAAAACACTTTCTCGGGCATCAAAAGAATCTTCTAAAATGGTGTTTTTGGTTTTAGAAACTATAGAAATATTATTAAAATATTTTTTTAATATTTCTTTAATTTCATGTTCTTGTTCTTTGTCAACTTTATTATTAAAAATGACTAAAATATCTAAATCATTTGGTTTTTCTTTTCCTTTCACTGTAGAACCAAATACTAAAATGTCATTTATTTCTTTTCCAGAAACAAATTTCTTTAGTTCATTCTTTAATTTTGTATTCTTTAAGATCATTTTCTAAACCCCTAAATCTGGCTTTGTGTAGGGTGTCTGCCGATTTTTTAAATACTAAAATTTGCTCTTTTGTAATCATGTTATACTAGCTAACGTAGGGCTTATATTTAAATCTTTCTGTTAGATGGGGTAACCAATGGCTTTCAGAACAATAACACTTTTATATAACTTCATTAATTCTTTTTATTATGGAACTAGATATGATTTTATTCCCCAGTGGAGCGAACTTAAAAGAAACCGAGAAACTGATTAAGTATGTTGCTGCAGAATTAGATCGAAAGAACATTTCAGACCTCGGTAGAAATTATAGTAGGGATGTAATTGATCGTCTTATTGCCGGTTATGAACATCAATCCGGAAAGGAATATGACCGCTCTAGACTGGATGTTTTAGGTTTGTGATAATTGTTACATTAACTTTATATATTTCTTTATCTTTCTACTTATTATGGATCTAGAAGAATCAATACGAAAAGCAAGAATGGATTTCTTAAATAAACTCCCTAAATCTAAAAGAACAGACTACGTTGAAAACATGAAGATGAGAACAGCTTTTTCTAAAGATATTTATGAACAGACTAGGTATATCAAGCAAGATTAATTCAGTTTATATTCTCAAATCTCTATTTTATAGATAACATTTATATATTACTGCTTCTCTTCAGTAGTAAAATGTTAGAAAAACTAGTGAGTATGGCCATTGCAGGTTTTACTTTTTTTACACTCTCTGCTTGTGAAGATACTATTGTGAACAATTATTTTCCTGCACCGGGAAACGATATTTCTAAAGAAGAACCTTATGAAATAGATTTGCAACTAGAGGCTCATATTGATCCAGAAATTTCTTGTATTTTAAAGACATTCATTCCAGATAAAGATAATGACGGTTATGGGATTAAAGATAATCCAAAAGAATCTTGCCAACAACTAGAAGGCTTTGTAGAATATAAAGGAAAAGTAGATTGTGATGATACTAATGAAAAAATTCATCCTGGCGGACTAGAAGTTTGTGATGGTTTAGATAATGATTGCGATTGTTTAAACCTGCCTTTAAAAGACCAAGACAGTAATGGCGATGGAGAGAAATGTTCTTTTGAAGATAATAATGTTGATGAAGGTTTGGACTGCTGTGAACCTGGAGACATAAAAGATATGATCTATTGTCCACCTTATGATTTTGTTTTTGTAATAGATAATTCTGGTAGCATGGATTATAATGATCCCGGAAAGATTAGGTATGATGGATTACATGAATTTGTTAATAAAATGGAAAATGATGATAGGGGTTTAGTAATTCCTTTTGCATCTTCTTACAAAGTTATAAGTTACTTCACCAATGATAATGTCACATTACACCAATTCATCACAGAAGCTCAAGGTTCTGACGTAGGAGAATTTACTTTCATTGGTAAAGCAGTTAATGAAGCCATCTCCCAATTAATTGGTGGTAATAATGGGAAAGCAATAATTTTACTGACTGATGGAATAACTGATGATAATGATTCTCCTGGCCCAATTGCTTTGAGTAAAGAAGCCACACAAAAAGGAATTAGGTTATATGCACTTGGACTTGGAGAAGGGGTTGATATGGGTTACTTAGAAGATTTAGCAACATATAGTGCTGGACACTTTTTTATTAAAACTGCTAAACAAATACCTCAAATTTATGATTCCATTTTTGAAGGTTTAAAATACAAAGAATGGAAATCCTGTACTGAGAATCATCTTTGGGTTCAAAAACTTAATGATTGTGAATGAAAATGTTAGAAAAAATACTTAATTGGAAAAATGTACTTGCAACCGGAGTAATGCTTGTTGGGTTGCCTAGTTGTGGTGGAGAAATAATTAATAATTATTATCTTGATGCGGAAACTTATTCAACAGAAGAAATTACTGAACAAGAAGAGAAGGAAATAGAACTGGAATGTGAGAAAAAAGTTCTTTATGAGGATAAAGATGGAGATTTGTTTGTTAATTGCAAGAATAAACCAAAGATTGTATGTCAAGGAGAATCACTTCCTGGCTATATTAAACTTTTTGCAGATTGTGATTGTGACGACGAAGATCCTGAAGCAAATCCTAGTAAAACAGAATTATGTAATGGTTTAGATGATGATTGCAATGGGATTATTGATGGATCTGATGCAGGACAGTCTTGTGAATCACCTTGTGAGCCTCCAGGCGTAAAAGCACTTAGAAATTGTATTGATGGAAAATTAGAAGAGTGTTCATTACAAATGCCTGCTCCCTATGAAGTTTTAAATGGCGAGGATGACAATTGTGATGGTTCCTATGATGAAGGCGTTATCCTTTGGCAATTTTTAATTGATAAATGTACCCCAAATTCTATTTCTGTTGCTCCTGAAGGAAATGTGTTGGTTCGAAGTGGAAAAGGTTGGCTATTCTCTTTAAACCCAGAAGGAGCAGATAGTGATAGAATTTTATGGGAAGCAAAAACTTATGGTTTGGGTAAAGACATGAATTTACCTTCCCCAATTGTATCTGGTGATGGAAGTGTTTATGTTGTTGGTGAAGACATTAAATTATTTGATTCTTTAGGAAACCAAAAAGGGGAAAATAAAAAAACATATCTCTGTGCAGATGACGGCCCTTTTAGTCCTGAATTAAAAGGGGACATTTACGCTTCTCTTACTTTAGATAATTCTATTCTAATTGCTATGAGCTTATGGGAAGATGATCCAGTATTTGAAGATTATTGTGGTTATCTTGAGAAAGTTGTTGTTTCTGGAGATGGATGGTACAAAAACATGGGTTATGGGGTTAGGGGACCATCAATTGGTCAAGATAGCATGATTTATACTAGCAAAGGCACTTATGCTTTTGCCATTAATCCAAACAATGGGGAAATAGCATGGCAAGTGAATCTTGGATTAGCTCCAAGCAGTGCTCCAGTTATTGGATTAAATGGTGCAATTTATTTTAAAAGTGGGAAAAAACTGATTGCTTTGAATTCAATACAAAAAGAAATTGGTTGGGAATTTCTTGCTGGAGGGAACATTGGGGATCCAGTAGTTGATTCTCAAGGAAACATTTATTTCGGTTCTGAGGACGGGAACTTTTATGCTATTAGCCCACAAAAACCAGATGAAACTATTTGGACAATCCCAAAACTGTTTACATTGAGGCCAGGGGTTATAACTGAAAGTGGATTGATTTATTTAAGTAAAGAGAATGGTCTTTTTGCCTATGATTTAGAAACTGGTGAGAAGCAATTTAAATTAACTGAAGGGAAAAATAATGAAACCTTAAATCCTCTTGCTTTAACAGTTGGTCCAGAAGGCAATATTTATTTTTGTAATCAAGATAATAATAGTGTTTATGCGGTAAAGGGGGAATCTCCTTTAGATAAAAACGCAGCTTGGCCGACTTGGCAACATGATTCACAACATACTGGGAATTTTAATAAATAATAAATTCCCGTTAATTATTTAAAAAAACAAACCATCTTAATAAAAATGAGAAAAACTCTTACTACTTTATTATTTGCAGCTTGTGCAGCTTTGCCGTCATGCGATCTAGATAATAATTCTCCTCAAAATTATGATGAGAAAATAGCTCAGTTAGAACAACGTGTTGAATATTTAGAAAATCAAACTCCTTTAGTTGGTGAGCAAGGTCCTATTGGTTTACAAGGAATACCTGGTTCTAAAGGAGATACTGGTTTGCAAGGAGAAACTGGCCCTCAAGGAACACCTGGTTCAGAAGGAGAACAAGGAATTCAGGGATACAAAGGTGATACTGGTTTACAAGGAGTTCCTGGGGAAAAAGGAGAAACTGGATTAACTGGTCCGCAAGGTCCAATGGGACTTATGGGTTTACAAGGGATTAAAGGGGATACAGGATTACAAGGATTTCAGGGAATTCAAGGACTTAAAGGTGATGTTGGTTCTCAAGGAATACCTGGTGAAAAAGGAGAACAAGGTATTCAGGGATACAAAGGTGATACTGGTTTGCAAGGAGAAGTAGGTCCGAAAGGTATTGCTGGAGAGATTGGTCCGAAAGGTGAACAGGGTTATCAAGGAATCCAAGGTCTAAAAGGAGATGCTGGATTACAAGGTCCTAAAGGAGAACAGGGATTAGAAGGTTTGATGGGCATTATGGGTCCACAAGGAATCCAGGGAGAAACTGGTATTCAAGGTCCACAGGGAGAACAAGGAATCCAAGGTTTAACTGGATTGACTGGACTAAAAGGAAACGCCGGACCTCAAGGGATCCAAGGAGAAATGGGACCAACCGGACCATCACTAAAAATTTATGATTCTACAGGAGAACATATTGGATATATTCTTGGATGGAAAGATAGACTTGCAGGAAGTCCACTTACACCTGCTTTAGCTACCGTGTTTGATACAAATATTGACAGAATATATTACTTGGATATGTTATCTGGGAAACCAACTCTTGGTGTAAATGATGCGTGGACAGGTTTTTGGACGCAAATGCTTTATTATGTCTCTGATGATTGCACTGGTTCACCATTAATGGCAATAAATAATATTTATGATGTTTTTGCATTTGGACCTGATAGTAGTACTTTATTTACAATTAAACAAGATGCACAAATAGCAGACACTGTTGTTGGAAGTTATTTCTTAAAGAGTGGGGAACCAGGTATTTGTACACCATATGGTCCTAATGAGGTTTTAACAAATGCTGCTGAAATTGAACAAATCGTTTTACCAGAATACGTTGGTCCTTTACTTATTGTAGAAGAATAACCTAATTTTATATTTATTATTGTATCTTTTGACTTTGATAATTTTTTCTTTTCTTTTTTTATTACCAACTTTGATGGATATCTCTTTTCTTGGAATTTTGTCAAAAGTAACTAATCCTTTATTGTTGGTTTTCAATTCCACCAACAATTTAGAATGATCATATAATGATACTTTGGTGTCTTTTTTCGGTTTATTGAAAAAATTAATTACTTCCACTTCTATTTTAGCTAATTCTAAAAAATTAGAATATTTCTCCTCTAAACCAAACATATTAAATTTTTTTTTAACATCTACTAAAAATTTTTCAATAGTTTTTGTTATTTTATCCTCTTGTTCTTGATTCTGTTTAATTAAATTAATCATGATATCAAGTAAATAATCAAATATTTCTTTTTGATTATTTTTTTTATCTTTTTCTTGGTATAATTTTATTAGGTCTACATGTCTACTTGGTTCCATTATTTCTTTGTTAATTTTCTTTAAACTTTCATACCATCCCCGGATATATCCCTTAATCATTGTATTCTCTTCTCTAATATTCATTATTTCTTCTTTTATTATTTTAGTTTTAGAAATTTGTTTTTTCTGGGAATCAGTGAAGAATGTAGTTGTTTTTTCTTTCCAAACTATTTTAATTTTATCTGATTTTTCTTTAATTTCGTCAAAATATAATGGGTTCTCGTGAAGTGAATTAATTATTGATTTAGAAATTTCAGAAATAATCTCTTCAGTCAATTTATTTAAATTTTTATTCTTATCAAACTTAAGAAATTTAGAACTTATCTCTTCATTATTAACTTTAATGTGATGAGGTGTTTTAAGAATACTAATGGTATCTATTGTTAAATCTTTAATCAGTCGAAAATCTTCTATTTTGTTTATCTCTTTTTGTTTTTCTTTGTTAATTAGATTTATATATTTTAATTCAGAAATTTCTTTAGTAAACTGATTTAATTCTTTTTTTATTTCGTTGATCTCATCCATATTGTTCCACATTGTTGTGATAAAATAATCTGTAATCAAGATAATTATCTTATTAAATTCTTTTTCTAGTTCAGAAACAGTTTCAGTTTCAGGGTTAATTCTAAATTCATTAACATTTTTATTTTCATCAAAATAATTTAAATAATCAATTGCTTTATTAATCAATGGAATTATTTGTTTACTACTTTTAAATTTTTCAAATTCATGAATTAAAATTTTATTTTCAAGTAAAGAATCAGCATTTTTACAATAATTTTCAATCTTATTAAGAATATCTTTTCTAGCACCATATTCAAAGTAACAATAAGTTGAAATTTCAAAGACATAAAGAAGTTCATTAATTACTTCTTTCATTGTCATTCCCCTTTCAAAACGATTTCTAATTCCTTGTATTCCAAAAGAAACCCTAGGGATAAATTCTGAACCTTCAATATTAATCTCTGCAAAGTCTCTCCAGTGCTTACAAATACCTAAAACCCATTCGTGAACAAGAATTTTCTTTCTGTTATCACTAATTACAGAATCTACTAAGTCGTGTAAATGAGAAATCACTAGTTTTTTAATTTCATTGTAATTTTCTGCCACTTCTTTTAATAATTGTGCTCTTTTTATTAATATTTCTAAAAAACACCGAAAAGTTTATATATAATCTCTTGTAACACCATGTTACAAATGGTAAAGATACTAATTAACTTGTCAGAACAGGAAGATAAGATTGTGGAAATTTATAAATTAGTCCACAACTTGAACACGAAACAGGAAGCAGTTAAACAAATGGTGAAGTTCTTTGAAGCAGAGGTCATACCAACTAAACTAAAAAATAAGGAGTATTTCAAATAAAATGGCGGGTTCTAGATGTAAGGAATGTAATCGATTCATTAAAGCAAAATATGCTTATGGTACTGGTTTATGTTATAGGTGTTATAAACAAAGTGGGGGAAATACAATGATTAAAAAAGTTAATACAGGATTTAGAAAAGTAGTACATACACCAAGAACTGTAAGAGAAAATCCATCTATGCAAGGGAAATTATCTGGTAGAGATAACGCCATATTCTTAAAAAATAGGTATCAACAAGAACTAGATGCTACTTGGACTGCAATTATTAATATGGTTCATTGGTTAGAAAGAAGAAATAGTGAACTAAAAAAACAATATTCAAAAGTTCCTAAATTAAAGAAAGATATTGAAGCACACGAAGAAGAACGTGCGAAAGCTTATACTAATTTAGGGAACGTTCTAAAGAAAGAAACAGATTTTGAAGAAAAGATGTGGGATAAGACACTGAAGGGAAGGAAGGTAAAGTCAATCACAGTAAAGCAAAAGTTTAAAGATTCTGATATTGATGAAATGCGATACGATTCAATGATGGATTATCTTAAAAGTTATCCAGAATATGCTTCAAAATCTACTTTCAAAAGAGTTCTTGATAAAATTGATAAAGTTGAATCTGAAATTAGGGATATTAAGAAAAAGTATAATGAAGCAGTCTCTGAGTATAATGCTAATTTGTATGAGTTTGAAATTACTATCAAGAAAGTGGATGATAAGTTTGGTGCTTATGACCATTTGAAGAAAGAAGCTGAAGAAAAATTATATAGGACTCGTTATAATAAAGGTTTTCTTAGCAAACTGAGGTCAGAACAAAAGAAAGCAGAGGCTAATATTGATATAATTAGTCATCGAACAGAACAGTTTAGAAATACATTAAACATTATTAAAAGTGAACATTCTGGAACTCAAAGAACTCAGTTTAAAGAGGTTGAGTATTAAAATGGTAAGAAGAATAATTCATTCAACCCAATCTCAAGAATATGGTAATCGATACAGCATGTACAAAGTTTTATCTTGGGTAACAATTATGTTTATTTTGTGGTATTCATTAAGTAAAATTAGTTTATTTAAAGAACATGCTGGATGGTTTGCTTTAGGTTTTTTAGTTTTACTGTTTGTTTCTGATTTATCTTCTAACGATAAATTAAAAGCCTATTCAAAATTAGTTCTTTCAATTCCATTATTTTATGTTGGTTATAAAATTTTGGCTTTTGCTCTTGAAGGTTATTCTAAAATCGATAGTGACTTTGGTATATTTGTCTCAATATTTGGTTTTATTATAATAGGATTTGCTATATTTTATGTTAAGAAAAATAAATGGGTACTAGGAGAAAAATTTGGTTTTAGATTCAATTTTAGAAGGTTAGGGTCCAAAAAAAGAATAATAGTAATCACTTTGGCAATTATTGGAGTGGTTTTATTATGGAACTTCTTTACAGCTGAAGATTCAGATTCATTTGATAGTTTTGATTCTTTTTTTGATAGTGAAACAACTTTACCAGAACTAAAAAATCCTGAAATCATACAAACACCTGAAATTGTTTGTAATAAACCATACATTCGTTTTGAAACTAATTGTTGCTTGGATATGAATGATAATAAAATTTGTGATGATGATGAGCTAGTTATAACGGAAATTGATAAACCACAACCAATTGTAGAACCTTTAATTGTTGAAGGTTCAAAGACAGAAGTAATTATCACAAATAATCAAAAGAAACCAGTAAAATTAAGTGTAACTTATTTAATATCTTCAAAATGGTTTGGTAAGAATTCTCAAGAAACAAATATTTTTGATGTGGATGCTAATTCCAAACAATCATTTTTAGTTTATGATAATACTGGATGTAGAAATCATCCTTGTTCTGTGGGGATTATTAGTTTTACAGAAATTAATTAAAATGAAAAAACTAATTATACTTACTTTATTGATTGGAATAATATTTCTAATTGGTTGTAATACTGATTCTTTAATAGAAGAATGTGTAGATTCTTGTAACTGTGGTTCTGATTCAGGTTCTAGTTACCAACAAGAATGTGAAGAAAAATGTTATGATATTAGCGATGAGAAAGCTCTAAAAATTAGCATTCAGATTAATAAACAACTTTGTATGCCTCTAGGATAAAACACAACAACCCCCACTCCCAACCATTCTCAAACAACCATTATATCAAAATAACAAAACTTATATACCTCCATCTGAGTTTTATCCCTATGAAATTATTATTAAAAAAACATTTTGGTTATGATAAGTTTAGACCGATGCAATTAGATGTTATTAATCGTGTTCTTCAGAAGAAAGATTCATTGGTCCTCATGCCCACTGGTGGAGGGAAATCATTATGTTATCAAATACCTGCTCTTCAACTTGAAGGACTTACTATTGTCATTTCACCTTTAATTTCTTTAATGAAAGATCAAGTTGATGGCTTAAAAGCAAATGGCATTAAAGCTGAATTTATTAATTCTACTCTCTCTAGAAATGAAATTGAAAATATTAAAGAAAGAATTAAACATAATGAAGTTAAAATCCTTTATGTTGCTCCTGAAAGATTAGCGGTAGAAGATTTTAAAATATTTTTATTAAAACTTAACATCAGTTTAATCGCAATTGATGAAGCGCATTGTATTTCTGAATGGGGACATGATTTTCGTAAAGATTATCGAGATTTAATATTTTTAAAAACTATGTTCCCTAAAACGCCTATTATGGCTTTAACAGCAACTGCGACAATAAAAGTCAGAGAAGATATTCTAAAACAATTAGCATTAGTAAACCCGCAAACGTTTATTTCAAGTTTTAATAGAGAAAATCTAAATTTAATTGTTACTGAGAAAAAGAAGACCTTTAACAAAATCTTAAATTTAATTAAAAAGCATAATGGAGAACCTACCATCATTTATTGTTTCTCTCGTAAAGATACAATGAAAGTTGCTCAACAGTTAAGGGAAAGTGGATTTAAAGCGTTACCATATCATGCCGGCCTTTCTAGCGATTTAAGAAAAAAGAATCAAGATTTATTTATTAAAGATGAAGTGAATATAATTGTGGCTACAATTGCTTTTGGGATGGGGATAGATAAACCTGACGTTCGATTGGTAATTCATCATACCTTCTCAAAATCAATTGAAGGATATTATCAAGAGATTGGTAGAGCAGGACGTGATGGACTTTCCAGTGATTGTGTCTTATTTTATTCAAAAGGTGATATTATAAAACATAAATTTTTTCTTAAAAATATTTATGATCCTTTAATGAAAAGTACGGCATTAAACAAATTAAATAGAATGATGAGTTTTTGTGAGAATTCATCCTGTAGAAGAAAGAGTATCTTAGAATATTTAGGAGAATCATTTTCAGAACAAAATTGTAATGGGTGTGATGTATGTAAAGATAGCATCAAGATCACAGAACCTACTTCTCGTATAAAATCATTTAATGAAAAGGTAAGACCAATCTCAAATCATGATAATGGTTTATTTGAAAAGCTAAGAGCTTTAAGATTAAAAATTGCAAGAGGAAAAAATTGCCCTCCTTATATTGTATTTGGAGATGTTTCTTTGCGAGAGATGGTTTCATACTTGCCAAAAAATAATGAAGAATTTTTAAGAATTAAGGGTGTTGGCCATAATAAATTAAGTGATTATGGAGAATCATTCTTAGAAGTAATTAATGATCATGTTAGTATTGCTCCTATAAAAAATGATCTAGACAGAAAGAAAATAAATTATCATCAAAGGTTAAAACAAATACAAGAAACATCTCCAAATGCTTATGCTAACTGGAATGAAGATGAAGATGATAAATTAAGAAGGTTATCAAAACTATCTGTTTCAGTTGATGAAATTGCTCTAATTTTAAAGCGGCAACCGAGTGCCATCCAGTCTAGATTAAAAAAGTTTGAATTGATTTAATAAACACAAACAACCCCATCCCTACCCACTCGCTCCAATTGTTTCTAAGAATCTAAACTGATATGACCCACTACCCACTGGTCAACCCCGGACAAAATATATAAACCCCCTTACATTTTAAGTAATTGATGGAAAATGCGATAAAAATCTTTAATCATCAAAAGATCAGAACTAAATGGGATGAAGATGAAGAAAAGTGGTACTTTTCTATTATTGATGCTGTTGCAATTTTAACTGAAAACGATTTTCAAGGGGCAAGAAATTATTGGAAAGTGTTAAAACACCGCCTAAATAATGAAGGAAACGAGTCGGTTACAAATTGTAACCAACTGAAATTATTAGCTTCTGATGGGAAATATTATAAAACAGACGTAGCAGATACTGAACAATTATTACGTTTGGTACAATCAATTCCTTCTAAGAAAGCAGAACCTTTCAAAGTTTGGCTAGCTCAAGTTGGTTCTGAACGTATTGAAGAAATTGAAGATCCCGAATTAGCATTTAACAGAGCAATGCAAACTTATTTGCAAAAAGGTTATTCAAAAGATTGGATTAATCAAAGATTAAAGACTATTGAAGTTAGAAAAGAATTAACAGATGAATGGAATCGTGTAGGAATTGATAAACAAAACGATTATGCAATTTTGACTAACGAGATCACTAAAGCCTGGTCAGGAAAAACTGTTAAAGAATACAAACAGTTTAAAAGTTTGAAAAAAGAAAATCTAAAAGACAATATGACTAATATTGAATTAGTTCTTAATATGTTAGCAGAAGCAACAACAAAAGAGTTCTCTGGAAAAGAAAATCCTAAAACATTTTCTCACAGTAAAAGTATTGCTAAAAAGGGAGGGACAGTTGCTGGTAATACTAGAAAAGACATTGAAAAGAAATTAGGAGAGAAAATAGTAACTAAAAAAAATGCAGAAGAAATACATTTCAAAAAGAAAAAAAAGTTAGAACATGAATAGAAAACACACAACAACCCTCTCTTCCCACCTACTCGCTTCAATTGTTTCTAAGAATCTGAAAGAACTAAAGAAAATAGGATAAAGTTTATATTGTATCTTTAATTTCAATCAAATTGAGGGATAGGTTGGAGATTTTTTAAATGAAAAAATATATTATTTTAATCACTATCTTATTATTACTTGTAATTAGTTCTAGTGGAGCTCTTGCAGGAAGTTATTCTGAATTGGAACCAATACAAAAACAATTTTATTGGAGTTGTATTAAAAGTGATTGTTTAGATTTTATTTATGCTAAACAATATGGTAAATGGAAAACTTGTGTCTCTGATTGTATCTCTAAAGCTGAAACAATTAAACCTATTCCTGTAGAAGAATTATTTTGTGAAGATACTGATAAAGGAATTGATTACAAAAATTTCGGATCTGTAACTTCAAATAAATATCCTAACGGTAAAGATGATTTTTGTTATTCCGGAAATGGTAAGAGTTATGTTTTTGAAAGTGCTTGTAAAAATAATAAATATGTTCGTTATCAAAAGAATTGTAAAGAGTTAGGTCAAGCTTATTCTTGTATTGAAGGAGCTTGTGTGAATTCAGTTTGTGATCTTCAAAATGTTGATAATGGGGTAGTGGCTGAGTTTCCAGATTGTGCCATTTCTTGTAATGAAGGTTATATTTTAGAAGATAATGTTTGTGTGAAACCCAATGTTCCCCCGGTATTCGGATTATTTGATGTGACTCATGAAATTGCTGTAGCTGGAGAATTCACTATTGAAATAATTGCTACCGATGATGAAGTTTTAGAATATTCTGCTGAAAATTTACCTGCAGGAGCAGAACTGAATGGAAATATCTTTACTTGGACTCCAGGAGAGAACCAACTTGGACTTTTTCAATTTAAGTTCATTGTTACGGATGGAGAATTTACTATTGAAAAAACTGCTAAGGTTGAGGTGTTTCCTAATTTAGGATGTGACGGAATTGCTAAAAAGAAAGATTATTTTGGTTTAGATGGTCATTTATTCAAGTATCTGGATTCTGATAAAATATTTAATTCTAACCCTCAAGTAAAATTTAAAGATATTAATACGGGAGAACATATTGAACGTGTAATTGGTGGGAATATAGATCAAGCATATTTTGATTTTAAATTTTATGGGAAAAAATACAATTTCGTAAGTGCTTCAGATCCAAGTATTAATGATTGGGACATCATGTACAAATGTAATCATGCTCCTGTTTTAGATCCTATCGGAAACAAAAAAATTAAATTCGATCAAGAATTAGTTATTGAATTATCTGCAACTGATGAAGATGGCGATCCGTTACAATATATTGTTGCTACAATGCCAGTGGGTGCAGAGCTTAATGGAAATATATTTACTTGGACACCAACAAAAGATCAAATAGGTGAATATCATGTCATGTTCATAGTTAGTGATGGAGAATTAGAGGATAGTGAAGTTGTTAAGATCTCTGAAGATTTAGAATGTGATGATATTGTTAAAGATAATGAATATTTTGTTTTGGACAACATTTTGTTACAATATAAAGGTGCAGATAAAAATACCGATACTAGTCCAAAAATAAAATTTAAAAATCTTAACACAGGAGAAACTTTGGAATATTCCGTTAGTTTTGTTAATCAACAAGGATCTGTTACTTTAAAACTTGGTGGAAAAGTTTATGGGTTTGTAAGTGCTTCAGATACAGGCGTAGATGATTTTGACATCATGTACAAATGTGGTTGAACCCGCTTCAATTGTTTCTTTCATTAAATCCAAAAACATTCCGGATTTATTGAAATAACATTAATAAATCCCTACAACTTCTATCAATAAAATGGAAGATATACATGATCGATGGCCACACCGTTGGATTACTGATAAAGCTAAATCTTCGATATCTGAAGTTGAGGGCCTTGGTGTTTTTGCAACGGAACCTATTAGAAAAGATGAATTAGTCGCTATTATTGGTGGAGTGATAGTTCCTTGCTCCGAGATGCCGGAGTACATCAACTTAGTTTGTCCTGCAGGTATACAGTTGAATGAGGATTATTTCATTGTTCCAACAACTCGGAAAGAGTTAGAGGACACCGGAGTGTTTAATCATTCATGTAATCCCAATGTTGGTTTTTCAGGCGATATTCAATTAGTAGCGATGAAAGATATTTGTCCTGGTGAAGAATTAGCCTTTGATTATGCTTTTAATATAACTCTTATTGAAGATCTCCAATGTAAATGTGGATATGAAAAATGCAGAGAGATTATTACAAAAGATGATTGGAAGATTAAAGATATCCAAGATAGATATGGTCAATACTTTTCACCTTACCTAAAAAAAAGATTATAACAGACTCATTCCATAACCTTTTTAAAAAAACACTCTTCCCAACTCAACATGAGACCTTTATATCGAGCATCATTTAATCTGGGAAATAAGAAATCTGATTTGTCTTTAGATGAAATTGTTGAAGTAGTAAAGTCTTGGTCCGTAAAAACTTCTCATAAACTTGCTAGGGTTAGGAATAAATCTTTCGATAATTTCTCAACAGGAATGGCTTTGTCACAAAAGAATTTAGAAGTTGATACTGTTAGATTTGTATCTTCTGGAAAGGACTATTTTGCTTTAGCTTTAAAACATCCAGATAAAAATAATAAAAATCTTAAATGGAAAACTACGTTCGCTTTTGGTGAACATGATAATAATAGATACCATGCAGAAATCATGGTTTCTAATGGTTGGGATGATGGTCGGTTAAGTCCAGTAAAATTTTCTTTTGGCAGGCCCGGTTTGGTTCCTAAACTAATTAACCAGTTTGGCGCTTCCAGAAAATTTGAATTAAGTGATTCTTCAAACATTCTTACTATTGATAATGTTAATGACTTTGCTCAAACAATATTCAGCCAGAAAAGAACTTTGCCAATTGTTTATGTTAGTGCAAACAACTTTTATGATGAACCAATAAAAACTATTAACCCTGAGAGAATAGCTGTTAACCTTGCTGGTGTTGCTCATGTCTTTGTAGCCGATTCCAGATTTCCTTCATTTAAATTAGAAAAAATTGTTGGTAAATCAATGAGTTGTTATGATGGTGCTGTAAGATTATATTGGCCAATTCAGGCTGAAAATTCTGGGAGCATGTTTCATCCTTTGTGGGCACCTCAAAGAATAACAGATATGGGCAATTTTGAAGATGAACTTTTCAAAACAATTGCTTTCTTTTCTACTGGTATTAAACCAAAGATTGGTTATGAAGAAGTAAGAAGACTTAAACTAACAGCAGATATTGAAACTCTTAAAGAAAAGAATGAAATTGCTGAATTGGCAGACCTTTTTGCTCTAGAGAATGATAATTTGAAGAAACAAGTAGTTTCATTGGAAGATAGAGAAATGGATCATCTTGAAAGAATAAAAGAGTTGGAATACAAAAATTCTAGTTTGATTTCTGTTATCCAATCTTGTAAAAAACCTGAAGAAGAAAGTTGTCAACCAGTGATTGGTGATTTTGATTCTGTTGAAGAGGCAGTTGAAAAATTCACCGAATTGTACCCTAAAAGTTCTCTGGAAATTCTTGGCCGGGCCTATAAAAGTGCTCGTGAATGCCAATATGATAAACCTGAACATGTTTTCAAAACTTTAGAATGGTTAGAAAATGCTTATTTAGAAATGAGAACTTCTGGAAATGATAAAAAGAAAAAGAACGGTTCAACTACTCTCGAAGAATCTTGTAAAGAACAGACCGGGATGACCTATAAAGCTAACCAAAGCGAAGTAACTATGGGTAGAAACAAACAAGATTATTTTACTACTTGGGGCGGTAAAAATATTTGTCTTGAAGAACATATTGGTAAGGGCAGTTCTTTTGATCCTAAGTCAACTTTACGTATTGCCTTTCATTATGATTCTGATTCTAAGAAAGTTGTCGTTGGGTATATTGGAATGCATCAAAAGAATTAAAATCTAAACATTTATATCATTCATTAAATTCTTAACATTATGAAATTATCTTTTATTAAGATGTTAGCTTTGGTAACTATTTTCGCAACTATCTTAGGTTTTCTTTCTAGTATCTATCCTTTCCTAAAATGGATTTCTATAATTCTAATCCTCATCGTCGCAGTTATCTTTTTGATTATCAGACATAAAGCAATGAAACTTCTTCGAGAACGATTGAAAACTATTTTTGAACGTAAACATTTATAAATGACCCCTAATATTAACTAAATATTACCAATGAGTTGGTGAATGCTTAGAAAAGAAATTTGTCTTTTCTAGCATGTTTAAACCTAGTGGTTTGAAACACAACACAACGAGGTAACATTGATAATTCTTTGTTACTATTAAAATTTAAATAAAACTTGGAGAAGATAAAATGGCTGATGAAGCAAATGTATTGGAAATTATAGAAATCGCTCGAACTAGTGGTAAAATTAGTAAGGGCGCTAATGAAGTAACTAAAGCAATTGAGAAAGGCAACGCAAAATTAGTAGTTTATGCAGGGGATGTAAATCCTAAAGAAGTTGTAATGCACTTACCTTTGTTATGTAAAGATAAAAACATCATTTGTGTAGAGATCTCAAAGAAGGAAGAGTTGGGTGCAGCAGCAGGATTAGCAGTTTCAACTGCCGCAGTAGCTGTTGTTAAAGAAGGAGACGCAAAAGGAAGAATCGAAGCTCTGAAGGGTGAATAAACATGGCTAAAAAAATATTTGCTAAAAAGGGAGAGGGAGAATCTAAAGTAGATGGTGAAGTAAGATTTGTTCCTGCTGTCCCTGCCGAAGTTAAGGAGATTGTTATCCGAGCCGGTTCAAGAGGAGAAATTACGCAAGTAATGTGTAATGTTCTTGATGGTCGTGATAAAGGTAAATCCTTAAGAAGGAATGTTAAAGGTCCTGTAAGAGTAGGAGATCATTTAATGCTTATGGAAACAGAAATCGAAGCTCAGAGATTGGGCGGCGGTCGTAGAGGAGGTAAGAAATAATGCCTAAATGCAACTTTTGCGGAACATCAATTGAGAGAGGAACAGGAAAAATTTATGTTTTCAGTTCAGGAAAAGTTTTTAATTTCTGTACTAACAAATGTGAAAAGAACCTTTTGAAATTGAAAAGAAAACCTTTGAAGATTAAGTGGACAGAAGCTTATCGTAAGGAACATAAGAAAGACACTAAAGAATAAGTATTATCTTTTTTTACTTTTGATTAAAGTAAATCAATGAGGTGACAATATAAAATGATTGAAAGAACATTAATTTTACTTAAACCGGATACAGTCCAAAGAGGTATCTGTGGAGAGATTATTTCTCGATTAGAGAGAGCTGGCCTAAAAATTGTCGGGATGAGAATGGTCTGGGCAGATCGTGATTTTGCTAAACAACATTATGCTGAACATTTAGAAAAACCTTTCTATAAAGGCTTAGAAGATATGATCGTTATGGGTCCTGTTATAGCAATGGTTTTAGAAGGTGTTGAAGCGATTGAATTAGTTAGAAAAATGTGTGGCGCAACAGAACCAAAATCTGCAAATCCTGGAACTATCCGTGGAGATTATGCTCAAGTAAGTTATGGCCATGCTGATAAGAGAGGTATTGGAATTAAAAATATTGTTCATGCCTCAGCTAATAAAAAAGACGCTCAAATAGAAGTTGGTCTTTGGTTTACACCAGAACAATTACACACTTACAAAACAGTACATGAAGTACATGTCTTTGAATAAAATGAAACTAATCGCATTAGGAAGCCCAGGAGTGGGGAAAGGAACTTACGCTAAAGAAATCACTAAAAAATATAACATCCTTCACCTCTCTACTGGAGATATGTTCAGAGAAAACATGAAGAATAACACCGAGCTAGGAATTAAAGCTAAGGAGTTTATTGATCAGGGAAAACTTGTTCCTGACGAAGTTACTATTGGTCTGGTTAAAGAAAGACTTGCCAGAGAAGATACAAAAGATGGTTACTACTTGGACGGTTTTCCAAGAACAATTCCGCAAGCAGAAGCTTTATCTGAATTTGCAGATATTGACCGGGTAATTAATTTCAAAGCCGATCATGAAGTTATCATTCAACGTCTTAGTGGGAGAAGAATTTGTAAAAAATGTGGAGCAATTTTCCATACTATTAACATCATCCCAAAACAAGAGGGTATCTGTGATAGTTGTGGTGGCGAATTGTACCATCGAGATGACGATCAACCTGAATCAATAAAAAAAAGACTACAAGTCTATGAGGAAGAGACAAAACCTTTAATCAACTTTTACAAAGAAAAAGGTATCCTAAAAGAAGTTCAAGTTAACGAAGATTTTGGTAAAAATAAAGAATTGATGTTAAACAGAATCTTTACCGCAATTGATAACAATTAAAATTTAATGAGGTATAAATAAAAATGGCAGAAAAAATGGTTGAAAAGGTTATGAGGTTAGCTCATAAACCAGATCAAATTAGAAATATCGCTATCTGTGCACATATTGATCACGGGAAGACAACTTTCTCTGATAATTTATTAGCAGGAGCAGGAATGATGAGTGAAGTAGACGCAGGTAAAGCTTGTAAACTTGACTTTCATGAGGACGAACAGGAACGAGGAATTACAATTGACTCAGCTTCCGTATCAATGGTTCACGTCTTAAATGATAAAGAATACTTGATCAATTTAATTGATACTCCTGGCCACGTAGATTTTGGTGGCGACGTAACTAGAGCAATGCGAGCAGTTGATGGAGCAGTAGTTTTAATTTGTGCTTCTGAAGGAGCAATGCCGCAAACAGAAACTGTTTTACGTCAAGCTTTGAAAGAAAGAGTTAGACCAATTCTTTTCATCAACAAAGTTGATAGACTAATTAAAGAATTAAAACTTACTCCTGAACAAATGCAGCAGAGATTTATTAAACAAATTGCTGACGTTAATAAGATTATTCGAAACGTTGCTCCAGAAGAGTATAAAGAATTGTGGCAAGTTGGTATTGAGAAAGGTACTGTTGGTTTCGGTTCTGCTTTTCATAACTGGGGAATTAGTTTACCTTACATGCAGAAGAAAGGGATTACTTTCACAGAAATAATTAACGCTTACTCAGGTACTGATGAAGAGATTAAAGCAAACGTTATAACTTTGGCAAAAAGAGCACCAATTCATGAAGTTGTTTTGGACATGTCAGTTTTGCATCATCCTAATCCTGTCCAGGCTCAGAAATATCGGATTCCAAAATTATGGCAAGGCGATTTAGAATCTGCTGACGGGAAAACGTTAATGAACTGTGATCCTAACGGAAGATTATTTTTTGTAATTACTAAAGTAGTTGTTGATCCGCAAGCAGGAGAAATTGCTGCCGGAAGATTGTTCGGTGGAACAATGAAGAAGGGAGAAGAAGTTTGGTTGAACATGTCAAAATCTGCAGGAAGAATTCAGCAAGTATACATTTACAACGGAGCAAAGAAAGAAATTGTTGATAATGTTCCTGCTGGAAATATTATCGGTGTTGGCGGTTTAAGAGCTGGTATGCCTGGTGAAACTGTTACTTCTGGTGGAAAAACTGAACCTTTTGAAAAGATTTCTCATCTTTTTGATCCAGTAGTTACTAAGGCTATTGAAGCAAAGAGACCTTCAGACCTACCAAAACTTATTGAAGTTTTGCGTCAAGTACAAAAAGAAGATCCGACTATTGTTGTTGAGATTAACGAAGAAACTGGCGAGCATTTGTTGCACGGAATGGGCGAATTACATTTGGAAGTTATTGAAAACAGAATTGTTAAAGAGAAAGGTGTAGAAGTAAAAACATCTCCTCCAATTGTTGTTTATCGTGAAGCGATTACTAAAGAAAGTCCCCAAATTGAAGGGAAGTCTCCTAATAAACACAATAAGCTTTATTTCAGAGTTGAACCTTTGGACGATGAGATTGTTAAAGGTATTAAAGCAGATAAAATGGGCCATGGCCGATTCAAAAAGAAAGATGAACATGTAATGTCTTTCTTGAGAGATGAATGTGATTGGGATACAAAAACTGCTCAAAGTGTTAGAGCAGAATGTAACGGTAATATTTTCATGGATAACACTCGTGGTATTGTTCACATTAACGAAATCATGGAACTTTTACTTGATATGTTTGAAGATGTTATGAAAGCTGGTCCTTTAGCAAAAGAACCTTGTGTTAATGTTAAAGTTCGATTGATGGACTGTACTTTGCACGAAGATGCAATTCATCGTGGTCCTGCGCAAATGTACCCTGCAATTAGAGAAGGTATTCGGGGCGCAATGATGGAAGCTGGTCCTTTACTTTACGAACCATTGCAAGTAACTAGAATTGAAGTTCCTACCGAGTATGTTGGTGAAATTTCTAAATTGGTTTCCAGTAAAAGAGGACAATTATTGGAAATGAATCAAGAAGGCGACATGACTGTAATTGTTGCTAAGTTACCTGTTGGTGAATTGTTCGGTTGGAGTAACGCTTTAAGATCTGGAACTGCTGGGCGTGGAAATTCTTCATTAGTTGATCAGAGTTTCGAAATGTTACCAAGAGAATTACAGGATAAAGTCCGATCTCAGATTGTTGAGAGAAAAGGATTGACTGCTGGTAATCTAGGGGCTTAGATTTTTCTTTTTTTTCTTTTTCTTAATACTACTTCTACAACATACATGTTAGAATATATAGAAAGCTTTATAAAAGAATTCGGGCAAAAACACTTTCGCCCTTTAAAAAAGGACATAAATTATGTCACCTACAAATACAACTGGAATAGAACAAATGTTTGATTCATCTAGAACACCTTATCAACTTCCTGATCCTACAAGCATTCTTGATCCAGATGTATTTAGGGCTGTGTTTGGACGTTCTCTTGATTCTGGTTCATTTGGCACTATAACCCAAAGTCCTAATGGAGGTGTCCGTAAAGTTTTAGCATTTAGTGAAACACCGCTAGTTGATTTAGAAGGAATTCATCAAAATGTTAAAATATCTCATTTTAATGACAAAAATTACATCTTACAAAAAGATGACATTTCATTAAAATTCTCCCTTTCAGAAAGAAACCATTTGCATGTTGTTGGTGGTATTATCGAGGGAGTAATTTTACGTTCATTGCAAAATATTGAAGGTGTGGTTTCTTATCATGATCGAACTTTTACTGTTGTTAATGGACACATTTTCATGTCTACAGAAATGGACAAAGCTCCTGGAAAGACTACTGATGAACTTGCGAAAGAAGGGATGACTTTGGAATCCGCATTAAAGATTTCTTATGATACTGCGTCAACTCTTCAACAAATTCATGGTCAAGATATTATTCATGGCGATATCACCCCTAAAAATATCATGTCTGATGGCCAAACAACAACTCTTACTGATTTTGGCAATTCACGAGTTATTGGGTTAGATTTGTACCCTAGCCTTCCTTATCGTGAGGATAATGAAAAGTCTTATGTTGTTAGTTTTGCAAATGACCTTCCTCTGGTTGGTACTCCTGATTATTTTGCTCCTGAAACATTTTTTACTGGTTCTTCAGTTTCTGGCGATATTTATTCTATGGTTACTACTACTCTTGATTGGACAACTGGTGTGGTTGTTGCCCCTAAAATTAGAGAAGAAGGATGGTCTACCGAAATTTATCAATCAACTAAAAAAGCAATGATTGAAAGTGATGTTCCTCGGCCTGTTCGTCAAGCAATTTTATTTAACCTATCTACAAATCCTGAAAATAGAAATTTAGAACTTTTTATTTCTGCTTTAGGTACTTCTTTGGGTGCAGAATTACCCGCCGGTGTTAGGCCTTATTCTTGTCCTTCCGTTTTTGCCCAGACACAACTGTCAGAATATTCTCGTGAACTAGCAAAAACAATAATCTTATAATTTTCTTACACAAAATTAATAAATAAAACTCATCCTTGACTAATTATGAAATACTTAGTATCATTGACGGCAGCGGCAACAATTCTTTTAACACAAAGTTGTTTAGAACAGAGGGTTGACGAATATCAAGTTCCTCCACAATTAAATACGGACGCGAAAGGAATGGTTCTTACTTCTGAACAACCCGATGTTGAACCTGTTGTTAGTCCTCAGACAGAAAAAGATCTTAAATTGCTTCTTTATAGTATTACTCCTGTTCATGATAATTATTATTAGGGTAGATTCTTAAAAAATTTCTCTTATTTCTAACCAAAACCTTTATAAATAACCTCAATAAAAAACTATTAAACTAATCATCCTAATTATAGGAAGAAATTGGAGGAATAAAATGGCAAAAGAAAAAGAACATATTAATTTAGTATTCGTTGGTCACGTAGATCACGGTAAATCAACTACTGTAGGTAGATTATTGTTTGACTCAGGTAATGTAGACGAGCAAGCAATGAGAAAATTAAAAGAAAAAGCTGAACAACTTGGTAAGAAAGGTTTCGAATTTGCTTTCGTTATGGATAATCTGAAAGAAGAACAGGAACGTGGAGTTACTATTGACTTGGCTCATAAGAGATTTGATACTGATAAGTATTACTTTACAATTATTGACGCACCTGGTCACAGAGACTTTATTAAAAACATGATTACTGGTGCTGCTCAAGCAGACTGTGCAGTTTTAGTTGTAGCTGCTAATGACGGTGTTAACGCACAAACTATTGAGCATTTGAAATTAACAAAAATTTTCGGTGTTGGACAATTAATCGTTGCTGTTAACAAGATGGATATTTCTGGAGTAGACTACTCTGAAGACAGATATAAAGCTGTTGTAGAAGAAGTTAAGAAAAACGCAACTCAAGCTGGTTGGGACGTTTCAAAAGTAGCTTTCTTACCTATTGCTTCTTTACCTGGGGATAATATTGTTAAAGGTTCAGATAAGATGGCTTGGTGGACAGGCGACTCTTTATTACAAGCAATTGATAAGTTTGAAGTTCCTCAAAAACCAACTGACTTACCATTAAGACTTCCTTTACAGGATGTTTACAATATTACTGGTATCGGAGTTGTTCCTGTTGGAAGAATCGAAACTGGTGTTATGAAGATTGGTGACAAAGTTATTGCTGTTCCTGGAAGAGAAGGTAAAGGCGTTCCTGGAGAAGTTAAATCTATTGAGATGCATCACGAACAAGTTAAAGAAGCTGGTCCTGGTGACAACGTTGGATTTAACGTACGTGGATTCGGAAAGAAAGATATTGCTCGTGGAGATGTTATCGGCCCTGCTGACAATGTTCCAAGTGTAGCTACTGAATTTACTGCTCAGATTGTTATCATGTCGCATCCAAGTGTTGTAACTGTTGGTTATACTCCGGTATTCCATATTCATACAGCTCAGGTTGCTTGTCAGTTTGTTGAGATTATTAAAAAATTAGATCCTGCAACTGGTAACGAAGTTACTGAAAACAAAGACGTTTTAAGAAACGGAGATGCAGCAATCGTAAGATTGAGACCTGTACAACCTCTTGTAATTGAGAAAAACTCAGAAATTCCGCAAATGAGTAGATTTGCAATCCGGGATTCTGGTGTTACTGTTGCAGCTGGGATGTGTCAGGAAATAACTCTGAAAGAAATGTAATTTTTTTTTTTTAACCCTTTTTTTTTCTTTAGGGGAAAAGCTTATAAATGACCCGAAACCCGGGTTAATAGAAGCATGGTGAAGAAATTTACCCTGTAATAAATATATAAAAATGGCGCAAAGAGCAAGAATAAAATTAGCAAGTATTGATATTAGTAAAATCAATCGAATTTGTACTGATATTAAAGAGATAGCTGATAAAACAGGAGTTGAATTACGCGGACCTATTCCTTTGCCCACAAAAAAATTAAAAGTTACCACTCGGAAATCTCCTTGCGGTGATGGAAAAGCTTCTTGGGAACGTTATGAAATGCGGATCCATAAAAGATTAGTTGACATTTCTGCCGATGAAAGAACTTTGAGATTGGTTATGAGAGTACCAATTCCAGAAAATCTTAATATCGAGATTGAAATGGTTGATGTTTAAAATTAATTCTAAAATTTTTATGAAAGAATAAAAAAACAATTTTATATTGTTCGTTGATCTAAGTGAGAATTAACTTTTCCTGCTAAATAAGTATACAATGGTCTCATTTTTTTAATATCTTCTTCTTGATGTCCAATTAAAGCTTCTGATAAAGTTTCAATATAATGTGTTCTTTCTCCAATAGGAACCGTAGCTGGTGGCAAATTATTTTCATATAATATTCTGTTTTGTAACAATCTTGACGTTCTTTTATTACCATCATATTTAAGTGGTTGAATTCCGGCAACTCTTAAATGTAAATATATTGCTGCTTCTATGGGATTACTTATTGTTTTTACTTCTTCAAATAATTTTGTCATTAACTCTGGAACTTTTCTTGCATTTGGAGGTGTATATCCTGGGATTCCTAAAGTAACAGAACCAGTACGATATCCTTCATTATTACCAAGTACTAGGTTTCCTAAATTTTGAGCTTGTTCATTATCTGGTTCAACAATATTACCTAAATCAACAATTAATTTATGGTTTAAATTATCTGATAATTGTGGATATGCTCTTAGAAATTTCCAAGCAAGTTTAACTCTTTTTGCTCCTGATCTGGATTCTCTTTTTAATGCTCTTTTTATCTCTCTTTCACTTTTTCCTATTGTAAAAATCTTTCTTTTTAAAGCAGGAAATTCTAACCACCAAGAATGAAGATTTGTTAAATCTATTAAATCTTCTTCGTGTTTTTTTTCCATACCTAAATTATACTCTTGACTTTTTTCTTTAAGAGCTAATTTTTGATAGATCTCTTCGCATAATTCCGGAATGATATTATCAAGCATCATAACTGGTTATGGATATTTACAGTTTATAAATCTTTCTATTGTTTTGTCACTTTATAGTAAAGAAAAGCGCCACCACCCGGATTTGAACCGGGAATTCCATAAGGAACTGGTTATCAAGACTTGCTATAAACAAGTTTCAAGACCAGCGCAATACCGGATTATGCGACAGTGGCAATAAAGTAATAAAGAATTAAAGTAATTTATAAACGTTTAGGTTTTATTTAACAGTTCAAATGCTTGATACTCAGGAGTTTCTAAAGAATAAGATTCTTCTCCTAAAACTAAAATCCCAAAATGAGTAGCACCAACTTTATTCCAAGTATTATTATCTTTCTGATAATGAGAATACATCCTTTTCCCATCAACAACTGCTGTTAAAGTTAGAATCTCTTCTACAAAGGCATGAGCAGAATAATTTATTGTGTCTCCTTGATCAGGAAGTTTTATTTTTCTTCCGTTTTCATCATTCTCTATTCTCAGTTCTAATTTCATTTTACTATCTAATATAATAAAGAATATATAAATTTAATGAAAGATTACCTTATCCTTATAGTTTCCAGATTCTTTGGAGCGGTAGTTTCAATCCTGTATTGTTTGTGAATGCTACTTGCTAAATCTAAACATCTACTAGATTCACCGTGCATTAAAATAACTTTTCTTGGATTAGGATTACATCTCTTGACATAATTCATCAACTGTTTTCTATCAGAATGGTTAGTAATCTCTACTTTGTGCACTTCCATATTAATTTTCAGAACTTGTTGTTTACCTTCTTCTCGCATCATAATTTCGGTTTCTCCACCTCTGACTCGGTGTCCTAAACTGCCTGGTGGTTGATAACAAGAAAAGATTAAACTGTGCTTTTTTCCTTCAGCTAATCTTTTAAGATATTCTACTGAAGGTCCACCTTGTAACATTCCCGATGTAGCCAGAATTAAACATGGTCCTTCAGAATTAATAACTTCTTCCCTTTCTTTCTTTGATCCTACTTTCTTAAATATTTCAGATAAGAACGGATTGTTTTCTTTATGGAAAATTTGTTGTCTAATGTTTCTGTTTAAAAATTCAGGATAAGCAGTATGAATTGCGGTAATGTCATAAAGCATTCCATCCAAATAAACTGGACAGTTTGGAATCTTTTTTTCTCGCATTAACCTTTCAATAATAATCATTACTTCTTGTGCTCTTCCAGAACCAAGTACGGGCATTAGTGCTTTTCCGCCACGTTCAAAAGTTTTTTTAATTACATCAATCATATAATCATCGGCTTCCTGTTCGTTCATGATATTATCTCTACCACCATAAGTAGATTCCATGATTAAGGTTTCTACTCTAGGGAATTGAGTATTAGCAGCTTCTAAAACGTTTGTTCTACCATACTTTAAATCGCCAGTGAAAACAACGTTGTGTAACCCATTTCCAATGTTTAAATGAACTAAAGAACTGCCTAAGATATGTCCAGCATTGTAAAATGTTAATCTCACATCAGGAGTGATATCTGTTACTTCATCATAATCTACACAGACAGTATGTAAAACAGTATTTCTAACTTCTTCACTAGAATAAATTGGTTCTTTCCCTTCATTTCTTTGAATTTTAATCATGTCTAATTGTAATAAAGACATTACATCTCTTGTTGGTAAAGTACAATAAACTGGTCCTTTATATCCGTACTTAAACAGATATGGGATTAGTCCTGAATGATCTAAATGTGAATGGGTTACAATTACTGCATCAATTTCAGAAATGTTAAATTCCGGTGCATCTAAGTAAGGATAAGATTCTGGTCCATCCTGACTAGGATCAATACCACAATCCATAATAATTCTTGATTCTGGTGTTTGTAATAATAAACATGCTCTTCCTACTTGTCTTGCTGCTCCTAAGAATGATATTCTTACCCATTCATGTTTCTTTTCTCTTAACCAGCCATCATAAATTCGATGTCCAGTTGTATCTAAAAACTTTTTACGATAATCTGCATTTTCGTATAGAACAGAACGAATACTTTCAGTTAATTTTGATCTTATTGGCGGGTTTCTTTTGATTAATGGTACCCACATCGTTTTAGCTTTAATTTCTTTAAGAATTTCTCCTTGTTTGCCAATAACTACTCCTGGCTTGTCAGCATGAATGATTACTTGTGATCTTGGTGCATCAAAAATGAATTCTTGTGCTCCAGCTTCATCTGGAATAATCTTTTTGATTGCTTTTTTAGCTTTTTCCATTTCCATACATACTGATGGGTCTGGCCTTAACTCAATTCTTTTCTTGAACTGTTTGACTGCTTCTCTGATTGTTCCTTTATTATTCAGGAAGTAATCTTTATCTTTAGTGTAAAGTACAATGTTTGCTGCTTCATACGCAGCATCAGAAATCTTACCTGCTGGTAAAATTTTGATTATTTCTTTTAATATATCTGCCATTTTGTTTATTACCTTTTGTTTGTATATGTTTTCTTAAAATGTTTCTAAAAATTTGTTTATGATTAATATGAAAATAAATAAAATATAAAAATTAAAGAATTATAAATTATAATCTAATTCTTTGTTCATCACCCGCTTGATTTCTTTGTTCTTAACAACGATAACATCAATTCCATTACCTGAACAAGAATCACGTTTTAAAGCAGTGTTAATTGCTTTAACAGCCATTTTAACTGCTTCATCTGTAGTCATGTCTGCTCTATATTGTGTTTCTAATACACCTAATGCAAAAACGCTTCCAGATCCAGATGAGACAAAGTCTCTAATTGGTGTTACGCTTCCATCAGGGAAAAGATCGTATAAGTGTGTTCCTTTTTTATCTCTGCCACCTAATAAAAAATGAGCAATTCCAGGAATCATGCTTGGTCTTCTGATGTTTGAATATAATAAACCACCTAAAAGATTTGCTGCTTCTTTTGCAGTTGCTTTTTTGTTAGTTTTAACTTCTTTCAATTTAAGTTCTGCTCTGATAAGTTTGATTAATAGTTGAGCGTCAGACACTCCACCTGCGATAGTTACCGCAAAATCATCATTTATCACATGAACTTTTTCTGCTCTTTTGTCAACGATCATTGTTCCTGCAGTAGCTCTTTTATCTGCTGCTAAAACAATTCCATCTTCACAAGCTATTCCTACTGTTGTAGTACCAGTTTTTAATTGTTCTTCCATATTAGACACCTTCTATTAGAATGCATTATCACATCTATCATTTATTATAAGTTTAAAATAGTTAGGGTATATATAAAAGTTTCTGAAGGAAACCCCAGAAAAATTACATTTTTCTATATGATTTCTAAAATATAACAATTAATTAAGCTGACCGTTAGAATCAGCTTCAAGTCCAGAATCATATTCTTCTTGTTTTCTTAATATGTGATATGCAAATACAGTCGCACTAACTGCAAAACCGTGATGTTCTTTTGGAAATGTAGCAATATAACTCTCTAATAAATCAATTAATAAAGGGTTGTTGCTCTTCATTTCTTCTCTTGTACAATCTAATTCTCTACCAACAAGAGGTTCTTTTGTTAATAAATCTACAATCTCTTCAGTTACAATTGGTATTCTTGTTTTTTTAGGAGTCATTATTATTTATCTTTGTTCTTGTTGTTTTTGTTGTTTTAATACTACTTCTACCATAGCATTATACTTACGTTCTTCTGCATCAGGTTCCATACTTTTATACTTATGATATAAATCCATTACATTCCATTCTTCTGCTCCAGTTTTGTAAATTGGTTGATTAGTCATATAATCAGTTCCAACTTTGTCAGAAACAATCTTTTTCCCTTCTATTCTTCCATATAATTCTTCTTCTCTAAAACTTAAAGATTTGTTTCTAGCTTCCATTACTTCTAAAGCATCTTGAACTTTTATGTGTGTATACATTCTTTTTACCATTTTTTATTTACCTTGATCACAATAACCAATGTTCTGTATTTGTTTTAAGTTTTCTAAACCCCTCATTTCTCTTAAAGGATTTGAATGAGGGATCCCATGCATTTTTATACTATAAACGGGTTGATTAGTTATGAAATCAGTTCCAATTTTCTTAACAACGGTTCTGCTCTCATAATTTCCGAAAAAAGTTTCTTCTTCTTTTTCTTCTACTAAATTACCTAAAGAAGGATTCATTACTTCCATTAATCCTAAAGCTCTATCTAATCTTTCTTCTTCAGTTTCTCTTATTAATCCATTTGAAGTTAATTCATTTGGATCATAATTAATTGTTAATCCTTTTATTGTTTGTTCTTGTGTCATTTTTTATTTACCTCATTATCTAGCAGTTTGATGATCTTCTTTAACCAAATTTCCTTTAGGATCATATTCTGTATGTTCCATTTTCCATCTGCCACCGAAAGGTTCGAAAACTCCATCGTTGTAACATCTTACTTCAGTTTTAGAACCATCAGAATGAGTTTCTCCGAATAATTGTTCTTCAAACATACCATCTCCATCGTAATCCATTCTTACAAATCTTTTTGAACCATCTTCAATTCTAACGTAAGTGTTTTTTATTCCTCGATTATCAACGTTTACTACACCTTTTGTTAAAATTCCATTTTCAATTGGATTAGTTCCACAGAATTGATTTACATCGTAAGTTGCAGTTGTTGCACAGCCACCTAAAGCAGTTAAAGCTGTAATTCCAACTAGTAATCTTTTTCCATTATTAACAATATTTTCTAACATTTTCATTTTCATTCATCCTCGTCAATTCGATTATTTCTAAAATATGAACCATCAACACGATTATTAAATCCTTGATCCAATAATTCTTGTGGGTCTGGTTCAGCAGCAAAAAATCCAACGCCTAGTTGTTGATAAGTTGTACTTGAATTAACTGCACCATTATATGGATTTGTCCAAAGTTCTAAATCTTCGATAACTTCATTAGCTAAATCTTTTTCACGCTTTTCAGCAATAGCGATTTTTTTCATTTCTTCCAATTGATCAATAGTTACCATTTTAATATATCCCTCATTTAGGTTAATATTACTCTAGAAGAAACTTTCATTTATAAATGTTTCGCTTATTTCATCACTTCAAAGTAACAAAATATAAAAAAGAGCCCCTGGTGGGAATTGCACCCACGACCTTCAGCTGTCTGAAATCAAAAATTTCTGAGCAAATCTCACTCAGTTCGATTTTACAAGGCTGACGCAATAGCTACTATGCTACAGAGGCATTAATCCTTTTGATATGATAAGGGTTAGAAGATCCAATTAATTCTCTCCATTTTAAAACTTTCTGTTTTCCGAAGATTGTTACCCTAAAAGCATCTTGGATTTCTCCTTTGCTTTTACAAATATAAGCACCAAAATCAAACTCATTTAGTAGTTCTTGAACTTGAAGTGCCAAATTTTTACTAATAGTAGTTATTGCAATAACAGGATACTTGTTTCTTTGTAAGTGAATACTTCCATCAGTATCAAATATACCTTTTATCAATCCTAATTTGCATTCTTTAGTTGTGATTAATGATTTTGGAATTGTAATTTGGCCTTTTTTTCCTACTGGAAAATTAAGTTGATTTTTCAATGTTTCAAAAATCTCTTTAGAATAGATTGTTAATCTCAAACAATTCTTTTGTTCATAAATATGTGTTTTTGTTTTAAATATATTATTAATTAGGGGTTCAAGATGTTTATAATAATATTCTTTATCATTAATTTTATGGCCTGTTATTTGAATCATTTTTGTTGTTCTTCCATAAGAACCAATAAAACCATCTCCAATAAGAACACCAATAAACTCAGCAAGTTTTGGACATTTTAGGTTTAAATTTATCATTTTATCAAATCATAATTTATGATGATACAATTTAAAATTAATATTGCACTAAGCCACTGGGGCAATATCTACTCTTTTATTTACTCTATTTATTAAGTTTTTGGCTGGAAACATTTAAATATTTAATCTCGCCCCAAATTTATAATGGCTCAATCTATAGATTTCTTATTTTTGGACGATCAAGAATGTATCTTGGAATTACTAGAAGCAAAAGCAGATTTATTAGAATTATCTTACAAATCTTTTGCTAAAGGAAAAGACGCATTACTTTACTTATCTTCAACAGAAAATTTTCCTAAAGGAGGATTTTCAGACATGAGGCTTCCCGATGTTTCTGGTTATTTAGAAGAAGGGAGTACAGAATCTTTAGCTCCTGAACAAATGGGTGTTCTATTTCGTAAAAATGAACGACAAATGAATTTTAGATATGTTACTGGCCATATCTCTGAAAGAGACCGTCAAGTTGCTGATAGAACCGGTTGTAAAATTTTGTGGAAAGGTAGTGCTTTGTTCTTAACAAAAGTTGAATCTATCATGAGTTCTGTTTACGTTCAAAAGTTGATTGAAAATAATTTATCACTTGTAGCTAATCGAGATGAACCAACTCATTTTCCTCTTAAAACTTTAAACTATTTTAATCGCCATTTAACTCCTGAACGTTTAGAAGAAGTTTGTGATAATCTTGTTGAAATTGCTTTTTTAGAAGGGGTTCAGAAAGTTGAAGAAGACAAATATTACTGTTTAAGAGACCATTCTAAATAATTAATAATCACTTTTGAGACAATAAGATTTAAAAATAACTCTTTCTGACTTTTTTGTCGCACAACCCACTGGTCAAGTGCGGACAAAGTATATAAATTAGTTCCACTACTAGGATCATAAAAAAGAGGTAACGCAAAACCATACAAAAAAACAAAGATTTTTTTGGGGTTCCAGAAAAGTAAAGCTTTTCTCAGAACCCTCAATAAAATTATTTTGGTAAAACCAATAAGAAATTTAATGGGTTTCGCTAAATTGACTCTTTTTTTACAAACTCTTTGTTTTAATGAATAGAAACAAAGAGGTGATTTAAATGAAAATGTCTGGTTTTAAAATGGATGCAGAAATTGCTTACTTTATTGGAGTTCTTCACTCCGATGGTTGTATTTATCGTTTTAATGATAAAAAAAGAAAGAGGATACAAATACGGTTAAACTTAACCATTGGTCAGAAATCATTACCTATGGCTTCAGAATTTAAGAGAATATTATTTAAGCGATTTGGTAGGACAGTTAATATCAGAAAAGTCCCTAACAAGATTTCTTATATGGTTCAAACATCTATTAATAGGCTTTATTGGTTATTTAAACAATGGGAAGACAAATCTATTCCTTTCATTATTTCAAATGACTCCGTTCTTTTTGGATCTTACTTGGCAGGAATCATAGATGGTGATGGTTATGTGAAGCTTAAGAAACGAGATGGTAAAACTTTCGCATGTCAAATTAAAATATCTGCTGGTTATATTCACTATCAATTATTGGAACAAATAAAATTCCACTTGGGTTGTGGAGCACATATAGAAAAAGATGTTAATAAAAAAGGGATGGGTTACAGCCATTGTTTTCTTATTTCAAAAAAGAATTATCGATATATTCAGCATTTAATCTTGCCTTACATAAAAATGCCTTATAAAAAAGAAAGAATTAAAGAATATATAAAAAAATGGGCCTACAGGGATTCGAACCCTGATTTCGGCCATAATCAATAAATGATTATGTCAACCGGTCCGAAGCTTCGGCAACACTTACGTGTTTCGGCCGCACTTTCCGGAGTTTCAGGAACTATCCAGGTTATGCTATAGGCCCAATAAAAATGTAAAAGAAAGGGTTATTTTTAAAGTTAATGCTTATTTTCAAACTCTTCTAACAATTTCCCGGAATCCATACCCATCGAATATTCCAGATTATCAATATTTTTACTTGCTACAAAAGAAATAAATTTTTCTTGTTTCTCAGAATCCCAAGAAGCGAACTTTCTTGCCGTACCACATAAATGTTTGATATCGCAATGATTCTCTCTTAAATCAGAATCGTGTAATGTTGGATGTAATGGACAAAAAATATTACCATCTTTCTCAATCAAATTTCGACAAACTCCGTGTCTTAAATCACTAGGATGTGCTCGATCTCTAAACGAAAGAAATTGTGCTTTCACTCGCGGACTTTTATTTTCAAATTCGATAGTGTTCAATCTAATCGCTTCTTTGATTTTCTCCCTAGAGATGAAATCGTGTCCACAGCAGCCCATGCATCCACCGTTGATTTGGCAGAGTGGTGTTAAGTTTTCTGTCATTGTTGTACTTTTACTAGATTTTTTTTTAAAGTTTTTGTTTGTTTATGTGTGATTGTATTTAACATCGCGTTGTTAAATCCCCCGGACGAAGTGAGAGTGCAATGTGGTGCGGAGTGAAAAGAAGCAAGTTTTTTGTGACCTTGCATAGAAGTTGGCGCCCTCACCTAAGAGATTATTTTTTAGCCTGACTCCATAAAAGATTAAAGAACACTTTGTAAGTTTGTGCAAAGTTTTCGTCTTTGATTAATAATCCATAAGGTTCTTTTCCGTAAGTAATGAGGAAAATGTAATCATTTAAAACCCCATACTCCGTTCTCGTAGAAATATCAAGATATCGTACTTCCGTGTGAGGCATTTTCGCACGAACAGAACCCCATTTCTTACTATTATTGTTTATGATTATTTTTAATTTAATTTTGTCTTTTATTCTTTTTTTATGAACAACATCAAGAAAAAAGCCCTCGATTTTACTAAATGATTCTAGAGGAGCAGAAGCGATGTAATATTCATCTCCACTTTTCCACGAATTAATTATTTCTGTGTAGAGAGATTTTATTCCTCTAATACCAGAGTAATATTTGAAATCGCTTAATTTAGATAATTCGGTTGGTTTAACTTTAAGTTTGGAAATGAAACCTAGCAAATGCTCTTTTTCTTCCTCTATTTGTTTTTCTTTTTCTTCAAATAGATTAGCTAAGGAATCCGGATCAGAAGCTCTGAAGACTTTAACGTTATTGACAATCTTAAAATTTACCAAGCCTTTCTTTGAGAGGCTGTTTAAGATAGTATAAATCTGAGAACTTGGAATTTTTGTTCGTTCACATATTTTTCCTGTTTGACTTTCTCCATGTTGTTGGAGATCTAAATAGGTTAAAGCTTCTCGTTCTGATAATCCTGCTGATTTAAGGGCTTCTAGGTTATTGTTCATATTACTACTAATGCCGTTAGTAGCGAATATTTATAAACTTTGCGGTTGCAACCACATAGTAAGAAAATGGAGTTAAAAGACAATGACAAAAAAACAAAATATCAAAACACTGAACGAAATGTTAGAAGAACTGCAACCAACAGGGGTGTTATCAGTAAGATCGCCTTTAGTGAAAGGACGGGACTATGAGAACTACGAGGCTGAGATAAAGGCACTTTCTCTGTATGCTTCAAAAGGGATTCCCTTTGTTTCAACAACTCCAATGTGGAGTAGAACCACTGATTATTGTTCTGAGCCAGAATCTGGTGATCTTCCCAAAGTTATAGAAGAATTAAAAGAACAAGGCAGATTGGATGGTATAGACACTGTTACTTTACTTCATGGTTGTTTATGTTGCTCACAATATGAAGTTAGAAACATATTAGAATTTCTTGATAAGGGATTTGGTAGAGGAAATGTATATGTTGCTGTTCGTGATGATTCTACTTTAGTATCCAATGTAGAATATGCAGGATATGGAATTTACGGAAATGTAGGGGCATGGGAAGATTTACAAATAGTGGAAAGATTGGTGAGAGTTTAGTATTGGGTTTTAGTAGTAGGAGTCAGGCTCTTCGCAGAAGGAAATAATGTCAAGCCGCCAACTTTAAAGTTTTTGTTTTTTTCAACAAAATATTTCAATCTCAAAACTGCAAATCGATAAAAAATCTTCTCGGCATGTTTATCATTTAATTGCACTATCCTAATGAGTATAAGTCAGAAAGATAAACAAAAAAAATGAGGGTACTTCCTCATCAAAATCTCGCTAAAGGGGGAAGTTCTAAAATATCATGTTGGGGTGGAAAGAGAAGCTAAATCAAACAGAGGAAAATGTTTCCTTAGAAACAATTGCAACTCTCCAAGATCGGAAGTATGAGCGGTTAGCAGTTTATTCAGATATCGCTGCCGCTGGAGGATTTACAGTTGCTCTAGCTGCTTGTGACACTTTCCCCTATAACATTTTCTTGGGATTGGGTTTAGCTGTTTCCGGAATGAGTGCAATCATGGGGGACAAATATTCTAACCAAGACTCTGTTGAAGTTATTAAAAAATTTCAACCTGTAGCAGGGACATTAGCAGCATGTCTTGCAACAGGATATTATTTCCTCGGTGATAATCAAATGGGTACAGTCATGGCTGGCTTGTCTTTAGCTTGCTATACTTCAACTCTTGCTAATATTCTTCGGGGAAAAAAAGAAACTGATGACCCTCAGTATCGGGGACTAGTGGGGATCCTAAATAAAAATGACCCAGATTGAAACTAAAGTTCGGATGTTAATCCATCATTAATATAACTCGCTAAAGGTGATTTGAATGAAAAAAAAACTAATTAACTTAATTGCGGCAACAACACTTCTTTCTGCTACAGGATCTGCTTGTGTGCCTATGCAATTTGTTTCTGTAGATAATTATGGTTCTGCTCAATATTCTGAAGAAAATATAACTTTAGAAAATCTTATTTCTTCAACGTACTGTTTGCTTTCAGAGAGAGATTATAGTGATAACGCTGGCAATACTTTTAATGAGGGTGGATACGGTTCCAGTTTTGCTTTTCGCCAAGTTGATGGCTATTCATATTTAATTACTAATCAACATGTTGTTGGAGAGTTAGAACAAAATCTTAATGGGAAAATATACAATCGAAATAATGTCAATATCAAAATAATCGATTCAAAATTTGACAATAATAAAGATGATGATATCCCTTTAGAAATTGTTTTTGAATCAAAAGAGTTAGATATGGCTATTCTCAGAACAGAACAGAAACTAAATTTCCTTCCTGAAAAAAATATTCAATTAAGTTCCGATTTAAAGTACGGCGAAGAAGTTTATTTGGTTGGTTACCCTTTAGGAATGTTTCCTGCCGTAACTGAAGGTATTGTTTCCAATCCGGGACTTTACCCTTTCCATTATGAATTTGAAGATAAAGTAAATGGTTTAACCGTACCAAATTCTTCCAGAAAAGTTTTGGACCTTTCAGCAAATCCCGGAAATTCTGGTGGCCCTTTATTTGTAAAAAAAGATCATCAATTATACTGGGCAGGAATTATTAGTGCTTATTTTATTCACGGTGCCGGCGGTCCTTTCTATAAAGAAAACTCTGGACTAGCCATTGCGATGGACTCTAACATTATCAAAGATATTGCCGATTATATAATTATGAATATTGATGACTACATTGGGGAATGTAAAATGTAGACTTTGGTCCTGCCGTTTTATCCCACCCTGGGAACGCTAAAGGTTACGGCAGGACTTTTTAATCTCGCTAAAGGAAAATGACTCTAGACAAAAAGTTTGAGCAACAGTTAACTGATTTTCCTAGATTCTACAAAATAAATTGTAACGGGTGCGAGGGAGAAATTGAGTATGTGCAGCAACTAAGAAACGAATCGGAGAAATATAATTTTCGTTATGAGTATGCTTGCACTGATTGTGGTTTGATAACTGATTATCGAGAAATGAAAAACGAACTGCAATCAAAATGGCCGTATAACATTATTTGGGGGAAATAAAATGGGAGAACTATCTGATAAAATTAAAGAATGGGAATCAATGAAAAAGGCTGCTGCAAAAAATGAGTTAAAGCCAACACTGAATTATCAAAAGTTTGATGTTGATAAACTAAGTATCATGCTTCTTGGAGACGAACATATCGGTTCAAGATATTATGATAAAGATATGCATCAAGAAGTTTTGGAACATTGTTTTGAGAACAAAATTCCAATAATCTTGATGGGTGACCAATTAGAAACTGCTACCAGAGATTCTGTTGGTTCTGGAGTTTATGAACAAGACGAAATACTTGAACAACAATTGGAACATTTTATGCATCTTTACAAGCCGTTAGCAGAAAATGGATTAGTTCTTGGCTTGCATCCCGGGAATCATGAAAATCGTGTTTATAATCAAGCGGGATTAAATCTATCTAAAATCATGGCTAAACAATTAGACGTGCCATATTTCGGTTGGGGAAAGATGCATTATTTCCTTGTAGGAAAGCAGGGTTATACTATCTACACCACGCATGGTGCTTCTGGCGCAAGAATGCCGCACACCAAAATTAAAGGGGTAATAGATCTTGCCAATTTAGCGGAAGCAGAAATTTATGCGATGGGCCATTTGCATCAGCTGAGTCATCATGTGAAGAACTTCTACTCTGCAGATTTAAGAAATAAAAAAGTTATCGAAGCGCAGAAACATTTCATTCTTACTGGTTCTTACTTGAACCATTGGGGAAGTTATGCGCATATGAAATCTCTGGAGCCGATGCGAAAAGGTAGTCCAATATTGAAACTAAATGGAGATAAACATGAAATCCGGGTGAGTTTATGAGCAGAGAAAAAACTAAAAGAGAGATAGAAGAACCTTTAACTACGCGCTTAACAGAAGGGATTACTAATTGTCTCGTTAAAAAGAATTATCAGGGTGATGGTTATGATAAACAAGGGAATTTGGTACATTATTGTGCTTTCTTTAATGTTAGTAACCAATATCAACCAATGGATTGTGGTTTTCGCGGCGAGCAATTAGAAATTCTTGTTGGTGATAAAAGGGAACTGAACCATCATTATCTTTCTTTTTACAAATGTTGTAACATCAAAAATAAAAAAAAGAGGTGGCGTAGATGAACGAATACAAATCTTTGCAAGAAGTTGTTGAGGAGTTTCATTACCTTAACGTTCCTGTAAAAACTGAACTTGGAGAAATGGATGTGTCTTTGGATTATGATGAATTTACAACTTACCTTTTTAGTGAAGAAAAAGGCTGTCAATATTTTCCTGATGGCAACGTCTACATTTTCTCTGCTAAAAAGTATTTGGAGAATGATCATTAAAAATGGGACGTAAAAAGAAATGGATGCAATGGTACGACTACTTGTCTCCTGCAGAAGAAGGTAAAAGAAAAAAAAGGGTGAAAAAAAATGACTCGCAAAAAGAATAAACATGACCAAGCTGTAGATGAACTTGAACTTTTAGTTAGAGACCAATACCAAATTGTGATGAAAAATGTTGTTTATCGCATGCCACCTTCTCGAAGAGATTCCGGAGAATTAGATTTGGTAGGAATTAACGGTGATTGTTGGGATATTTATGAAGTAAAATCTAATGATGGTTATCAGAAAGCAGTAAGTCAAATGGAACGTGCTTATTTGTTATTAAGTGATTGTGCTCAAATTTGTACGTTTTATTATTCCGGTAAGGAGAAAAAAATTATTCCTATACATTATTCTAAAAACTAAAAAATGGCTAACTCTAAAAAGAAGAGAAAGAAAAAGAACAAAGAAAAAGAGGAAGAAGACTTAGAAGATTTAGGGGATTTAGATGATTTATTTATAGAAGAAGATGATGAAATGTCAGATGAGGAAGCGAAAAAGTTTGTTAAAAGTATTGCCGATAAATTATACGTTCAAGAACAGGTTATTGAAGGACAAAGAAAAATTATTGAAAAATACCAACAACAAATTGATCAATTATCTCAACCCTCTTCTTCATTAAAAATTGCTTTAAGTCAAGAAGAAACTTCTTATGCAGACATTGGTGGGTTAGATTCAGTTTTAGAAAAAATAAAACATTTTGAGTATGGGATTGATTGCCCTTATGCTTATTCTTCATATGGGATTGATCCTCCGAAAGGATTGTTGATGTATGGCCCTCCCGGTACTGGGAAAACGATGATTGCTAAAGCGATGTCGAACGAACTTGGTTGTTGGTTTTTAGAATTGCCGTTAAGTTTGATTATCAGCAAATATGTGGGGGAGGCAGAACAAAATTTGGAAGCGGTAATAGAATCTGCGAAAAAGAAATATCATCAAACAGATCGGAAAGTAATGTTGTTTGTTGATGAAGCAGAACAGATGTTTAGAAAGAAAGGTAGCCATAATGGCCACGAAGTTGTTGATCGCTGTGTTAACGTTTGGCTGAGAACAATGGATGGCATGGGCAGTAATGAGGGATTGATCTTTGTTGCCGCTACTAATTACTTAGAAAAGATTGACGACGCTTTACTTCGTGCAGGAAGATTTGATTATGTTGTTGAGATACCTAAACCTAACTTATCTGGAGTAGAAGATATTTTTATGAAACAAATAAACATTAAAGAAAAGAAAGCGAATAGAGAAATCTATTCTCTTACTAATTTAGAAGGTTTATCTGAAATGATGTATGCTTGCAGAATGACCGGCGCAGATATTGCCAATGTTTTGAAACAAGCATCATTTAACCAAATTCAATATTTCATGCAATCTGCTGCTAGTGGCAAACCAATGTGTAAAGAAGAATTAATGATTCGTGACCAAGATTTGATTAAAGTCATTAGTTTATATGATCGAGTTAAAGAAGAGAAGAAGTTCGTTGGCTTTAACGTTTGATTTACCTTTCCGCTACAAATCCCACCAATTCTGCGTTATAATAAAAATACCCATCAACAAGTTTATATCATTCTTTCACTTACCTCTCAGTATTAGTAAGAAGAATATATTTTAGCGGGGTATAAGGGGTGGTAATACTAATCACTTCTTTTGCAGTTTAGAAAGTTAGAAAGGAGAAACAAGTTTCTCCCCCTAACAAAACCTCGCTAAAGGTTATGGTTTAGAAATCAAATTAATATTTAAATTTTTCGTAACAATTGTATATACCATCACTTTCGTATGGTTCCCAGACAAAAAAGACAAAAAAGAATAAAACATCTAGATGAAATAATTTTAGATTCATTAAAAGATTTATCCAGGACCTTACCTCCGGAACCTCATCCAAAATTAATCCAAATTTTTGATTATGCTGCTACTCATCCGCCAAAGAAAAGATATAATGATTATTTTTCTTCTGTTAATCAGTTAGCAATTAATCTTTCTGATTACGAACGGTTAAAGAACGAGTTTGCCGAAAGTGTTGATTGGGCTTATGGTATTTTTTTATCTTGGGTTCATGATGCTGAGGATTCAAAAGTAAATTATGATTCACAATCTTTGGTTAATGATATTGATTCATCTTTAGAGGGAATAAAGAAAGCGTTAACTTTACAGGGAAATTCTGAGGAAGTACAATCATTCTTAACAGAAATAAATGGCAGATTAAAAAATCCTATTTTTCCGCCCCAGTTTACTCGCCTGGGAGAGATTGCTACAGAAACTTCTTATGTCTACAGAAGTTGTGTTGTTGAGAAAGGTAATCCAGAAACTTATCAATTATGGGAACAATTTCGGAGAAAGTTTGTCATGGGAACATACCCAGAAGTAGTTTCTGCTTTAGCAAAATTGCCCCGTTATGTGCCCTCATCACTAACAACATTTATTTCTGATGCTATTGAAAATATTGGTGATGCTGAACATTTAACAGAACTAATGAGGACCATATCTGAACATTATCATTTGTTTAACAATAAAGAGATTAACAATTTCCTAAATGGAATCAATAAACAATATCCTGCCACTGCTGAAATGGCAGTTAAACAACTTAATCAAAGAATGCAATTTCGCGCTTCTGAGAAAGAAATTCTTGCTAGAGAAATCGAAGAAACTAGTGAAAAAATTTATCTTTTAGAATTGGATGATCCAGAACCCTACATCCGTAAAAAAGAACATGATATCTCTCTTAGTTTAGGTCCAGAGAAAGCATACGAATTTAAAAAAAATGTTAGGATCTTTGAAGATGTTGGTATTGGCAGTTTAACTACTTTTATGAACCTTTATTGTAAATTTTTAGAGAAAAAACTTTCTGAAGAAGATGAACGACATTTTGGTTCGATGTTGGGAAGTTTAAGTGTTTATTCTAAAAGGAAACAAGAAAATAAAACTATCCTAGATAATATTTTAAGTAAAGGCCCTACTAAAATAAATTCTTCGTTAAGAAAGAAACTTAAAACAGAATACGATGCAGAAATAACTCATGTTTGGGATTTAAGACCATTACAAGCAAATCTTTATTCAACTTATCATGCTTTTGCTAATTATCAAGAGGTAGTCAATCGGAAATTTGAAAATAAGAAATATACTGGGTTTCTTGATTTCTTATTAGAAAAAGATTATTTAGAAGAAGATATTTTAGTTGTTGCTGGCGGTTGTGGTTTGGCTAAAAAGGAAAGTTTGTTAGTTAAACGACTTAGAGAAGAAGACAATCGTCAAGCAGAACTTTTATTGATTGACAGAAATGAACAAGTTACAAATTTGGCTTTGTTACATTGTGTTCAAGAAGGACTTTATGATCTTTCCGATTTGCCACCGGTACTTAACATTGATCTCACTAAAATTTCTCCAGAACATTTCAAAGAACTTCGAGATTTAATGGATCGACAAATCTTGCTTACTATGTTTGGTGGAACTCCATTTAACCAACCGAACATGTGGGAAATGTATGCCCGGGAAAGAGACATTTTTGCACTGCGAAAGTATGGTCCTCATTATGACCAAAATATCTTCACAAGAACATCTGCCTGGATAAAAAGTTTAATCGCTGAAGAAAGATGGATGATTAAAGTAAGAGAACATGCCAATAAACCAGATTTGTTAATCACAGAAGGAGATTCACGAAAAGATTTGAGTTATTATTGTCAGCCATCTTCAATTGAATTTTTGAATAAAGGTATCGCTAATCGTTATCAAATCTATCCAGACGATTTGTTATCAAAAAACCCTTTAATTACAATTGATGATAGTGAACAAAAAATGAAATCGTTTTATTTGGTTCGGGAAGATCACCATTTAAACAAGAATATTCATCCTAACGCTCAAGCCATTTTAGTTATTGATTCCGGAACTTTAGATGAAGATAAATTTAATAGCATGATGGCCAACATTGGCTGGCAGAATGATTTCTTTTATCATGAAAATTCAATTATTGCTGTTAGTCAAGTAGCTAAACCAGTGAGGCCATATTTGGGATTGAGGCATTTCGTTTCAGATCATGATTTAATTAGCAGAACTTAATTATTTGATTTTCTTAATCTCTGGGAAATAATCTACAACATATTCTTTATTAACAACAACTGTTCTGTAATGTCTAATTAATTGCCCAAAATTTCTTCTTAACTCTTTTAGATTTTTTCTTAACTCGCTACTACTTCTAACCTGAACTTCAAACTCTAAATCTGACCTCCCAATCGCTTCCGTAACGTAAGTTACGTTTCTGTTCAGTTTCAGATATTCTTTTAATCTTAATCTTACTCTGGGATTAACGTCAGCCAATTTTATAAATATTTTATAATTCTGATAACCTAATTGGCCAGTATCAATCTTTGGCCTGAAACCCACAATAACCTTCTTTTCTTTCAAGTTTTTTATTCTCTGCTTGATTGTGTTTGGGGCTACGTTAAGTTTGTTAGCCATGTTTAATAGCGGTTCTCTGGCGTTCTTAGAAAGAAACCATAATATTTGCAAGTCTGTGTTATCTAAACAAACAGTTTTAGTTTTACCACCAATAACTCTCTCTAAAAGATCATTCTGATCATAAATGTAATTGTTCATGTAATGATGAATTTGTGTTATAATGGTAACAAAACTATCTTGGAAATAACTGCCGTGCTTTTCTAAAATTTGATCAAAAATTTCTTTGAACTCAAAAACATTTTTTGCCCAAATTAATACTGCTAAATCGTACGTTTCTTCTAGAAGAATTACCCATCCTACAGATTTTAAATTTCTAAGAAAATGTAAGATTTCTTTTTCTTTCTCAATGTCAACACCTTGAAATCTGATAAAAACTCGAAAGACCATATATCCTAATTTTGAATTGTCAATGATTGCATAAAAACTTCTGATAATTTTTTGGTCAACTAACCTTTTAATTCTGTAATTGACCACTTCTTTTGATAATCTTGTCTTTTTAGCGATGATTGAGTTTGCTTGTCTGGCATCTTGATCGAGGCAGTACAAAATAGCTTTATCTTTTGCATCAAGACTAGAAGTAGTGGGCATATTTAGTAGAATAATTTTGGATTATTTAATTATTACTATCAAAAACTGCAAAAAAAGAGAAAATACTTATTTTAACTTATATCCCATAGCGCTAGGAACTTTATATAATCCCGGACCATCTTCATTTCTTTGTTCTTCTGCTTTTAGATCCCAATCTGCGTTAATCTTTAGGTTTATCCTGTTAATAAATCTTCCAAAATTAATTATTAGATTATTAGATTCTTCATTTGTTGGATCTCTCGGTTGATAATTATTGTTTCTCCAGAAATGAGGATTGCGTACACCAATTGGTGGACGATCTTTTCGATCAATATAATGAGTGCGATTTATTGTTTGCATTATTATTGCTTCAGTAAACCAGTTCTTTTTCAAGTAAGATAAAGCGACCATTTCAAAAGGAAGCACATAATTCATCCTCCATCCAACAATTTCTATTTTTCCTCCATTTTCAAAAAGAATTTTATCATATTGGCCAGCTTTTAAACCTTTCAAACCTTCTCTAATTTTTTCTGCAGGGATTTCTTCTCTTAAAACAACATCAGATAAATCTTCTACCTCTAGTAAAGCTCTAATTTGTCCATGATAAACTTTATTTTTCCATTTCAATTCTTCTAGGGCATTTTCCATTATAAAAAGATTTATTTGTTTATTAATAAACATTTATCTCTTATAGAAGTTATTTCTACATCTCGTCCGGAGCTTTAATCCCTAACAATCCTAAGCCATTCTCAAGAACTTGCCGTACAGAATCTACTAACAGCAGACGAGCTTTCATTTGTTCATCTCTCTCAGAAATAACGGGACATTTATGATAGAATTCATTAAATGCTTGACTTAAAGTAATTAAATGATTTGCAATGTGATGTGGTTTGTAATCTTTAGCTGCTTTTTCAATTGCTGCTGGGAAATCGTACAATAACCTAATTACTGCTAATTCTTCTTCATTGTTTAACAACGAATAATTTACTTTTGTAAAACTCTTCTCAGCTTTCCTTAAGATGCTACAAGCACGAGCATGAGTGTATTGGACGTAAGGTCCTGTTTCTCCTTCGAAACTTAACATTCTATCCCAATCAAAATCAATGTTTCTAGTCCTGTCATTACTTAGATCTGCAAAAATTATTGCTCCCACTCCTATTTGGATTGCAACTTCTTTTTTATTTTTTAAGTTAGGATTCTTCTTTTCAATAATTTTTTCTGTTAATTTAATTGCTTTATCTAAAACTTCTTCTAAGAATATGACTTTTCCTTTTCTAGTAGACATTTTTCCTTCTGGAAACCTGAATAATCCAAAATCAACATGAGTGAATTTACTAACATCTTCTCCTGATAGTTCTAATACTTTAAACAATTGTCTGAAATGTAATTTTTGTTCGCTGCCAACTACATAAACTAATTTTATTGGTTTGTATTGTTTTAGACGATAATTGGCTGCTGCTAAATCTCGGGTATGATAAGTTGTAGCACCATTTGATTTCTCTAATAAAATAGGAGGCATTTTATATTTTTCTAAATCAACAATTAATGCTCCCTGAGAAAGTTCAGTTAACTTTTTCTTTTTAAGATTATTAATTACTTTTTCCATCTTGTCATTATAGAATGCTTCTCCATGATAAGAATCAAATTCAATTTCAAGGACTTGATATATCTTTTTGAATTCTTTTAAACTTAATTCTTTAAATGATTCCCAGAGAGACAAATATTTTTCATTTCCTTCTTCTAATTGTTTGAAAGCTTCTCTTGCTTCATCATTTAATGTATCATCTTTATCAGCTTCTTCATGAAACTTAACGTACAATTTCAATAAATATTTGATTGGATCTTTTTCTAACTCTTTTTCTTTACCCCACTTATTAAAAGCGACAATCAATTTTCCGAATTGTGTGCCCCAATCTCCAAGATGATTAACTCCAACAGATTTGTACCCTAAAAAGTTGTGTACTTTGTATAAACATGAACCAATAACTGTACTTCTTAAATGGCCAATGCCAAATGGTTTAGCAATGTTAGGGGATGAAAAGTCAAATACTACTTTCTGTTTTTTTCCAATATCTTGTTTCCCATAATCTTCTTTATTTTTAGTAATCTTGCTTAACGTTTCTTCTGTAATTACTTCATTTTTCACGTAGAAATTTAAATATGGACCAACAACCTGCACTCCAGAAAGAAATTTTGGCAACTTTAATTTCTTCTTAAGCATTTCAGCAGCTTCTTTAGGATTCTTACCTAACTTGAAACAAGGGAAAGCGTAATCGCCTAACTTTGGATCTGGCGGTACTGAGATCAGATTTTCTAACTCTGCTTTCTTCAATTTAGTTTCTTTTACTAAAAGTTTAATTATTTCCTGTTGGAAGTTCATAGAAGTAAAGAATATTATATTATTTATATAAGTAACGGTAAGAAAGTTAATTGTTTTTGTATACAATCATACTTCTATACTAAACAAATTATTAAATAGTAATTAACTATTTCAATCTTAAAATGAAAAAATTACCAGATGCTTTGGAAATATTAGCAGATTCTGAGTGTGGTTTAGGAATCAAAGCAATTGGATTTAGGGGGAGTAAGTATCCTTTAGAATTTAAAGTTGCTAGATATCAATCTGAATATCTTGTTGGCCCAGCACATGATGATCAAGCTATTTTTTGTTTTTACCCTAACCCCAATATTAGACATTTAGATATGCGTCATAACC
>JABHRR010000076.1 GCA_018670095.1 Candidatus Woesearchaeota archaeon
AGCAAATAACTAAAGAACTGGCGATTTCTGATGCAATTTAAAAAGAAAAGTAACGTAAATTAAAAAGATAAATAATCCTATCCCCATCATTAAAAAAGCGGCTGCAGGAGAATATATATCAGTAAATAGACCAATTAAAGGTGCAAATACGGCATACATTATACTTCTAGACATACTTTGAATTGAAATCACTGTTGCTCTATGATGAGAATCAGTATGGGCGTGAATTCCTTTTTCTATAAAAATATCTCTGACTCCACTTACGAAAGACATTAATGAAATAAATATTATGGCAATTATCGGAGAAAAGAAATAAATAGAAATAAATGAAATACTACCTAAAAATAAAAGGGTAAATAAAAGTTTATTCTGGGTAAACTTATTAATAAAATATTGGGCAGAAAGATATCCAAAACCTGCAAAAAGGAAATAACAAGTTATTGCTATACCCAAAACATTTATTGAAAGATCTGAAAAATCATAATAAGGTTGAATTAAGAAATAAGTTAAATGACTTAAGGCAGCAAATAAACCGTAATAAATGATTAAGTTTCTAACTATTTTATGGTTGTAAGTGAATTTAAGAGCATTACCAATATGTTTAAAATAATTAGGCTCTTGCAAGTGTTTATGGATTGGAGGTTCTTTAAATGTTAATGCAATTAAGAATCCGATAAAGAAAAACCCGGCAGATATAAAGAATAACATTCTAAAACCTAAGTATGTTGAAAGATAAGTACTAACTAAACCAAGAGATGCTAAAATAAACATCCAAATAGAACTTCCAATTCCAAATATTTTTGAATATTCCTTTTCTCGTTTGAGTTCTTTTAAAGAATCATAAATAAAAGCAGAATCTGCACCGGATTTCAATGCCCAAAATAAAGCTGTAAATATTTGAGCAATCATAAAAGCAAAAAAGCTATTTCCAAGTCCAAAAATCACAAACGAGATACATAGTGAAAGATTGGAGAGAACTAAAGATGTTTTTCTACCAACTTTATCTGCAAAAGCTCCACTGGGAATTTCAAAAAAGAATAAAGCAATAGTAAAAATAGTTTCCAAAATCATGACTTGAGTCATATTAAGATTGTTTGCTAAGAAGAACAATACAAAAATAGATACAGTTAGTTCAATTCTTCCAAAGATGATAAACAAATAATATTTCCAGATATTAGAAGAATAATTTTTAACCATGATGTTCTTAAGTTATCATTAAAGATTTATAAATTGTTCTAAAGATATAATTTCAACAAGCTTTTTATAACAAATAAACTTTCATTTATTCATGGATAGAAACACATTACCATTTAGAAGAAATTGTGAGGGATATTTTATTACTAAAGATAAGAAGATATTAGCACAAGATACTGGTAAAGGTTATCTTGTTTTTCCTGGTGGTGGAATTGATAAAGGAGAACATGCAGATTCTGCAGTAGTACGTGAAACACTTGAAGAAACTGGTGCCATGATCCAATTACCAGTTAAAGATTTAGAAATAATTCAATTTGTCTGGGATAAAAATTGGGCAAGATCAGAAAAACAAAAAAGAAGATATAAAAAATATAAAGGTGAAGAGATGCATTTCTTTTCTGGAACCATTATAGAATTTAAAAAAAATGAAGAACAACATGAAGATTATTGGGAAGGTGAAAAACTGATGCCAATAACAAAAGCAATTAAAATTATAGAAAAAGAAAAACCATTTCCTGAAAACATGAAAATATATCGTGAAGCACAACTTAAATTTTTAAATCAAATAAATAACACTTAAATTCAACAAGCTTTTTATAGCAAATAAACTTTCTTCTCATAAATGAAGCATAAACTATTGTTATTTGTATTAATTATATTATTGATCCCATTAGTTTCAGCGGCAACTCTTAAAGGAAGCATCTATGGTTCTAACTTAGAACTGGAAACAGATGTGTTAATAGAGATTGATAATCAGAAATACTTATCTAAAGAGGGAACTTATACTTTTGAATTAGAGGTTGGAGATTATACCCTTACCGCTACGAAAGGGTTTATTGCTACATCTGAAGAAATTAAAGTTACTGGAACAAATGTTTTTGATGTTTTCTTATTAGATGATTTTACTGATGAAGATGATCTTTGGAAGGATACAGAAGAACAATTCTTTACCGAAGATGTTATTGAAGATAGTAAATATGCTATCTGGAGATATATTTTGGGAGGGTTAATTCTACTTGCTTTATTGATCAGATTATTTTGGGTGAGAAAAAAGTTTGGTTCACTTAGCAAATTCAGAAGACATCACAAAGCAGAAAATAGAAAAACAACTGCAGAGCATCAAGAAGAAATTGATAACGAGCCTGGATATTTGGATCGAGTAATTGAAATTATTAAGAAAAATGATGGCCGGATTCATCAGAAAACTCTTCGGAAAGAAATGTTAGATATTTCTGAATCTAAAGTAAGTTTAATTTTAACAGAGTTAGAACACAAAGGTAAAATTGAGCGAATTAAGAAAGGACGTGGAAAAGTAATCATTCTTAAATAAAGTTTTTAAATGAGCTCTAATAATCCAATAATATGGGGGAAATGACTGTAAAATCAAAGAAAATAGAACAACCAAACAGTGATTTCTTCAAAACGTATTTAAAACATATTGGAAAGAAAGGTTTACTGAGTCGAGAAGAAGAAGTAGATATTTATGAAAGAATTGAAGATTCTTATCGAAGTTTAGTAAATACTATTTGTGATTACGAAAAAGAAAATGATTCTAAAGGATTATATGGGATTTCTATTTTATTAGATGAATTAGCCAACTTAGATATTGAGAACAAAGAAAAAAAAGTTCAGAGAAGAAAAGCAAAAGACCTACCAATAGATAACCCTTACAGAATAATTTCTGATTTAGAAGATGTAATTGTAAGAGGGAGTAAACGGAAAAGAAGTAATGAAAAGGAAAAAGCTAAAGATTGGCTTTTTGAATTATTACATTGGTCAGAATATTCTGAACAAAATAATGAAGATGAAATTAAGGAAACATTTAGGGTTGAAGAAACTGTTGAAACTTATCGACAAGTTATAATTAGTACTGTTGAACGTATTATTGATGAAACAAAGAATACTGTTGCAGATTATAATAAATTTATTTTCAAAGCAGAAACTGAAGAGGAAATGTTACAGTATCAAGAAAAGAAAAGTCAAATTGAAGAGATGGTCAAAAATTCTAAAAAAATAATCAGAGAAATTCAAAAAAACAAACATGGTATGGCTGAAAGAAATTTAGGATTAGTAATCAATATCGCTAAACGATATCAAGGAAGAGGATTGGCATTAGACGATTTAATTTCAGAAGGAAATATTGGTTTAATGAAAGCAGTAGAAAAGTTTGACTATCGAAAAGGAAATAAGTTTTCATCTTATGCCACTTGGTGGATTAGACAATCAATAATGTATGATATTAAAAATAATTCTAGAGATATAAGATTGCCAGTATCTGTTATTGCTAATTTAATGTTGCATAAAAAAGCGTCTAAAGTCATTGAAGAGAAAGTTGGAAGAGAACCTACTGAAAATGAAATTTCTAATTATGTGGCAGACCATTTTTTATCTGGAAAACGTGAAAATGAAACTGCAGAAAAATTTGAAATGAAAATACAGGAAGCTAAAGGGGCAACCGGTGCAATGGTTCGGTTAGATAAGAAAGTTAATGAGGATGCAGAAGTAATAGATTTTATTGAAAATCCAAATGACAATTATGACCCTACAAAACAATATTCAAAAAAAGAATTAGAATTAGTAACCAGAAAAGTTCTTTCTACACTGACACCAAGAGAAGAAAAAATTATTCGGATGAGGTTTGGGATTGGCGAAGAAGAAGCGTACACTTTAGAAAAAACAAGTAAAAGTTTTAATGTATCTAGAGAAAGGATTAGACAAATCGAAGTTATTGCTTTAAGAAGATTAAGACATGCAACAAGAAGGAGAAGGTTAGAACCTTTTTTGGAAGAATAAATAATAGAGGATAAGTTTTTATATATTCTTTCATCACTAATAAAAAATGAGTAAAATAATTCTAAAAAAGAAAAAAATAGAACCAAAGAAGCTTGAAGGAGATAATATTAGATTATATCTTGATGATATTGGAAAAGAAACTTTACTGACTAGAGAAGAGGAGATATATATTTCTAAAAGAATTGAAGAGTCATATCGAAGTTTAGTAGATACTATTTGTGATTATAAGAGAGAAGGAGTAGAAAACGAGGGAATGTTTGGAATTTCTATCTTATTAGAAGAATTGGTTAAAAGTTATGAAGAAGATAAACAAGAAAAAATTTTAGAAGAAGGGGTTAGTTATTTGGAAATAGATGACCCTTACCGAATGATTTCTGAATTAGAAGATGTAATTGTAAAAGTTAGTAAAGATTATGAAAAACAAAATGAAATGGGAAAAGCTAAGGGATGGCTTTTTGAATTATTACATTGGTCAGAGTATGATGATTTCGAACTAGAAAACGTAGATGAACTTGAATTTGAAAGTTCTGATAATGATGAACTTACTGGTGTAAATAGACTTGAAGGGGGTGCTGGGAAGTATAGAGAAATAATTGTCAATACTATTGAACGGATTAATGAAGAAACTAAAAACACTCTTGCTCATTATAATAAAATGATCTCTAAAGCAGAAACCGATAATGAGGTATTGTTTTACCGAGAAAAGAAAACAGAATTAGAAGAGATGGTTATAGATTCAAAAAATAGTGTTGAACAAATCCAAAAATACCAACATACCCTGATTAAAAAAAATTTAAGATTAGTAGTAAGTATGGCTAAATACTACAAAGGAAGAGGAGTGTTAATGGGGGATTTAGTTTCGGAAGGAAATATTGGTTTGATGAGAGCAGTAGAAAAATTTGATTACCGAAAAGGACATAAATTTTCAACCTATGCTAGTTGGTGGATTAGACAAGCTATAACAAGAAATATTGATTATAATGCTAAAACGATAAGATTGCCTACCAATGTTCTGATGGATTTGAAATGGTCACAAAAAGCATGTAGGATTCTTAGAAAGGAGTTAAAAAGGGAACCAACAAAAGATGAAGTTTCAACTTATGTTGTTGGCAACTTAATGCCTGAAAGGCGTAGTAATTATGAAACGGCAGATAGTTTTAAAGAAAAGATGGAAAATGTTGCTGTTGTTGCTAATGACACTCTTAGTTTAGATAAACCCATAGGAATAGAAGATAGCACTGCATTAATAGATTTCATTAAGGATCAAGAAAAAAATATCTCAGAAAATTATTGTATAGAATCTGGATTAGCAACTACAACAAGAAGTGTTCTTTCTACTTTAACGCCAAGAGAAGAAAAAGTATTAAGGATGAGGTTTGGGATTGGAGAAGATGAAGAGCATACTTTAGAGGAGATAGGGCAAGAATTTGGAGTAACTAGAGAAAGAATTAGACAACTTGAAGCAGGAGCTTTAAGAAAGTTAAGACATCCAACGAGAAGTGGAAGGTTAAAGACATTTTTAGAGGAATAGGAGATAATAATGGGAGAATTAATTCAATTAAAGAAAAATGAAGAACCCGTCTTAGAAGAGCCAACTGATGCTTTTAGCTGTTATCTTGCTGAAACAAGAAAACACCCATTATTAACAAAAAAAGAAGAATTAAATCTAGCAATTAAGATTGAAGAACATCATCAAAATATTTTCTATGCGATTTGTGATTATGATCGTGAAAATCAAGAACATTTTGGGTTAGTAGCGATAAAAGGAAGAATTAGAAAAAGGTATTCTGTAAAAAAAAGAGAAGAGATTCTAGAAAAAGGAAGTGGGTGTTTAAAAGAAAATGAAACTTACCGGGTGATTTCAAACTTAGAAAAATTGTTAGATAAAACTGAAAATTCTAATGAGGATAGAGAAGAGATTTATAACCAAATGTTTAAAGAATTATATTTTAGTGAAGATACGTTAGGTCAAATTAACAGAAATCTTCAAAATCATGATGACAACCCAGAAATTAAAGTAAACAGTTACCGAGAAGTAATTAGAGAAACGGCAACTAATCTCATCCCAGAAATGGAAAATAATATTCTTTTTTATGAAAATGAAATGGAAAAGTCTAAAGATGAATCCTCTCGAGATTATTTTAAAGAAAAAATTGATCAAAATGTTAAAGTGAAAGAATATCTTCAAAATCAATTACAAAAAGAATTCAAATCAAGAGAATATTTTATTAACAGCAATTTAAGATTAGTAATTAGTATTGCCAAAAGATTTATGGACCGAGGACCATCATTAGAAGAATTAATTCCAGAAGGTAATTTAGGGTTAATGAAAGCAGTAGACAGTTTTGACCACACCAAAAATTATAAATTTTCAACTTATGCTACTTGGTGGGTTAAACAATATGTTAATCGAGGTATTGCTCATCTTGGAAAATGTATTAATATTCCGGTTCATGTCCATGAATTTAATGCTCAATGTTATGGTGCAGAAGTTGAATTGATGCATATTTTAGGAAAACAACCTGGTGTTGAAGAATTAGCCAAATATATGTATCATCAAACATTATCAGATAAAGTTAAAAAAAGTATGTCTTTTGAAAAATTAGTAAATGCAATTAAAAAAAGTAAAATAGTTAATCAGCATGAATATTCTTTTGATAGTGAATTCAAAAGTAAAAATGAAAAAGACGAATTTTCTGGAATAGGAATCCCTTTAGATAAAACAGGAATCATGGTTGAATTAGCTAGAAAGACTCCTGGCCCAGAAGAATCATATGTTCAACAAGAATTATCAGAATCTATTCGAGATGTATTAGCAACTTTAACGCCAAGAGAAGAAAAAATTATTCGAAAGAGGTTTGGGATTGGTGAAGAGAAAAGATACACATTAGATGAAATCAAAGTAGACTTTGGAGTAACTAGAGAAAGAATTCGTCAGTTGGAAGCTAAGGCTTTGGAAAAATTAAGGTTACCTTCAAGAAAGAAGAGATTAAAACAATTCTGGTAGGGATAAAGCAAAAGTTTAAATAAAATCAAGACAATTTCTACTTAAATTAACTGTGGGGAAAGCTAGGCTGGGAGGTTAGCGTTCTCTTGTTACTGTCAACACGCTTTAGACAGAGTCGAAGCCCGCGGAAGGGTCAGTTTTGTTTTGTTGGTCCTGATTGTCTTTGCTGACGGCTTGTCCTTTGGGATGGGCTTACTGGGAATCTGGTCAGATTCGGAAGAAAGCAGCCATAACCTTTGAGTTTCATGTTCAGAGGGTTGCAAGTCTGAGAAGCTTTTGGGATTAAGCCAACGAGGTTTAGTTGATTCGACTATCGGGCGTGCCCTTAAACAGTTTTAACAATGGAATTATATCGTGGAATGAGCCATTTAGAATGGCAAGAATGGAATGAAGAAAGAGTAATCCCTAAAGGGAAGAATTTTACTACTTGTTCTGATGAAGCTTTAAGATTGGGTGACCAAAATACTCTCAACGGAGAATTAATTATTGTTAGAACTAAATATGATGATCTTTCTTTTCAAAAAACTTTAGGAACTAGTTCTACAGGTATTGGTTCAGAATGGTATGAAACTGATAGAAATATTGGTTTAGAAGAATTTGTAATCGAAAAATTAAATGATAATTTCTAATAAACAACGGCAACTACAACACCTTTAACATCATCGAATCTAACTTTGAACGGATCTTCGAATTTGTTATTATCGCCTTTGACCAAGAAATATATTCCTTCTTCATCTTCTCCTCTTTCAGTTACTCTGTGAATGATTGTCCCGTAACTGCTTTGATAAGAAATAACATCGCCCACATTAATTTGGGTTGCATCATCTGGCAGAATTTCAATTGCATGAGAATTTTCATCAATAAACGGATCCATAGAATTGGTATTGGTAAAAGTTGCCCAAGAAGCATCTTCAATATCCAAAGTTATTTTATTTTTATAAACTTTAATTTGGTTTTCTTTAACCCAATCGCTAGGTGAGAATAATTCATTACTTCCTAGAAAATTTGCGGGAATTTGTTTATCTGATAAAGAAATAACTCCGATTGAAAAGATTACCAATAGTACTGAAAATACAATTAAAAATACTTTAACCAACCCCATAGTTACTATTTTAGAGTAGTTTATATTTAAAGATGTGTATAGTGGAAAAGTTGTTTTGAAGAATAACCATTAGAATACTCACATAAAGCTTTCTAGGCTCAGATTGATCAAACCTTCTTTGGCTTGCATTTCTTTAAAGTTTTTATCGATGTTTATGAATAGCTGGCCATTACAGAAAGTTCTGCAAAGCGGAATGCCTTTAGCAGAGATACTAGAAATGCATTCGGGTATTAAAGAATTAGGTAATTGGGAACGGTTTCCAATTTCTTGGAAAGATAAAGGTTGCTCTTCAGTATAAAGAGTTAAGAAGACTTTCCTTTCAGTATGGTTTAAAGATTCAACTTCAGGTTTATCCAAATTGCATCCCTGAGATAATTGTAAATGATCTATTCTAGAAGATAACTTTTCAATCTTTAAATCAAGTTCTTGAAGGTAGTCAAACATAGTTTGAATTTCAGAAGTATTTTCATTAATTGCTGAGAGATGTTCTTCTAAAGCGTTTCTAACGTTATGAAATTCTCCACGAATGCTTTTATATAGGTTTGACATTTTTTTTAGTATAAACCCCTCTTAGAAAGAACAGACAAAAATGACTGTTCTCTTACTACCACCCGTTATTTAAACAAATCTTAAGGGTTTAAATATGTTTCGATTTTGCAACGTGTAGTTATTTTTATGTAGTTAGAAAAGGTTATTAAAGGGATTAATTTTCTGAAAGGTTCAATTTACAAAACTCTTAAAAACAATTACTATTTCTTCTTACTGATGGTTAGGTCAAAGAAAGATTTAGAAGTACAGTTAAGCAAACTAAAGAATTTTTCAGAACCATCGTTAGAGTTGGAACAGTATGCAACTCCAGATACCATTGCCGCAGATTGGATCTGGCAGATGGCTTTACGCGGAGAGGTTGCTGGTAAGACTTTCTTAGATGCGGCTTCTGGACCAGGAATCATAGGAATTGCTTTATTATTAATGGGAGCAAAGAAAATTTACTTTGTTGATATGGATGAATCAGCGATGAAGTTATGTATGGACAATTACAATCAAATCAAAGAAGAGTATGAGATTGGTGAAGCGGAGTTTATTATTAATGATATTAGCTTGTTTGATGAAGAAGTAGATATTACTGTTCAAAACCCGCCATTTGGAACTAAAACAGAACATGCTGATAAGAAGTTTTTAGAGAAAGCTTTTTCTGTATCTAAAGTTGTTTATTCGATGCACAAATATTCTACGAAAGCGTTTGTGGAAGCGATTGCGAAAGACTTTAAATTTGAGATTACTAACTTCTGGAGATACGATTTTCCGATTAAAGCTACGTTCATGCATCACAAGAAGCCAGTGAAGATGGTAGATGTTGGATTGTGGCGGATGGAGAAAGTTTAACCAATATTTATTCTCCAGCACACAAATATTTATATTGCCAAAATAAACATTTAAGTTAAAATGACAACAAAAGAATTTGCAGATGAAAAATTAAGAGAAGTTATTTCTAAATTAGATTTTGGAGAATATGAGAGAAACGTTACTGCCTATACCGAAATAGAGGGACAGTTTAATATTCCAACAATTCATGCTTCTATCACTTATAAATTTGAAAATGGTTTGCTGATTAAAGCAAATCCAGTTACTGTTAAAAAATTACCAATTGGAATAAATTATCAAAGGGTTTCTTTAGAAGATTATTTAGAATTTGAAAAAGAAGAGGCAGAAGAAGAAAAAGGCGTCAGAGAACTTGAAAGTCAATATGAAGCTGAACATAGTGCGGCACTAGCAAAATGGGAAAAAGAAGCCCCTGCAAAGAAAGAAGGCAAAAAGGAAGAAAAAAATAGTAATGGTTTTCCAACTATAGATATGCATCAACTAACTAGACCAAGTCCAAAAATTATTAGTAGGCCCCTTGATGGGAAAAAAGGAGATTTAGGGATATTAATTTGCAATTATGAAGATACTGAATGTTTAACTGCGATGCATACTTCTGCAACTGTAACTTATCAACCTCCAGGGGCAACGATGAATTATAGTGTGTTAAAAACAACTACTGATATTAAATCGGGAGATTTAACAAAAATTATGGATCAATTGAAGGAAAAGTATCAAGTTGGAATTTCTCATAAAGATGGGACGGTAATTAGGGGAAGTCATAATGGAGTGAATCTACATTTACCCGCACCAGTTAAACCAAAAGAATATCAAAATAATGTTTTCTCTATGGAATTAACTCCAGAAATGCCTGTTAATAAAATGATTAGAGCAATTGATCATGTTTGTTGGGCGGGAGAAGCGTTCGTAACCGGCTATGAAAAATTGAAAGGAGATAGGGATACTAGGATAGAACACGAAAAAAATGTTGAAGAAAGAAGACAAGATTCTGTTTTAGAAGTTTTTTCTTAGAAGGATTTTAATACCAAACATTTTTATAATATTTAATATTCTATTAAACTATATAAAAGGGTGAACAATGGAAAATTCTGTAAACTATCATGCATTGGATGAAGAGAACGCATTAAAAGTACTTAAATCTACAAAGAAAGGCTTAAGCAATTCTGAAGCTGAACATCGGCAACAAACTTACGGTTTAAATGAACTGAAAACTGAACATAAAGTAAGTCCAGTCAAGATTTTCTTAGAACAGTTTGCTAGCCCATTAATCTGGATCTTATTATTCGCTTTAGTAGTTTCAATCTTCTTAAATGAAATTACAGATGCAATTGTAATTGCAGTAATTGTTGTTCTTAATGCTGTTCTAGGATTTATGCAAGAGTACAGAGCAGAAAAAGCAATTGAAGCCTTAAAGAAAATGGCTTCTCCAAAAGCTAAAGTTCTTCGTAACGGGAAAGAAATTAAGATTGAAAGTAAATATTTAGTTCCGGGAGATATTATTGTATTAGAAACTGGTGATAAAGTTCCAGCAGATTCAAGATTAATAGAGATTCACACTTTACAAACTCAAGAAGCCCCATTAACTGGAGAATCTCAGCCAATAACAAAAGTAGCAAATAAACTTGCTGAAAAAACAGCATTAGCAGATAGAAAAAATATGGTTTATGCTGCCACAATAATTTCTCAAGGAAGAGGCAGAGCAGTTGTAACCGGAACAGGAATGCAAACTCAAGTTGGAAAAATTGCTACGTTAATCAAAGAAGCTCATGAGAAACAAACTCCGTTACAAAAGAAACTAAGACAATTAGGAAAATATCTTACCATTGCCGTTATTGTTGTAGCAGTAATGATTTTCTTTGCCGGAATATTTTCTGGTCATGCAATTGAAACGATGTTCTTAACAGCGATTGCTCTTGCTGTAGCCGCAATCCCAGAAGGGTTACCAGCAGTAATTACCATCTCTTTGGCTTTAGGTGTTCAACAGATGATTAAAAAGAACGCTTTAGTAAGAAAATTACCTAGCGTAGAAACTTTAGGTAGTGTTAATGTTATTTGTACAGATAAAACGGGAACGTTAACCCATAATGAAATGACCGTTACTAAAATTTATGCTAATGATGTTGAATATGAAGTTACTGGTTCCGGTTATGAACCAAGAGGAATATTTGCAATTAACAAAAAGTTAGCCAATCCAGAATTGTTACACAAATTATTGAAAGTTGGAACTTTATGTAATGATGCTCAATTTTCAGGTCCAAAAGATAAGAGAGAAGTTCTTGGTGACCCTACAGAAGCAGCGTTAATTGTTTCAGCAGAAAAAGCTGGCCTGACAAGAAAAGAATTAAACAAAAAAGAATCTAGAACTGATGAAATTCCT
>JABHRR010000077.1 GCA_018670095.1 Candidatus Woesearchaeota archaeon
CCTAGATACCACATGTCTAACTCAACTTCTAAAAACTTTACATCATTAGCAGGATCGTACTCGCCAGGATTAATTGATTCACCTTTCTCGTTAGTTGTTCCTGCTACATCAATAACATGAATAAGAACGTCTGCTTGTCTTAAGTCATCTAAGAATTGGTTACCCATCCCGTGTCCAAGATGTGCACCTGGAACTAAACCAGCAACGTCAATCATTTGTACTCCCACAAACCGAGAATCATTAATCACAAATCCATTTCGAGGATTGGATACTTTATCAAAATCTTTTGCCGGATCTTTAACTTTAACATGACCCACACCGGTATTAGGATCAATCGTTGCGAATGGATAATTAGCTATCTCTACTTCTGCTAAAGTACTAGCTTTAAAGAACGTACTTTTTCCAACATTAGCTTTTCCTACTACGCCTACAATCATTTTAATAGTTAATTATCGTAATTACTTTTAAACTTTCTCAATCTTAATACTGCCATCAGGAATGCCAATATCCACAACCACAGTTTTATCTTTATGGATCTCTAAACCTTTCTTCAAGTCATGAAAACAGACAATTAAATCTACAACACACGCTTTGTCTAAAACATCGCCAGTGTCTGCATCTAATCCAGAAGGAATATCAACAGCAATTTTCTCAGCGTTAATTGAATTAAACAAATCAATCGCAGATGAGAAAGGTTCTCTGACTAATCCGGAGATGCCTGTTCCTAATAACGCATCAATAAAAATATAATCTTTATCTTGGAAATGAAATTCTTCCAATTCTTTCTGATCCCTAATTTTAATAACCATCCCTTTGATTTTGTTATAATTAACTTCTGCTTCTTCAGATAACTTTTCTTTATCGCCAAAAAATAATACTAAAACATTAGTTTCTTCTGCAAAATATCTTGCCGCTACAAAACCATCGCCACCATTATTTCCCTGTCCGCAGAAAATAACAACCTGTCGACCATCAAGATCATATTTCTCTTTAACAGTTTCAAAAACAGCTTTACCAGCATTCTCCATTAGTTCCAAAATAGAAATACCTTGCTGTACAGCTTGCTCTTCCAATACTTTCATTTCTTTGATTGTAATCATCTTATTTGCTAAAATAGGAAGTGATATAAATACTTTTCCAGAAAAATATTCGAGAAAAAGAAGCTAAAATTTATATATTAAAAGTTATTTAACAATATAATGGTTAAAGGATACGATTTAAAGAAATATGAGGTTAATACTAAATATAATCTTAAAGTACTTTGGAGTTATCTACGCAAATATAAATTACTGGCTTTAGTAATTATTTTACTAGCTCTAACTTTAGAATTAACAAGTTTCTTTGACAACTTTATTTTTAAATTTTTAATAGATAAAGCCGCAGATTATTCTCAGGGATTAGTTGACATTGATGGATTTATCTCGTTCCTATTAACAATATTAGGATTATTTGTTCTTGTTCGCGGTTTTATGGGAGCAGGATTATGGTATGTCAGAATTAAATTATTTAACCGCCTAGAAGGAAAAATAATGAATGATATTGAAAAGAGTTCATTCTGGCACGTGTTAAATTTATCTTACCGGTATCATCTTAACAAAAAAACTGGTTCAATGATTTCACAATTTACTCGTGGTGTAGGTAAGATTGAAGGATTACTTGATTCCATCATGTTCAATTTTATTGGCGTATTTTTTAGAATCGTTTTATCATTGGGAGTAATAGTTTATTTTGATTTTACAACTGCTTTAGTGCTATTTATAATGATTATTGCATTTATTACTTCTGGGATAATTATTACTAACAAACAAAAAAAGCCCCAAAATGAAGCCAATTACCGAGAAGATATCCTTAAACAAAATATTAGCGATGTTTATATGAACATCGAAACGGTAAAATATTTTGGTAAAGAAAAAAGAACACAAAGTTATTTTGCTTCACTTTCAAATTATTTAAAAAGTGCCAGACTAAAATTTTGGGATATTTTTTCCTATTATATTGGAATCCAATCTTTTATTATTACTCTGGGAACCGCATTTATGTTTTATTTTAGTTTCATGGGTTTTGTTAGAGGGGAATTAACTTTAGGAACAATCACATTAATCTTTTCAGCAGTTTGGAAGTTAGTACCACAACTCTTTAACTTTTTGCATGGTTATCGACATTTTATCAGATGTAACGTTGATGTTTCTGCGTTATTTGAAACATTTAAAGAAAAGAACGAAGTAGTAGATGTACCTAACGCTAAAAAAATAAAAGTGAGTGATGGTAAAATTGATTTTGAGAATGTATATTTCACCTATCCTGTAAATGAACAACCACAAAAAAATCAAAGAAAAGTAATCAAAGATTTTAATTTAAAAATTAAGAAAAATCAAAAAATTGCTTTGGTTGGACCTTCTGGAGGAGGAAAAACTACTGTCATCAAATTACTTTACAGATTATTTGATATTGATCAAGGTCAAATATCAATTGATGGACAAGATGTGAGTACAGTGACTCAAGAATCATTACATAACAGTATGAGTGTTGTTCCACAAGAACCTTTATTGTTTGACAATACAATCTGGTTCAATATTGCTTATGCTAATCCACAAGCGAGTAATCGTGCGATTTGGAAAGCAATTAAGTTTGCTCAACTTGACAAATTCATTGCTAGATTACCAAAGAAAGAAAAAACTATTGTTGGTGAAAGAGGAGTAAAATTATCTGGCGGAGAAAAACAACGAGTTTCAATTGCTCGGGCTTTATTAGCTGATAAGAAAATATTGATCCTAGACGAAGCTACTTCCGCTTTAGATTCAGAAACCGAACGAGAAATTCAAAACGATTTAGAGAAGTTGATGAAAGGTAGAACTACAATCATGATTGCACATCGACTTTCAACAATTATGAAAGCAGACATTATTGTAGTAATTCAAAATGGTAAAATAGTTGAAACAGGTACGCATAAAGATCTTGCTAACAAACGTGGTGGCTTGTATAAAAGATTATGGGACTTGCAAATGGGCGGTGAGTTGTGAATGAGAATTATCTATTTACGACATTAAATATTTATCACCTAGAATCTTTCTGCATTTAAGATTCAGCAGAGTTTAGATATAACTTGTTATATTCAATCAGAAGTCGGCTAATTTTAGAAGAGGGCGGAATTTCTAGACCCCAACAAGATATTCTAGATGCTTTGTTTCAAATGGTTGCACGCCAATTTTATCACTTGCAACTGCAACCAAAGCATCCACTTTTCTTTGAGGTTCTTTGAAAGCATAAAATTCAACACCCATTTCAACCAATTTAGATGGATCATAAACTGCAATACCAACCTTTCCAGGAACAACAACATCATGATTAGAATCAAGATTTTTTCCCAATCCTTCTAATCCTGAACACCATAAACCATCTCTCCTAGTCAAACCTATTCCATGAAGTTTCTTATCATAACCTAACATTTCATCCCAGCTAGATGCGCCCATTTCTTCATAAAATGGTCTTTCAGGCTGACTCTGTCCACGAATTATATATTTAGAGTCGGTTTGCTTTCTTTTTGGTGTCCCATTTCTATCTGTTCCTGTAGATAATACTAAATTGGTTTCATCAGAATTAAATACCCTATACAAAAGACTTTCTGGCTCTAATCCATTTTCTGATAGAAATCCAACTACTTCTCGTATTTGTTCTTCTGGATTTTTTGCTACTAGTCTTTTTTGAGGTATCATATATGGTAAAATGATCTTTACTAGTATTTAAATCTTTCGCTTATTTGTCACTATGTAGTGAATAATAAATAAGGAAATTCCGCCCTTTGATACTTTAAACTAATGGGACTTCGTCCTTTATACGCCGACTTCTGACTTTGATTTTTTGCCTTCGGCATCGTTGCACTAAAAATCAATCCTAACGGAGAATATAACAGCGTTATGTCTAATAATTACAATTGAAAAGTATTTATTTTTGAGCTGCTTTTAATTCTTTCATCTCTTGAGACATTTGTTTTTTCTGTATATTCGTTACTTTTGGACGGACCGCTTTCATAACACAATACATTAAAAATTGGGATTCATTCTTAAAACCCATTAATTTCATTACTCTTTTATATTTATTATGGACTCGCTCAGAAACAAACATCTTAATAGTTTTATTTGCCATAAAAAAATAAATACTTAATGATTAATAAATGTTTTCAATTACAATTACTATGCACATGTTCCATGCTTGCAGGAGGTAAACCCAAAACAATATAACTCGTTATATCTACAGAAAATAATAAACGCCAATACTAATCAAGAAACCTAACACAGAACCAACTGTAACTTGTAATGGAGTGTGACCCATTGCAAAATGAGAATCATTTTTCATTTTTAACTTCTTTACAATCTTGTTGATAACTAATCCTTCTTCGCCAGCAGTTCGACGCACACCAAAAGCATCCCTAATTACTACCATTGCAAAAACTATACTTATCGCGAAAGCTGTAGAAGTACCTTCAACAAGATAAATTATTGTCACCATCGAAACTACAAAAGCAGAATGAGAACTTGGCATTCCTCCAGTAACAACTAAATCGCTCCAAGTTAAACTCTTATGTTTAAACCAAAGGCCAATTAATTTAACTACCTGGACACCAAAACCAGCTAAGATTATCGCTAATAAAATTTTATTCATATTAAGAAGTATATTTTTAGGGTTTATATATTTTTTCATCTATCAATAAACAAAATTAATATAAACCCTTAAATTTTACTTAACTAAGTGAAACAGAAACATAGGCATTATGGATACATTATTTTAATCTTATTAATCGTTGCTATAATTCTCG
>JABHRR010000078.1 GCA_018670095.1 Candidatus Woesearchaeota archaeon
AGTAACCATAATCGACAAGAATCTCAACATAAAAAACAATTCAAGAAACGTTTAGATTTATTTGTAGAAGGCGTTTCTAACTTAGTTAACTATAAAGGGCCAGTAAGTGAAGTAATTAAAGGTCTTGTTAAAGGTTTGAAAAGTGGTATTAGTTACTGTGGTGCTCGAAATATAGCTGAGATGCAAGCTAATGCTGAGTTTATTGAAATTACTTCTGAATCCTGGCGAGAAAGTACAACTCGAGGGATGAAACTTTCAGAATAAATATTTATAAATATCCTCGAGAGAGGAGATTAAAAAACCGCAAAGGTTTTTAAATAACCTCATTCTTATTAAATAAATCATGGAATTACCGCAACGATACGATCCAAAAGAAGCTGAACCGAGATTACAGAAGTTTTGGTTAGAAAATAATACTTACGCTTTCAACGCAGAAGATACGGAAAGAAAAATTTTCTCTATCGATACTCCCCCACCAACAGTTTCAGGGAAAATGCATATGGGTCACGCTTTCAGCAATTCTCAACAAGATTTCATTGCTAGGTATAAAAGAATGCAAAATTTCAATGTTCTGCAACCTTTAGGAACAGATGATAACGGATTACCCACTATGCTTCTGATTCAAAAACTAAAAAAAGTAAGAGCAAATTCTATGGAAAGAAAAGAATTCCGAAAATTAGTTTTAGAAGTCTTAGAAAATGAACTTAAACCAAGTTATATTGGCGATTGGAAAGGGTTAGGAATCAGTTGCGATTATAACGTTAATTATTCAACCATTGATCCTCACGTTCAAAAAATTTCTCAGAAATCATTTATTGATTTGTACAAAGCTGGCCGAGAATTTAGAACTAAAGCTCCGGCAATGCACTGTCCGAAATGTCAAACTGCAATTTCTCAAGTAGAATGTGAAGATTTAGAAATTAACTCACACTTTAATGATATTAAATTCAAATCAGATGGCGAGGATTTAACAGTTGCCACTACCAGACCAGAATTATTACCTGCTTGTGTAGCTGTTTTCTATCATCCTGAAGATAAAAGATATCAACATCTGAAAGGAAAGACTGCCAAAGTACCTTTATTTAATTTAGAAGTTCCAATTTTGGAAGATGAACGAGCAGATCCAGAAAAAGGAACAGGATTAGTAATGTGTTGTACTTTTGGTGATCAAACAGATATGGAATGGCAGAAAGCTCACCAATTACCAATCAGAGAAGCGATTAGTAAAGATGGAAAAATGACAGAACTTGCCGATAAATATCAAGGAATGAAAATTGAAGAAGCAAGAAAAGAAATTATCGAAGAATTAAAAGAAAAAGAACTCTTAACAAACCAAAAACCAATTACCCATTCCGTTAATGTTCACGAAAGATGTGGCACGCCAATTGAATTTATTAATTCTAAACAATGGTTCATTAAATATCTTGATTTGAAAGATGAGATGTTAGAATGGGGAGAAGAGTTTGAATGGTATCCTAAACATATGAAAAATCGTTATGATAATTGGGTTAAAGGTCTTGCCTGGAACTGGTGTATTTCTAGACAAATACCGTATGGAATACCATTTCCAGTGTGGTATTGTCAAGATTGTGATGAAGTTATTTTAGCCAGAGAAGAAGATTTGCCTGTTGACCCTTTAGAAGATAAAGCTCCCGTAGAAGCATGTCCAAAATGTCAATCCAAAAATATCATTCCAGAATCAGACATTATTAATACCTGGGCAACCTCTTCATTAACTCCAACAATTGTTAAAGAATTGTTTAAAGGTAAACCGGTTTATGAACAATTAATTAATCATCCTGAAGATATGCGGCCACAAGGGCATGACATTATTTCTTTCTGGCTCTTTAATACAGTTGTAAAAAGTAAACTTCATTTTAACATGAAACCTTGGAATACTGCTTTTATTTCTGGTTGGATGTTGGACCCGAAAGGCAAGAAAATGTCCAAATCTAAAGGTAATGTTGTTGAACCAAGAGCAATGATTGAAAAATATTCTGCGGACGCTTTAAGATTCATGTCTGCTGGTTGTAAGTTAGGAGAAGATTTCCCATTTCAAGAAAAAGATCTTTTAACTGGTCAAAAATTTGTCAATAAATTATGGAACGCTTCTAAGTTTACTTTAATGCATTTGGAAGATTATAAGTATGGAGAAGTTACAGAAGTATTTGATAAATGGCTATTAAGTAAGTTGCATCAAGTTATCAAAGATTCAACTGAATCATTTGAAAAGTATGAATATAGTAAAACTAAAGCTGAAGTGGAAAAATTCTTCTGGCATACGTTCTGTGATCAATATTTAGAAATTGTTAAAGATCGATTGTATAATCCCGATACAAGAGGAGCAGAAGCTAGAAAAAGTGGTCAAGAATCTTTGTTTCAAACAATTCTCGCTGTAATTAAAATGATTGCTCCGGTTATGCCTCATATTACTGAAGAAATTTATCAATTATATTTTGCTGCAGAAGAAAAATGTAAAAGTGTTCATCTTTCTAGCTGGCCAGAATTTAAAAACGAACTAGTGGATGAAGAGATTGAACTTGTTGGCGATTTAGGAGTAGACATCATTAATGCCGTTCGTAAATATAAATCTGAAAAACAAATGTCATTGAAAGAAGAATTGAATGAACTTGTTTTAGTTAGTGAAGAAGATAATTTTAAAGAGATGATTACTTCTATTGCCGAGGATTTGAAAGCGGTATTAAAAGTTAAAGAAATTAAGTTTTCTGGAGAAACTTCTTTAGAAACAGAAAAGTTTAAAGTATCTGTAGGTATTTCTCAATCTTGAATAATTAAACTATAAAAAAGGTGATTATAATGTTTGATAAATTTAAAGTTAAAAGAGCCGGTAGAAAGATTAAAAGAACTGCAATTTCTTTAGCAGAATTTAATGCTTCTGCAATTAAAGCTAAAATGGATTTTTTAGCAAGAAAAACCGATAAAAAAATTAGTGATGAGTTTATTCTCAGAATAGTTGAACACCAATTAGAAGACTTTAATAAATTAGCTCAGGGTGGAAGAACTATTAGAAGAAAAATTCAAGAACTAAAAAATATTCCCACCAATAAATTTCTTAGAGAAATTAAAAATCTTCGAGATGGATTAATGGTATTAATGAAAGAATATCTACAAGTTTTAGAAAAAGAACACCATAACTTAGTCCATAACGATTATGCTAAATTTTCTGCTAATTTTAAAGAAGAGAAAAAAATCTCTGTAAAAGCTGAATCGACATTAGGGCTATTAAAAATTAAAGTTGCAGAACTAGAAGCGCTTAAGAAAAATAATAAGTTAACTATAAGCCATGGTAAAGGGGCAATTTATGGTGCTGAATCTTTAGTTTTAGCAGCAAGTATGAGCGGTCAAGCTGGTTATATCGAAGAAGATGCTTTGAAAAGCATGGTTCAAATTGGTGTAGGTTTAGTAATTATAATATTATTATGGAAAATATTATGGGGATTATTTATATTCGTAGTGGTAATTGCGGCTATTGGAGCAGGAATTGGCTTTATGAATAAAAAATAGCAAATCTCTAAAAAATATGTTTAAATAAGCTTAAAATTCCGAAAGCTTTTTAACTAACAATAGAATAATAAGAGTAGAGGGCGTGATTACTTACGTTCAAAATAATAAAAATCAAACAGTGAGGTGTTTAAAAAATGGAAGCATATTGTGTTAAGTGTAAAGCAAAACAAGAAATGAAAGACGGTAAAG
>JABHRR010000079.1 GCA_018670095.1 Candidatus Woesearchaeota archaeon
AAAAGATTGGTTTTCTTTTAGAAGTGTTAGAAATTCCTACAGAGAAGCAATTAAAGAAATACAAATCAAAAACTGTTTTTGATCATAAAATTAGAGCGAAATTGATGGTGGAAGCAATTTCTGAATTACAGCAAGCAGGTGTTAATCCAGACATTTGGAAGTTAGAAGGTTTGTATAAGAAAGAATTGATGGAAAAGGTTGCTGAGCAAGTTATTTCATTTAATCCACAAGCGAGAATTGTTGTTTTAGGCAGAGGAGAGAATGCAAAGAAAGCGGAACAATGGATTAGAACAGCAGCGAAAGTTGAAGCTGTGATTGGTTTTGCGGTAGGGAGAACTGTATTTCAACAGCCATTAGTAAATTATCAAAATAAAAAGATTAGTAAATCGCAAGCAATTAATAAAATTAAAGAAAATTATTTGCGTTTTGTAACCGTTTTTGAAAAAGAGAAGATGAAACAGCAAAAGAAAATTTACATTGGCAGTGATCATGCTGGATTTAAACTTAAAAGACAAATTAAAGATTGGTTGAAGATAGATAATGTTCACTATCAAGATTTAGGTAACGTAGTTTTAGATGTAACTGACGATTATCCTGATTATGCTGAAAAAGTGGCGAGGAAAGTTGTTAAAGAAAAAACTTTAGGTGTTTTAATTTGTGGTTCTGCTGAAGGAGTTTGTATTGCAGCTAATAAAATAAAAGGAGTAAGAGCAGTAACTCCATTTTCATTAAAATCAGCGAGACTAGCTAGAGAACATAATGATGCTAACATTATTTGTTTATCGGGTTGGTTTGAAAATTTTTATAAAACTACGAAGATGTTAAAAGTTTTTTTGAATACCTCTTTTTCTGGGGAAAAAAGGCACGTGAGAAGAATAAATAAGATTAAAAAAATGGAAAAATAAGATGAAATTTAAACCCTTATTGTTGATGTTTTTGTTTTTATTGTTATTAATGTTGAGTTCTTGTCAGCAAGAAGTTTCGGAAAGTGATTTTTTAAATCTGGTTTCTGGTATTTCTAATCATGTCGAATGGGATGCTTGTTTTGAAACAGATAAAGGGATATTTGGTACTTTGAATAAAGGTGGGTACACTCAATCATATGAAATTACTAATGGTTGTAAGAATCGTTTATCTGGATTTGAGAATAGTAAAGAATTTTTATTATTTAATTGTGAGAAAGAAAAGCCTCTTTTGAAAAATAATTTTTGTATTTCTGGTTGTTTTAAGAATGCTTGTGTGCCATTATCTTCTTGTACTGATTCTGATGGTGGTAAAAACTTTTTTGATATGGGGGAAATAGAAGTTACTGATAAAGCGGGAAACAAAGATGTTTTAGAAGATGCTTGTTATCCCGGAAATATTTTGGGGGAATTACATTGTATTACTTCTTACGAAGTTGGATTTGAGAATTATGTTTGTCCTTTTGGTTGTGTTCAAGGAAGATGTTTAGAAGAGAAAGATAAAGAATTAGCTTCTGAAGATAGTTATGGTGAAAAAATAGTTTCATTTTCTAATGAATTGTTTTCAAATGTAATCCCAAAGATTGCTACAGTAAATGATGAAATAATCGTTGTTGTGGCTAATTTAGAGGAAAGAGCTGGTAAGGTGCAGGTTAAAGCGGGAAGCAAATCTTTTCAATTGTTTGATGATGGTTTTCATGGCGATGGTTTAGCCAGGGATAATGTTTATGCTGGTAATAGTAAAATTGACGAGATTGGAAATTTTAAATTAAGTTTGTCTTATGAAGATGAAAATAATATGAAAAAAAATGTTGATTTGGATGAAAATTTGATAGTGATAGAAAAAACAGAAGAAGAGTGTCAATATTTTGCGTCATCAGAAAGTGCAGCTAAAATTAATTTAGTAGTTACTGCGATAGGTTATGAAAATGAAATGAAAGTTCTTGAAGAACTAGTGGATTATAAAAATAAATTTAATGGTATTTTTTCTGTAGAGCCATTTAAATCTAATAAAGAATTGTTTGATGTTTGGTTTGTTTCTGCAGAGAGTAGTGAACAAATAGTTCTGCCTGATTATTTGGGGGATGTTAATATTGCAGATGAATTAAAAAAAGGTTATTTGCTTTTAGGTTCATGTAATAAACCAAATCAATTTAATTTGGTAGTTTATAATAGCAAAGATAAATTGCAAAAGGGTGATGATTTAAGTTATGGCCAGTATAAGTATGCTTACACTTTTTACGACCCCATAACTTCAAATTCAGTAGATGTTGTTCATGAATTTGTCCATACTTTTGCCGGACTTACAGATGAATATGTGACTGATTCAGTTAGTGATTATACTTTTAATGGACAATGTTATTATTCTCCACACGTAAAATGTTTTTCTGTTGATGATGGGGAAAAATATTTTTGTCAAGAAACGGTTGAATCTTATAATGATTGTTTAGTTAATGCACCTTGGAAAGATTATTTAGGTGAGGGTTGTGGTAAAACAGGAACGATTGATTGTAAACCAATAGATGAAGATTTTGATTTGGAAGTAAATTGTTTTTTAGGTTGTGGAAGGCAGAAGAATCTTTACCGGTCGACATTTTCTAGTGGAATGAAGCGGATAAGTGTGCCTTTTGAGTTAGGTTTAGTAAATGAGAAGATTGTTTGTCAACAGATAAAAAATATTGTTGGCTTCAATAAAGGGGTTTGTTTAAAGTACGATTTGAGTTAAGTTTATATTTGTTGGAGATTTAATAAAAAAAATGAGACCAAAAATATTGCCTTCAATCATGGCCAAGAATCAGAAAGAGTTAGATTTGGATTTGCAGAAATTAAAGGGGATTGTTAAAGAATTACATTTAGATGTTGTTGATGGAAAATTTGCTAAAAACAAAGCGATGGATTTTGATTTTAAGTTGAAAAGAGAGTTTAGTTATAATGTTCATTTGATGGTTAACCATCCAGAAACTTGGATTGATAAACAGGGAAAGAAGGTTAATACAATTATATTTCATCCAGAAGTTGTTGATAATATTGACGAATTAATTAAGAAGATTAAGCAGAAAAAGAAAAAAGTTGGTCTGGCATTAAAACCAGAAACGAAAGTTAAAGAGATTAAAGATTATTTGAAAAGTGTTGATTATGTTTTAATTCTAACAGTTCATCCTGGTTTTTATGGAGCGAAGTTTTTATCTGCACCGTTGAGGAAAATTAAACAGATTAAGAAGATCAATCCCAAAATTAAAGTTATTGTTGATGGAGGAATGAATCCAAAAACAATTCAGAAAGCGGTCAAAGCAGGGGGAGATTATTTTGTTTCCGGAAGTTTTGTTACCAAAGCAGAAAATCCTCGAGAAAAGATTAAGAGTTTAATGAATTCTATTAAAAGTAAGTAACTTGAATGAAATTATTAGAAATACCAACTAGCTACAATTAGTAAAGTGTATAGGATAAAACTAAGTGTAAAATAACCAATGTGTCCTTTCTTTCCAAAAGGGATGTGGTGTCGGATGACTGTGTAAAGAAGAACACCAATTGCAATTCCGATTAAAGAGAATTCTACTTCAATAGGGATGTTTCTCCAGATTATGGCAATTGCTGTTCCTATTAAAGTTGCGGAAGAAAGGAAAATTGCCTTTGCTTTAAGTGGGTGGGGGTTAGCAGGTAAATTACTTAGGAATGTATAAGAAATCATGGGAATAGAAAATAAAATTGCTTCTGTTGCACTTCCTCTGGCAAAAGTTACTAAAATGATTCCAATAATGATATGATACACAAAAGAGAAAACCGTTTCTTCTAAAGAAAGCATTCTAACTAATTCTACTTTAGAATTATGTTTATAAATTTCTTTTTCAATAATGTGATGAATTATAAATCCTAAAGGGATTGAGATATATATGAATTTGCTGAGAGATATAGCTGTTTCAGTAAAGTTTGGAAATAGTTCTAATAAAACGTAAGTTATTGATACTCCTGCAGAAAATGAAACTATCTTTCTTGAATACCCTTTATGTTTAATACTAAGTTTACGACTATAATAACTGGCAAAAGAAATGATGATACCTAGTAGTACTGGTAAATAATATTGGTCTATCACTTTTCAAAGGAATATTTAGGGGTTAATAAACTTTTTTGTATAATCTATTTATTAAATTTTGATGGTTGATGATATTATCTTTAATTTCATGCAGTAGCGGGTAACATTTATTAATAAAAAGTACTTACTTGTTATATCAGAGGTGATATTATGTTAAAAAAAATTAATTTTATGATTTTATTAATTATTATTGTTTTATTTTTAGTTGGATGTACAAGTGTAGAAACAGATTCCGGGAAGGAGATTGAAACAGAAGAAATGTCTGAAAAAGAGATGGAAAATATTGCCATGGAGAAACAAGAACAGTTAGAAGAAGCGTTGGAGAATGTTGGTGCTTGTGATGATTGGAAATGTGAAGATCTAGTTGATGTTTTAACTGGGGAAACTTATCAAATTAAAGATTTTGAGGGAAAAATAATTTTGGTGGAAAGTTTTGCTGTTTGGTGTCCAACTTGTTTAAAACAGCAATTGAAAATGAAAGATTTGTTAGAAAGTGATGGTGATTCAATTGTTCATATTTCTCTTGATACTGATCCTAATGAAGAAGCATCATTAGTAAAAGAACATGCAGAGAAGAATGGTTTAAATTGGAAGTTTTCTGTATCTCCAATAGAAATAACTAAAAAAATGATTGACGAGTTTGGAATTGGAGTTGTTAATGCACCAAGTGCGCCAGTAATTTTAGTTTGTGAAGATCAAAGTACAAGATTATTAGAGAAAGGAGTTAAATCTGCAGAAGAACTGAAAGGGGAGATTGCTAAGGGATGTTAAAATGGTTTCAGCGTTACTTAATTTATGGATTAGCTTTTTAGCAGGTTTATTTGCTCCACTAGGTGCTGTATGCGTTTTGCCACTTTATCCTGGATTTTTATCTTATCTAGCTGGACAAGTTAGCAGTGAAGATTCTGAGGAAAATAATAAGAAACGAATTATCATGTTTGGAGTGGTAATAACATTAGGTGTTATTCTTTCCATGTTTTTGTTTGGATTAATATTTACTTTCTTTTTACAAGAATCATTGACTAAATCAATAGGAATTGTTTCCCCAATTGCTTTTGGCATTTTGGGAGTTATTAGTTTATTTTTAATTTTTAATTTTGATTTAGGAAGATTTTTGCCAAAATTACATTCTCCTGTTAAAAAGAATCCTTACATCAGTAGTTTAATTTTTGGTCTTTTTTTTGGAGCAATAGTTTTACCATGTAATCCGGCTTCTCTTGCGGTATTGTTTGCGGTGAGTACTTCAATCATGGAATTTACTGTTAATTTGTTGAATTTTGTATTTTTTGGGATTGGAATGGGTTTACCTTTACTAATTTTTTCGGTTGTTTCTGCTACTAAAAGTAAAGAAGTGATTGGCTTTTTAACTGCGAGAAAGAGAATTATTAATTTGATTGCAGGATCAATTATGTTGGTAATATCATTGTATTATTTGATATTTGTGTTTAAAGTGTTTGGCTAGAATGAAATTAAAAGTAATTGTGGGAATTGTATTTTTACTTTTAATAGTTGGTTGTTCAGAAGTTGTTGAGGAAAGTGTTGAGGAAGAAAAAATGGTTGAAAAAGATAATAATGAAAATTTAGAACTGGCAACATTTGCAGGGGGTTGTTTTTGGTGCATGGAAGCAGCTTTTGAAGAGTTGGAAGGTGTGATAGAAGTTGTTTCTGGTTATTCTGGTGGAGAAAAAGAAAATCCAAGTTATGAAGAAGTTTTAACTGGACAAACCGGCCATAAAGAAGCGATTCAGGTTACTTATGATTCGAAAAAAGTAAGTTATGAAGAATTGTTGGATTTATTCTGGCGACAGATTGATCCTACTGATGATGGTGGACAGTTTGCTGATCGGGGTTCACAATATTTAACGGCAATATTTTATCATAACGACACTCAGAAAAAATTAGCTGAGAAGTCTAAAGCGGAATTAGAAAAGATGGAAAAGTTTGATAAACCGATTGTTACGGAGATTATTTCTTTTAAGAATTTTTATTTAGCTGAAGAATATCATCAAGATTATTCAACAAAAAGAAATGTTGCTTATAAGATTTATGAGAAAGGTTCAGGTAGATTAGATTTTAAGAAAGAGATGTGGGAAGAATAACCATATTAAAACAAAAAGAGGTAAAATAAAATGGTGAATTATTTAGCGGTGTTGGTTGCAGCGGTTGTTGCATTTTTGTTGGGGTTTATTTGGTACGGACCACTATTTGGAAAAATTTGGATGAAATTGTCTGGAATGCCAGATGTTAAACCAAAAAAGAAAGACATGATGTTAAGATCTCTGGGGGGGTTGGCATCTTATATTGTGATGGCTTACGTTTTAGCAAGGATATTTGATTTGATTAATGTTGTTGCTTTAAGTGAAGGGTTATGGGTTGGATTTTTGGCATGGTTAGGTTTTGTTGGAACGATAACTTTTGGAAGTTTTCTTTGGGAAAAAAAACCATTTAATTTGTGGTTATTAAACAATGTTTATAACTTAATATCTTTGTTAATCATGGCTTGGATATTTGTTGTTTGGGTATAAAAAAAGAGGTGTTAAAAAATGTTAAATAAATTATTGGGAAAATATGCAGGTTGGCATTTGCTTTTTCTTAGGTTAGGTATTGGATTAATCTTTTTTGTGCATGGCTTAGGGAAATTGTTTAATGTAGGTCCTGCTGCAGCAGGGATAAGTGGTGTTGCAGGTTTTTTTGTAAGTTTAGGTATTCCTGCAGCAATGTTTTTTGCGTGGGTAGTAGCGTTAGTAGAAACTTTTGGTGGGTTATTTGTTTTGTTAGGATTGTTTGTCCGTTATTCTGCTATCTTTTTAGCGGTAGATATAGCCGTGGCAATGTTTTTAGTCCATCTTCCAAATGGATTTTCTATACTTAATGGTGGCTATGAATTTACATTGTTGTTATTATTAGGAGCAATATCTTTGTTCTTTAGTGGTGCTGGTGGAAAATGGGTTTTAGAAAAGGCTTTGTTTAAGAAAGTCTTTTAATTTTTTTCTTTTTTTATTAATTTTTTTTAGATTAACTTTAGATTATTGAAATTAATAAGTAAATTGCTAACAATATCCAAATTAGATTTTCAGTAATTTTTCCCAAACCAATGGGCACTTTAACAGTTCCACCATAACATCCACAATCATCCATTTCTTTCTTTTTATAAATAACGTAAAGCAATCCGGAAGTACTTAATAATAATAGTAATAGGGTTAATATTGCGGTTATAAATGGTAAATAGTTTATTAATAAGAAAAGTCCAATGATTAGTTCTGCAAAAGGAAGTGTGTAAGCAAATATTCGTGCTAATTTTCCTTTTAATATTCCATATTGAACAACTATGAAAAAGAAATCTTTTAGTTTTCTAATCTTTAATATTCCACTAATAAGAAATAAAAGACCCAGTATTACTCTAATTATGGATGTTGTTAAAGGGTTGATTAAGTTTGCCATCTTTTATTTTTAGAGTGTTAAATGATTATTTAAGTTTTTCGTAATTGAATTTAGGGAAAATTTTATTAACCTTGTTTATATTTGTTAATTATAAGAGGTGAGCAAAGGAATAAATTCCTTTTGACCATCTTTTTTAATCGGTGTGTAAAATTAAGCAACGATTTAATTTCAGCACAAAAAATCAATCTTTGTTGATTTTTATGTGTTAAAAAAGAGGTGATTTATATGAAACAAAATATGTTTGTAATTTTATTAATTCTAGTTTTAGGTTTATTTATTGTAGGTTGTAATGAAACCATAGTTGAAGAACCGGTTGAACCGGTAGAAGATTCAACTGAAACAATTGAAACTGATAGTGACATCAATGAAGATGTTTATGTAGAAGTTCCCGTGGAGGAAGTTTCTGAAGATGTTGATGAAGAAATTATGGTTACTGCTTCTGGAGTAAAGTATTTAGTTAATCCAAACAAAATTCTTTCTGGTGGACCGCCAATGGATGGAATTCCTAGTTTAGACAACCCAAAATACGTTTCTTTAGAAGAAGCAGATGAGTGGATTGAAGATAATGAATTAGTTTTAGCAATTATTTACAAGGGTGTTAAGAGAGTTTATCCGTTGCAAATTTTAGTTTGGCATGAGATTGTTAATGATCATATTGCTGGTGATCCACTTTTGATTACTTATTGCCCATTATGTGGTAGCGGGATTGCATTTGAAGGGAAGATTGATATTAATGGCGAAAGAAAAGAAGTTGAGTTTGGAACGTCAGGAAAATTGTACAATTCTAATTTAGTAATGTATGACCGGGAAACACAATCATATTGGACACAGATTGATGGTAAAGCGATTATTGGTGAACTTACTGGACAGGAATTAGTGGAAGTTTCTATTGATACTGTAGTTTGGCGAGATTGGAAAAAAGTTCATCCTGATTCAGAAGTATTAAGTCAGAAAACTGGCCATCTTAGAAATTATGGAAAAGATCCGTATGGTAGTTATTATGAAAATAGCAATTTATTTTTCCCAGTAGAGAATGAAGATGATAGAATTCATCCGAAAGATGTAATTTTTGGAGTTGAAGTTGACGGAGTTTACAAAGCATATCGAGAAGATGATTTAATTGCAATGGGAATGATTGAAGATACTGTTAATGGTATTACTGTTAAAGTTGAAAGAGATGAAGCGGGAATTGTTACTATTATGAATGTTGATACTGATAAAGAGATAATTAAAGAAAGGGACTTTTGGTTTGCATGGTACGCTTTCCATCCAGAAACAGGATTGTATGAGGTTAAATAAGATGGTAAAAGCAACATGGAATGGAAAAGTAATTGCTGAAAGTAATGAAACTATTGAGATTGAAGGTAATCAATATTTTCCGGCTGATTCGGTTAAAAAAGAATTTTTGAAAAAAAGTGATTATCACACTACTTGCCATTGGAAAGGGGAAGCGAGTTATTACGATGTTGTTGTTGATGAAGAAGTTAATAAGAATGCAGCGTGGTATTATCCAAAGCCAAAAGATGGTGCAAATGATACTGTGGGTAAAGATTTTACTGGTTACGTTGCTTTTTGGAATGGAGTTGAGGTAGAATAAAAAATGAAACAAAAAAAAGATGCTGAAAAAAATAATTTGAATGATCAAAACAAACCAGTAAAAGAAAAAAGAGATTGGCGGATATTTTTAGCAAGTGTTTTTTTTGTTTTAGGTTTTGCAGTAGTCTTTTCTTTAGTGGGTGTATTATTACAAAGCGTTTTGTCTGAAGCTGCACCTTCCATTCAGGTTTGGTTAGGAAGAGTTGGAGGGGTAATCATTATTGCTTTTGGTCTTTACCTTTTAGGATTATTAAAAATCAAGTTTCTTGAAAAAGAACATAAATTACAAGTTAAGAAAAAGTTTAACTCAATGTATTTAACTTCGTTTGTTTTTGGAGCAGCTTTTGCTGTTGGTTGGACTCCTTGCGTTGGGGCAGTTTTAGGAGCGATACTTACTTTGGCTGTAATTCAGCCAGGAACGGCTTTCTTTTTAATGATGGCTTATTCATTAGGATTAGGAATTCCTTTCTTATTAGTGGGCTTATTTACTTCTCAAGCTCGAAAATTAATTATTCGGGCAGGGAAATGGATAAAATATTTTCAATATCTTTTTGGTGCAATTTTGGTTTTTATTGGGGTTCTTGTATTTACTAATCAACTAAGCAGAATTGCTAATCTTGAGATTGTGACTAACTTATTAATTAGTTTAAATATTGGTACTGTTGGTGCAGGAATGGGTGGAATAAATATTGGTATTGCTTTTTTTGCGGGATTTGTATCCTTTTTGAGTCCTTGTGTTTTACCTTTGATTCCAGCGTTTTTATCATACTTGGCTTCTGTGGGGGTTAAAAAATGAAAACAAGAACAATACTTTTAGTTGTTGTCTTGTTATTGGTTGCGGGAAGCATTTATTATTTGGAATCGTTAAAAGTTTCTCCTGCTGGGCCTGTATCTGAAATTGAAACTGAATTTAATGTTGATATTGTTAGTGATGGTGTTGAAACTGATGGATCTGAAACTGGAGAAGTTGAAATTAAAGAAAAAGAAATGCCTAAACAACCGATGATTAAAGATGGAATTTATCCTTTAGCTCCAGAATTAGAGGGTATTGTTGGTTACATTAATACGGAAGAAGGGACAAAGATATCTGATTTTCGCGGTAAAGTTGTTTTGATTGATTTTTGGACTTATTCATGTATCAATTGTATTCGAACATTTCCACACTTAATTTCTTGGGATGAGAAATATAAAGATCAGGGTTTAGTTATTATTGGTGTTCACACGCCTGAATTTGAGTTTGAGAAAGATATTGATAATGTTAAATCGGCGATGGAAAAATATGGGATTGAATATATTGTTGTTCAGGATAA
>JABHRR010000080.1 GCA_018670095.1 Candidatus Woesearchaeota archaeon
GTTGTACTCCTGCTGAAGAAGTATCTGATGAAGAATTGGAAGCAGAGTTAGAACAATTATCTGATGAAGAGTTAGATATGGTGATTGAAGAGGGAGAAGCTGAAAAAGATGGTGCTTTGGTAGGAGAAGCCAGAAGACTGACGATAGGGAAAATGGCTTATGATTCAGAAAAAGCATTAAAGTCTGCATATAAAGTAAAATTAAATAAAATGGTTGATGCTAAATCGATTGAAAATATTTTTCTTTCAGCAAATAAATTACAAATTGAACCCACCCCAAAATATCCTTGTAATGAATCAGATTGGGACAAAGCACAAAAGAATGGGAAGAATTGGTATGAGAAAGCAAAAACACAAGGATCACCACAATATGGGTCAAATGAAGTAGTAGAAAGAGAGGACTTTTGTCTAATTAATGAAAATGATGTTCCAATTTTTGTTGAAGATTGTAGTTTACCTACAACTTGCTATCTTGTTGAACACTTTTGCCTTAAACAAAACAATGACCATGTAGTATCCAGCGAATTACATATTTGTACAGATGGCTGTGCAGATGGAGCTTGTAAGTAAGTTTTTATTATTTTTTCTTTTCTCTTTTTTTTCACCACGAACAAAAATGATTCTAATTTTTGGTCCTATTTTAATTAATTCTAATTAAAATAGAAAACAATAAATAGAACCTCTGCTCCTAACTATCTATGACTCTATTCACAACTAAATACGCTCCTGAGAATGAGACACAAGTATTTGGACAGCAGAAAGCAGTTTCTGAATTGAAAGATTTTATAGAAAATTATAAACAAAAGAGACAGAAAGCAGCTTTAATTTACGGACCGATTGGTAACGGGAAAACTAGTTCTGTTTATGCTTTAGCCAAACAGTTAGACTTTGATTTATTAGAAATTAATTCATCCAACTTAAGAAATCAAGCTAATATGGATTCGTTTTTAAGTTCTGCAATCGGTCAGCAATCATTATTCTTCAAACCGAAATTAATTCTTATCGATGAAATTGATAATATCTCTGGCGTTAAAGATAGAGGTTGTTTACAAGCGTTAACAAAAGCGATTGGAAAGTCAACATTTCCGGTAATTTTAACTGCGAATGATCCGTATAATTCTAAGTTCAAAGCGTTAAGAAAAGCTTGTCAGATGATTGAGTTTCACAAATTAGAGTATCGGACAATTGCTAACGTATTAACAGATATTTGTAAAAAAGAAAAGATTACTTTTGAAGAGAAAGCAATCAATTCTTTAGCCAGACAAGTTGATGGTGATTTAAGGGGGGCTTTAATTGATTTACAGATATGTTCTTTGGATAAAAGTTTTGTATTTGCAGACACAACTAAATTGTCTGACCGAAAAAGAACTGACACTATTATTAACGCGTTACGGATAATCTTCAAATCATCTTCTGTAGCTAATGCGCTTCCAGCTTTAGATGATCTTGATATTAAGATGGATGAAATCTTTTTATGGATGGATCATAATTTACCTCAAGAATATTTGGATCCAAAATCTCTGGCTAGAGCTTATGAACATTTGGCTCGAGCAGACCAATTTCGTGGCAGGATTAGAAAACAACAACATTGGCGGTTCATAGTTTACATTTATAATTTGTTGACTGCGGGAATATCTTCTGCTAAAGAACAAAGAAATCCTCTTTTTGTTTCTTACAAACCAACGATGCGATTGTTAAGAATTTGGCAAGCTAAAATGAAGTTTGCGAAGAAGAAAGAGATTGCTGAAAAGTTGGCTTTGGTTACGCACACTTCTAAGAAAGTCGCATTACAACAGATTCCTTATTTCCAAGAGATGTTTCGAAGAGGCGATTGTTCAGAAATTGCTGAGGAATTGGATTTGAGTGCTGAAGAACGTGATTGGATGAAGAAATAGAAGAAAAACTTATTGATTAATCATTTTACTAACTAAAGCATCTTCAAATACTTCTGTAGAATCAATTTTTGGTATGGGTGTATTCTCTTTAGCTAACAACAAGAACAAGTCTGTACATCCCAAGATAACTGCTTCTGCTCCTTTATCTTTCATCTTTTCAACTATTTGTACCATTTTTTCTTTATCTTCCGCAGTTTGTTGTAAATTGATTATTCTTAAAATACAAGAACTGATAAAGTGTTGTTCATCTGCTTCTGGAATCACTGTTTCTATGGCGTGCTTTTCTAATTCTTCTTTATACATTCCAGAGTTAATTGTTAATGAAGAACCTAATACACCAACTTTTTTTAATTCTTTTTTCTTACATTCCTTCGCGGTTTCTTCAATAATACTCATGATTGGCACTCGAGAATGTTCTCTTAACTGATCTATAAAGACATGGACGGTATTACAAGGGATAACAATTACATCGGCCATGGAAACGTTTAATCTTTTTACAGAATCATGTAACAATTTAGCTACTTCTATAGAAGCGTTACCGTGAGCAATAATATTTTCTTGTTCTTTTGACATTGGAACATTATCCATCATAATATGTGGTTGCTGTTGGTGAATCTTTTTGATCTTATGGTTAACACTAAAGCAAAATTTACAACTTGTTTCAGTTCCAAGTCCGCCAACAATTCCAATAGTTTGTTTCATTTCTAAATAGTAGTCCTCAAATAAGAATATAAAACATTTTACTGGATTTTACTTGAAAACAATAAAATTTATAAAGAAAACTTCATTTATCTGTAAATCTAAGTGAAATTAGACAAAAAAGACCAACAACTCATTTTTGAACTTGATCAGAATAGTCGACAGTCTATTAATAGTATTGCTAAGAAAACTAAGTTAAGTCGAGATGTAGTTAATTATCGGATAAAACAATTGGAAAAAAAGAAGATCATTAATGGTTATTTTGCTTTAATTGATTTTAATAAGTTAGGTTATCAAGCAATAAGGTTATATCATTGGAATTATCAGAAGTTTTTTGGTGAGGCAACCCACACCAAAAAATTTGGGAAACATTCGGGAAATCGCTTGGCGATTTAGGCGACAGCCGACCGAATTTTCCTGATAATTCCTGTTAGTTTCGTTTTCCGCTACGAA
>JABHRR010000010.1 GCA_018670095.1 Candidatus Woesearchaeota archaeon
TATCGGAAGAAAGGAAGAAAGAACTGATAGCAAAGTATGGTGCTTGGATGAAGAAAGTGGGAGTAGTACTGAAGTAATAAATGTATTAATATCCATAGTATTGTAATACTATAGTATAATATATTTATAGTTATGTGTTAGCTTCATCAGATGAAGCTTTCATATAACCTCCCCTCTCCCCAACTTTCTCCAATTTCTTTTTGTTTACCAATTTGTTTAATGCTCTTTTGAGGGTAGATTCAGAGTAATCAAACTTGTCTTTCTTCAATTGATTCTTGATCTCACTTGTTTTTAATCTAAGATCTGTTTCAACAAAATAACTATTAATTTTCTCAGTTAATCCATTGAGTTTGTTGATTTGATTATCCTCGTTTTTGTCTACTTTCTCAATTATGATTTCTTTGTCAAAGAATGTTATTTTAGCAGTAACTTTCTCTAATTCTCCAGTTCTATTTTTAGTATTTTTTATTGTAAAAAAATCACTTTTATCTTTTCTATCAAGTTTGTAAACAACATCGCACATTCCCTCAAAATCTCCTGATCCTCGAAAGTCACCTTGTTTCTTAGTGTGATGTAAGAAAAGTATTGATACCTTTTGTTTGTCAATGAGAGGAGAGAAACACTTAGTGTATAATCTTGATAAATCATCTGCCGAATTTTCTTGATAATCTCCATACCTGTGAAGAGTATCAAAGATAACTAAACTTATTTTATTCTGTTTTATTGCGTGGTGAAGTTTTTCTAAAAACTCTTCATTAAGTAAATCCCCTTCATTCCTAGGAAGATAGTACACAGGAACATCTTTCTTGCGTATTCCTAACCCTCTTCTTATTTTCTTCATCTTGTCTGCAATTAAATTATCATTGTTTTCTCTATCGCAAAGAAGAACCCCTTTAACTTTACTTTTACATCCTAAACACTCTCGGCCAGATCCAATACAAATAGCCATGTATTGTGCTAAAATGCTTTTAAAACTAGCTGGGGGACTAAACATCATAATTAATGATTTTACAGGAATAAAGTTTTTGATGAGATAGTCTCTTTCCGGCTTAATGCTCTCAAAATAACTGTAGTCCCTTAATTCCAATTCCCATACATCTTTCTCAATCATTTTCTAATCAACCACTTGCTATGGTTCAGTCCACCCCTTTCTAAAGAAAGGGGGTGGCCTTTAATTTGAACCATGAGCTCTAGTTAAGTCCAAATAATCATGGACCAAACATGAACTTTAGATGAACTTTAACCATCTTTATGACGCTAAAAACCTTTTTATAAAGGTCCGTTGTCTAATCGTTTTTATAGTATACCCTGCATTTTTACCTTTTTTCTGGACTGAAATACAGATATATTTACTTTCATCACTATTTGCTAAAACAATTACCCTAAGAAGTGGCATAATCAGATCTTTATCATCAATAAACCAAATCTTTTCTACTTTAAACCCGTCTTCAAATACAACATCAAATTCAATTGCCGTTGGCTTTCCGTGTATTTTTCGACTAATTCTCCAATTTTCTAAAACTAGTTCTTTACTATATTTATTACTAATTTCAATTTCTTCGCCTAAGAAACTAGCCCATTGTTCATACATATATTCTCCTACTTTGTTTTCATTCATTCTCGTTCTCCTCCATTTCTTCTTCTGCTTCATCTGTCCAAGAATCAAAGAGTAATTTCTCATCAAGTAATTCTTGTTCTTCTTCGGTCAGTCTTTCTTTCATTTTTTAACTCCACTCAGAAATAGACTTAATCTCAGTATTATTTACTGAAACTATCCTTCCAAACTTATCTTTTATTGTTGTTGTATTCTCCGTTACTTCAAGGATTGTTCCTGTCCAGAACGTTCTCCTATCTACCTCATAAACTCTAACATGTTTACCAACAAAAGCATTAATTTTATTTTGTTCCATCTTCATCCTCCAGAATTCCTTCTTCTTTCAATCTCTTAACTATGTAAGAAAATATTGGGTTTATCCGATCCAGTGTTTCGCTCTTCATGATAAAGTATTGTATATCAGTTAAACATTATAGAATTGCCTCAACTTTGATATATTTTGAAGAAACCACTCTGTAAAATCGCGGTTAAATAGATTCTAAAAACGAAACAATTATATAAAACTATTGTTTGATATATTTTGAATGAACGAAAGAAAGAAAGGAAAACAAGAAAACCGACCTAAGACAAAACAATCAAAGAATACAATATTATTAGAAAAACATCAAACAGCTTTAATCTTAATGCTAGTTTCAGTGGGAGAGGAGAAACCAAGTGATTGGAAACATCATATAAAAGACATCCAAGGAATGAGCTCCACTAGAGAAGATTTAATTAAAAACAAAATTTTATTTTCTGATGGGAAAAAAAAAGATCCAACATACTCAATTAATGAGAACAAACTAATTGAAGAGTTTTATTGCCATTTAAATAAACGGGTTATGAACTGTGACTTACATAATATGGCCGGTTCTAAATATGGCTTACCATTAAGGAAAGAGTATAAGAAATTTAAGAAAATCAGGGATTCTAAAAAAGTTATTTCTTATTTAATATTTATTATTCGTTCTATGTTTAAATTTCAATATAATCATATTTTCTTTCAACAGAAGAGAAAAAAAGGTTCTAAGAAAGAAATAACTTTAATGCAGGGATGGGTTGCATTACTTGCATCTACTGATTTAGCTAAACATAAATTAAGGAAGATAGCTGCGTGTGACATTTATGAATTGTATAAACCAAACCTCCTCAAATATTTTGATAATTTAATTAATGCTTTCTCTGAAACCAAAAGCCACATTGAATCATTAAATCA
>JABHRR010000011.1 GCA_018670095.1 Candidatus Woesearchaeota archaeon
AAATATTTGTTGAGTATGAAAGATTTGTGTCTTGTAAAAGAGATTCCTAATTTGATTAAGATGGGTGTTTCTTCGTTGAAGATTGAAGGCAGACTAAGAAGTACTAAATATGTTGCTGCTGCCACTAAATTATATCGGACAGCGATTGATTCTTATTACGCTAAGAAGTTTGCAGTTGATTACGACCTGTTTAAAGAAATGAAAATGGCTTTCAACCGAGAATTTACTTGGGGATATTATGCTAATCTGAAAGACGTTGTTTCTGATGAAAAACCAATGGGCCGTGGATTGTATTTGGGCGAGTTTGACAATCATAAATTAATTAGGTTACAGGAAGAAGTTTCTCTCAGCGATGGTTTAGGGATTTGGTTGCCAAATAAAGTTGATGGTGCTGTTCTTAGAAAGATAGAACTTGTTGATGAAAAAAGTAAAGAAAAACGTGAAGTGAATTCTGCTAAGAAAGGAGATCTAGTTAAGTTAGACATTTTTGCTAAACCGGGAACAAAAATCTACAAAACTTCTTCTGTTGAAGAAAGTAAAGAGATTGAATTTGTTAAGAACAAAGCGATTGTTGTTAAAGATAGAAAAGTAAAAGAAATCATTCTTCCTGAGATTAAAGAACCAAAAGAAGTAAAAGAACGAAGAGAATCAAAAGAAACTAAAAAATCAACCAAAGAATTGCTTGTTAAAGTTTATTCTGTTAAAGATGGCAAAGACGCATTGAGATATACCAATAAAGTTTTCTATGATATTTTTGCTGAAAATTTTAATAATAAACTTTCTGCTTATGTTCCTCGGATGTTAAATGATGAAGATGTTGAAAAAGCAATTAAACTGATTGAGAAACATAAAGTGAAGAATGTTCTTGTTGGCGATTTAGGAGTCTATACATTATTGAGAAAAAATAAAAGTCTTAACTTATATCTGGATTATTCCAACAATGTCTTTAATGATTTGGATTTAGAATTCTTTGACAACTGTACTCCAATAATTTCTCCGGAATTATCTTTTGAAGAATTAGAAGAATTCTCAAATAATAATTTTGCTGTACTCTCTCACGGTAAGATTGTGATGATGAATACTAAATATTCTTTACTGCCGAAAAAAATTAAAGATGAAAAGAAATATTCTTTTCCTGTTAGAAAAGAGCACGACTATTATCAAATTCTTAATAGTAAAGATCTTGCTTTGTTTGAATTGGTTGACGATTTAAAGAAAATTGGCATCAAACAATTTTTCTTAGATTTGGATGGAGATGTTGATTACACTACTAAGTTTTATCATAACTTTCTTAAAGGAAAAGTTCTCCCGATAAATATCAGGGGTTATACGAAAGGCCATTGGGAAGAAGGAGTGGAGTAAAATGGATATAGAAGATTATTTAGAAAACTTAAGAATGGAAAGAACAAAAAATGTTACTCGTAGAGGTAACCATGTTACTGTTGGTCCTGAAAGTCCTTTAGATCCTAATTTCAATAGTACTGTTGAATCTTATCAAGAACTTGTACTAGGAGAAACAAATCTTGAAACATTAGCAACATCTAAAAAAAAACTTGATGCAGAACTAAAACAAGTTGGTCCAGATTATTTTACTGTTATTAGAACACGTTCTGAGGGTGGTCTTTTTTGTGTGTGTAATTCAAAGTATCACCTTTTGGAGAAAAAGTCCGGGAGCGATTCTCAAGGAGAATATCACTTTTTCCAACTTTGTGAAGATTTAGGGACTAAAGATTTTGTTATCCTTAATGATTATAAGTTTCAAATTTTTTATCGTGGCAATGATTTGAAAGAGGCCAATGAAGCTCTTCATAAACCAGAAAAGTTATCTCCTCTTCCTGAGAATGAGGGCTATAAGTTTCACGTGAGATCTTTATAAAAAATCTTTTGGATATAGCCCAGAAATAAACTCAAACACAGAAATATTTAAATAAATTCTTTCATTAACTATTAATTATGGTAGGAGATTTAGGACGAATAAATATTATTGTTTATGAAAATAATGGTCAGAAAGATATTGTTTATACTGATTACCTTGACCAGAAGATAGGTTCTGCTGAACCTTGGAAATTATCTGTTGGAGATGCTTTTGCACTTCCTAAAGATTCTGAAATTATTTATCGCTCCTCATTATCAGAAAGAAATTTTGTTAGGGAGATGAAACATTTGGAAAATAGATATGAATTAGAAAATCCCAGTTCTACTTTTTCTGAATATGTGCTTGATTTATTAATAAAACCAAAAAAAGGAGAATTAACTTCCATTCGGAAAACATTGCCTGTTCATGTAACTCCAATAAATTCACCCATCATAACTGTTACTCTTCCCTCTATACTTGAAGATGTATGTTCTGGTTGTCCTTTAAAATAAAAAATTAAATCTTACTCAATAACTCTTCAATCTTCTGTTTCAATTGCGGTGCTTGATTGAAACCAACAATCCGATCAACTTCTTCTCCCTTATTGAAAACAACCAAACAAGGAATACTTGAAATATTATTTTGTTGTGCTAACTCCGGTGAATCTTCTGTTGACAATTTAGCAAACTTTAATTTTCCGGAGAATTCTGTACTCACTTCTTCAAATATTGGTGCTAACATTCTGCACGGTCCGCACCAACTGGCCCAGAAATCTACAATTACTGGTAAATCTGATTTAACAACTTCTTGTTCAAAATTTTCTTTATTTAATTCTAACATATTAAAAAAACCTCCTCGTTTTTTTGATGCATGAAAATCATGCTGATTTTCAGTGCTGAAATACAATGTCTTTTTGTATTTCATGTACCCCAGAAATCTTTGATTTCTCAGGGTTTTAATTCCTCCATTCAACATTGACAATCTTTTTCTTTCTTTAATTTCTTTATTTCTTTATTAAAGTTTTTATCATCATCTAATTTTTCTAAAAAGCAAACTTCTTTGCAATCAAGGTCATCTTTTTTTTTTGTCATTTTTAACCACCTACATTCACTAGAATTAATGGCTATATAAATCAAATGGAATATTGCTAATTTGTAAAAGAAAATTGCATAACTGTTTTTTGTTCACACTACTGCAAAAATATACCAAAACCATTATAAACAATAAACTATTACTTTTATCTATGACAATGAACTTTGTTTGTAGATTAATAACCATTGAAGACGTTTTAAAATGTTCTTATGGTTTGAACAAAACAGAAATTTCTATTTTAAGATATCTTATTGAAGAAAAAGAAGAATTGAATATTGAAGAGATTCAAAAGAAAATTAAAAAAGATCGAACAACTATTCAAAGAAGTGTAAAAAAACTTTTTGAACAGGAGTTGATTAAAAGAAGACAAATTAATCTTGATAAAGGCGGTTATGTTTTCATTTATTCTTCAAAACCAAAATCAGAACTGAAAGAAAAAATCATAAAAATCTTTGACGGATTTAAAGAATCTGTTGGAAATGAGATTCAGAGATGGTAAAGAAAGTTTTATATACTATTTTTATTTAATACAATGATAATGAAAAGAGGTGTACTATTATTAGTATTTTTAATTTTACTTAGTTCTTTAGTTATTGCTGCAGATACAGACTGCATTTATTACTTCTATGGAGATGGTTGTGAAACTTGTCCAGAAGTATCTCATTTCTTAGAAGATCTAGAATCTAAGTCCCCTACCTTAAAAATAGAGAAGTATGAAGTTTACTATAATGTTGAAAATCTGAGATTAATGCAAGATTTCTTCAACACTTATTCCGTTTCAAAAGATGAACAAGGCCTACCTGTAGTTTTTATGCCAAAAAGTTATTTTGTTGGCCATGAATCCATTTTAAGTTTGTTAGAAGCTAGAATTAAAGATAATCAAGATGAAACTTGCCCTTCTTTAGATAATGGTGAAGTTATCGGCATTATTGGTCAAAGTTCAACTAAAAGGGTTTTAGACAGACTTACATTCTTCAAAGTTTCTGGTTCAGCTTTAGCAAGTTCTTTTGGTCCCGGGGCATTAGCATTACTTTTAGTTTTATTAATGATTATTGTCGCTATTAAAGATCGAGAGGATATGCTTAAGAAAGGGTTGTTGTACGTTCTCGGAGTTTATGTTGCTTACTTACTTTTTGGAATGGGATTGTTTGCCTGGTTCGGTTATTCTGGAATTGGAACATTCTTCTCTAAAGTTATTGGTTTTTTAGCAGCAATATTTGGTTTGGCAATGATTAAAGAATTCTTTGTCAGTTGGCAAATTACGTTTAATAAAGTTAAAGAGGGAACTAAAGTTAAGTTTAGAAAGGTTAAATCAGTAGTTTTATCTCATTATGGCGTTTTGTTGTTGGGTTTCATTACTTCATTACTAACTCTTACTAAAATTAATAAAACTTATCTCTTAATTCGTTTTTCCTTTATGGAAAGTTCAACCAGATTAATCGCCATCCCCATTTTATTATACTTTTTAGTACTTTTTGTTGCTTTAATGGTTGTAGTCATCATCTTGGCTTATTTGTTCAAAGAACACAAACATAAAAAAGCTAAAGAGGAACACCCCACCCATGAAAGAAGGGCAGAATTATGGCATGGGCATTATCTTAAAGTTATGAATTTTGTTATTTCTGTAGTGATGTTAATCATGGGATTAGTAGTTATGTTCGTTTAAACAGTAGTTTTCTTGTTGGATAACGTTTAAAACTTACTTCTGTTCAACAATTTACATGGGTAATTTCTTTAAAACGGTGGATTCTATTTCGTTAAATGATAATACCTACGAAGGGTTGTCAAAACAAGTTAAAAAACTAATTCGTGGCACTGAATATCATGAGGAATATCGACAGAAAGGTAATTTTGTTAAAGATCCAGATACTAAACAATGGAAAGTTGAATTAGAATATTCTGTGATGAATGGTGTTCGGAATTATGAACTTGAAGGAGAAGAAATTCCTGCAGAAGATTTAAAGAACCTAGAATCAGCAGTAGGATTAGAATTTTTACTTCAATATGGTGTAGAAGAAGCAAAAGAATATT
>JABHRR010000081.1 GCA_018670095.1 Candidatus Woesearchaeota archaeon
GTGAATTTATAAAAGTTGTGAAGATTTTGTTGTTTTTTAGAAAAAATTTATATAATTCATCTTCTTACCTAAGAAGGTGGGTGGCAAAAAGAAAAAGAGGATTGATACTAGGAACGATAAACGTCTAGATGTATTTCTCTCCAATTTAGAAATTGAAAAAGAAAAGAAAGAGCAGATTATTAATTATGTCGAAGATTTGACTAGATCTGTTCTTATTAAAAAGAATGATCCTAAATTAAGATTGAATAAATGAGAATTAACTTCAAGGAATCTTTTTCAACGACTTTAACAAATAATTATCTTTATCATCTTCTTTGGCAATCTTTTTATCACTTTTATCTTTTGTTTTATTACTTCCTTCTTTACCATCATCTTCATTCTCTACAGAAGAATCAAGTTCTTTCATTCCTTGTTCTAAAGTCATGAATGCAGTTTCCATTTCATCTTCAGGCAATTGTTTTGCTTCCCAAGTTAAATTAAGACCATCATTCTCTACTCTAGGAACAACTTCAATCGCGAAATGGGGCACTTTTTGTCCTGCCCCTAATCCATTTTGAATCATGATATTGGTTCCTTGCGAACCTAAACTTTCAAATACAGCGATTCCTATTTTATTAGCAATTAATGAACATTTCTCTAAAATATTTTCCGGGACACCTTCTAGAATAGTAAAATGTTCTTTTGGGAAAACGGTTATCTGACCGGGGGTTATCGATAGATCTTTAATAGCAACAACTACTTCTTCGTCCTCGTAAAGTATCTCTATTTTACTTCTCCTCTCTATGATATCACAATGTTCACATTTCACTTGAACAAGTTAGCTATGTCATCCAGACTAGCATCCCCTCCATCATCTTTATCATCATCATTTTCTTCTTCTACTTTCTTTTTTTTCTTTTCTTTCTTTTCCTTAACAACTTTTTTCTTATTTATTTTTTTCTTTCCTTTTTTGCTGGGCTTCTTCTTTTCTTTCCTTTCTTCTCCCTCTTTTTCCGTTTCTTCGGGTTCTTCTACTTCTTTATCTTCATCAGAACTTTCTGCTTCAACTTGCAAAACTTTTTTCTTAACGCCTAACAGTTCATTAAATTTCTCTTCAATTAAAGATTTTATTTTTCCTCTCATCTCTTCGTCAATTAGTTTTCCTTCTGCTTCTAAAATCCCATCACCTTCTTTTCTAGGAATAATATGAATCATGAAATGTTGTGCTTTTTGACCGGCTGCTAGACCATTAGCCACAAAGATATTTGTTCCAGAAACTTTCAAAACTTTCAAGATTAATTTAGACATCCTTTTAGCGATAACAAACATATTTCCAATTTCTTTCTCAGGAATTTGAGGCATGATTGCATAATGTTCTTTTGGTAAAAGAAGAATGTGACCCTTAGCCGCAGGATTAATGTCTAGAATTGCTAATACTTTATCATCCTCATAAATCTTTTTAGAAGGGATCTTTCCAGAAATTATTTGACAAAAAATACACTGTTGTTTCTGAAACTCTAATAATTCCTCAGGAGACATATTTTTAATCTTCTCTTCCATCTCTTTACGCTGTTCTTCTGATAATTGCTGAGGATCCATCTTAAAATTACATGTATACTTAGAAGTTTATAAAATTAACTTATTAAAGAAAAAAATAAAGAAAAAAAGAATTAAGCAGCTATCTTCTTCAATTCTTTCACGAAACCTTCCTCAATTTTCTCTAGGATTGCCTCTGTTCCTCCAATCCATTTAATTAACTCTTCAATTTCACTTTCAGCAGTATCTAATAAAGAAATCAATTCAGCTTTTAACTTATCAATCATTTTTGGGTCAGTATTCTTTTTATCTTCAAAATGTTCAATAGTTAATTCTTCCTTTCTAATTTTTTTTAATTCTCCACCAAGCTTACCTGTAAATCGAGAAGCTAACTCAATTAGTTTTCCTCTTGCAACATCTAACTCTGTTACTAATTTTTGATCCATTTCTTTCCAGTTCTCAGGAAGAATTCTTTCAATATCTTTTAAAGCTTTTTTAATATCTTCTTCCTTACTTTCAGCTTTAAGTTCACATCTGCCCATGTACCGTAAAGCTTGAAACGCTTTTCTTAAATCTTTAACCGCTTCTTCTGCACCTTCTTTTTCTACTTTGTCTAATATCTCTTTTAAATCATTAGCATACTTAAATTCTGCAGAAACCCACTTAATTGCAGCTAATGTCTTTTCTTCCAACTCTTGTAATTCTTCAACCATAAATATACACCTCGTTTAATTTAAGTTAATCATTTTATTATTTAAACATTTCCATTCATTAGTACTCAACTCCTCTCCGTGCCATCGTTCCTTTATCATAATAATGTTTGTGAGGTTTCATTTCTGTAACCAAATCGGCAATTTTAATAATATCTTCTGGAGCATCTCTACCTGTTAAAACTAATTCTAACAATTTAGGTTTCCTTCTGATTAAATTTAAAAATTCGTTTTTCTCTAACAATCCTAACGCTAAGGCTACATTAACTTCATCTAAGATCACTAAATCATGAAATCCAGACAAAATCACTTCTTCAGTTTTCTTGAACGCTTCTTTAATGTAATCTTTTTGAATGTCATCATTTAAGAAACAGTACCTACAGGTGCCACAATCAATATCATCTCGAACAAAGTCAAAGATGGTTTTATCTCTACTTCCTTTAGGACTAAACCCATCAATCTTCAATTGTTTTTGTTGTTTAATGCAAGGTCTACCAAACTGAACAATTTCGATGTTAGGCAAATAGTTTTTTGCAGAAATAAATTCACCGGTGTAAGCACCACCTTTCATAAATTGGATAATGAAAACTTTATTTCCTTGTCCAATTGATCTTAAAGCTAAACCTAATGCCGCTGTAGTTTTACCTTTTCCGTCTCCAGTATAAACGTGGATCTGTCCTCTTTTATTGATTTTACTTTTATTCTCTAACATAATTCTCTCTCAAATTATATCACATATCACAACTGCCTTTGAAACCACACTGGCTAGAGCATTCTGTACATCCACCAATCTTAACCATGATTCCTTCTTTACAAGCAGGACAACGATTACCTGCACTTGATCCTACTTCTATATCTTCTTCTTTATTAATCTTTATTTCTTTATTTTTTCTCAATTCGGTCTCAATTTCTACTTCATCTTTACCTTCTGCACTTAAAACATTTTTCTTTTCCGTATCTGCTGAAGTAGAAAGTATTTGTTCTGTTCTGGATTGATCAACATAAACTGTTAATCCTTTACATCCTAAGTCATAACCCATCTCGTAAACTTTCTTTGTTTCTTCAACCGTAAAATTACTGGGAACGTTTACAGTTTTACTAATTGAAGAATCTGTCCATCTTTGAATTGCTGACTGAACTTTAACATGTTCTTCCGGAGTAAGTTCCATTGCACTAACAAAATAGTTTGGTAAAGAATTGTCTTCCAACTTAGATTCTTCGGCAATCGGAATCAAGATTTTATGGAATCCTAACCGAGACTGTTGATAATATTCAAAAGCATAGAATGGTTCAATTCCGGTTGATGTTCCCAACATACTTCCTACTGTTCCAGTTGGTGCTTGCGTGGTTAAAGTAACGTTACGCATTCCATTTTTATAAATTTCATCTTGTGTCTCTTTTGATAATAGTTTGACAAACTCTGATTGCATAAACTTTTCTCGATCATATTTTGGGAATGAACCTTTCTCTCTTGCCAATTCCGCTGAGGCTAAATACATCTCTTCAGTTATTGTCCGATACAATTTGTCAATAAACTTAATACTATCTTCAGTACCGTATCTTGTTCTTAGTTTGAGTAATAGTTCTGCTAACCCTAACGTTCCTCCTCCAACTCTTCGCTCATTCTTTTGGTTCTCTTCATTTTCTTTAAAATGGTATGGTGTTAGATCAATCACATTATCAAGAAATCTCACTAGAACCTTGGCAGATTCTTTTAACCTCTCCCAATCCATTTCATAGACTTTACCTAATGGATCAGTCCCTACTTGTTTAGCAAAACTTGCTAAATACAAATGTCCTAAATTACAAACTCCCCACGCGGGTAAACCTTGTTCTGCACAAGGATTAGTACAAACAATAGGATTAAAGTACCAGGAGTTACTCATTTTATTATAACGTTCCATGAATACAACACCTGGCTCAGCACTATAATGGGCAGAACTAATAATTAAGTCCCACAATTCTTTTGCTTTGATACTTTTGTACACTCTTGTTGGATAACCTTTACTTTTCCAGAGTTTTAAATCGCCGGTCCATTCAGTTTCATAAACATCTTTATACTCTTCATTTCCATAATCAGGATATTCTAAATTCCACATTCCATCACTTTTCATTTTTTCCATGAATGCATCAGAAATTTTTACCGAGATGTTAGCATTTTCAATCATCCCTTTTGTTTTTTTGGAACCAATAAATTCTAAAATGTCTGGGTGCCAATCATCAAGCATTAACATTAAAGCACCTCTTCTGGAGCCTCCCTGTTCAATCAATCCAGTGGCGTAAGAATAAATTCCCCCCCAAGAAACTGCACCGGAAGATTTTCCGTGCACGCCTTTAACATAAGCATATCTGGGTCTTAATGTTGAAAGGGAAATTCCTGCTCCTCCACCTCGAGACATAATTTCAATCATCGTTTTCAACGTTTCAATGATTCCTCCCCGTGAATCTGGAGGGGAAGGAACAACATAACAATTATACAATGTTAAATTAGAAATGTACTTGCCTTGAGAATCAACATTCGCTCCGGCCATAATTCTTCCTGCCGGCTGAATCCTTTTACTTTTCAGTTCTTCCAAAAATTTATTAGACCATACTTGCTGTTTCTCGGGATCAGTTTCAATTGAAGCTGCTGCTTTTGCTACTCTTTTATTACTGTCTAAAACAGACTCTTGTGGTCGATCAACTTTTTGTAAAGATTGTGAGAACTCTTTTTCTAAGTGGATCAAATAAAATTTGCCTAATTCTCCGTTGATAGAAATTACTATCCCCAATTCTTTCTTTGGATATTTTGCATCTTCTTTAGTTATGATGATTACTAAATCGCCAACATTAATTTTGTCAGCTGAAGATTTTAATGAGTATCTGTCTAAGAAAATTAATTTTCCCAGACTACTTAAATTTGCAGAATTGTTTAAAACATGAATTGCTTGCGCACTAAGATAAATATCTTTTTTCATTAAATCTTCAACGGCTTTACAATTGTTGACTTCTGAACCTTCTCTAACTAATGACCTTCTGTAACGATAAATAATATATTCTTTAACTAAATTGACATCTCCCTCTTCAATTAAAACTTTTTCTATTACATCTTGTACTTGTTCTAAATTTGGAACTTCAATCTCCATTAGTTCTAGGTATTCCATTACTTTTTCAGCTAGTTCATTAGCAAATTCTAAGTTTGGCTCACCAATAGATTGTGAAGCTTTAAAGATAGCATTAGCAATTCTAGTTTGGTCAAAGTCAATAGTTATTCCATCACGTTTTTTTATTTGTTTAATCATCTTATTACCTCTTGATCATTTCCTGATCATTGTGTTTAATTCTTTTTTCAATATTACTGGATCTTCAATTTCTTTGTGGACAGATGCAAATCGTAAATAAGCCATTTTGTTAGTTTTTTTTAGTTCGTTAAGAACAATGTTTCCAATCTCTGCACTTTTGATGGCATTGGTTTTTTTGTTAAGAATTTTCATTTCAATTGTTTTAGTTAAGTTAGAAACTATTTCATTATCAATCTTCCCACAAGCCATTTCAATACTCTTTTTAACTTTAGTAATCTCAAATTCTTGTTCGTGTCCTTTTCTCTTTAGAACTTTTAAGTGAATCTTCGCAGTTTCATAAGTGGTGAATCTGTTAGAACAGTTCAAACATTCCCGTCTTCTTCTAATGGAATCGTTGAGCAGTCTAGATTCAAGAACCTTTGTATCTACTTTTGAACAAAACGGACAATACATCTATCTCACCTTCTTTTTTTAAATTTCTAAGTGACAAAACACTATATATATGGTGGTTGTGATTATTTATCCAACCTCCCTAGTGTTTAGCAATTTTAAGAAAAATATCTCATTTAAATACTTTTTAGTGCTTTGGTATATATGCTAGAAGATATAATAAAGAAAAAAAAGATTAAATATTATAGTTTTTCTAAAGCTGATTGAATTTCATGTCTTCTATAATTTCCCATCAATTCATTTTTATCCCGTTGAGGAAGAGTTATTCTCATTTTAAATTCTTCTAACTTATGACTCATAGTACCAAAAATGTATCCTTGTCTTAGGAGGCCAATTTCTCCAGTTTGTGAGTTAATATAATCTGTTGCAAGTTTAGATACAATATCAGAATGTGCTTTTTCTCCGTTTAAAGATTCTCGAACATGTTCAACTGTATTTTTAACTAATGTTTTATATCCATTAACATCTTCACTAGCTTGTTCTGATAATTGAGTATTTTTTAATCTGTAATAATTATCTTCAATCCCTGTTAATTTTTCTGAACTAATTTTTCTGATTAAGCGCTCTCCAATTTCTCCAACGGCTCTAACATTATCCTGGTCATATCCTCCAATTAATATCTCTTGTTCTGATAATTGTGCAAAAATAAAATGACCATAATCCTTTTCTTTCATTTCAGATTTATTTAATTTTTTTGCAGTGTTACAAAGAATTGTTCCCATCTTTTGTTCAAGAGTTAGTTTTGCCATTTTGATTTAATGATAATGTTGTTTTATTTAAACAAACTGGAACTAGAACTCATCCTCCTTCAGTTAAATAATGACAAACAACAAATCTTTTAAACCTAAACAATTTCCTTCTTAATATGATTTGGTTATTAATCCTGAAATCTTTGTATTTTTTCCTGCCAGCTTACATTGCTAATATGGCTCCAATATTATTGAAGTGGATTCCCTTCTTAGAAAAACCGGTTCATAAAAAGAAGTTTGGCCATCATAAAACTTGGCGAGGATTAATTGTTGCCTCTCTAACAGGAGTTTTAGTTTTCTGGTTACAAATATATCTGTTTCAGTTTAGTTTCTTTCAAAACATTTCTTTAATCGATTATTCTGGATTTACTGTTTTGCTAGGATTCCTTCTTGGCTTTGGAGCAATCATTGGAGATTTAGTTAAAAGTTATTACAAAAGAAAAAATAACATCAAACCTGGACAATCTTGGATTCCCTATGATCAAATAGATTTTGTGCTTGGCGGAATCATCTTTTCTTTTTTCATTTATGTTCCAACTGTAAGTGTGGTGGTTATTTTATTACTGATTAGTCCGCTACTACATATCGCTGCAAATGTTATTGGTTATTTCTTAAGTATCAATAAGAAGATGTGGTAAATAATAAACAAAAACTAAACTAACCAAATCTTTTCTTAACAACCCATTGCAGTTGTAACGCCAAAGAATAAATCACAAATACTCCTGCAATTAAGTAGCCAATCAATAGTAATGGTTCGTAGAAAACGTAGATTGCCGCCACAATTATGGTTGCGGTTCTAATAAATACAATCGGAGACTCTAATCTGGAAATGAAATGAATCGATTGTGTTAAAACATAAAGTCCAAAAATTATGAACACATAATAGTCCTGTAAATACATTGCTACTTTTAATAAAATTAGCAGGGCGATAGCTCGGTCTGCAAGCAAATCAAAATATTGCCCAAATTTAGTTGTTTGAGACGCTTTAGCAATTAAGCCGTCTAATCCATCGGCAATCAAATGAACTGCTGCAAAAACAACAAACAATAAGTGGTTAGAAAAAAGAAAGTAAACTGCTACTAATCCAATTATCAAAGAAAACGTAGTCATCATATTTGCAGAAATACCTAAATTTAAGAAAAACTTTCCTGTTCGAGGAAATTCTTTAGTTTTGTAACTTCTAAATTTATTCACTATCTCTTGAAAAATATTTTTCATCAGAAAGATATATATAACAGAGACTATATAAAAACTTTCCGATGCAGAGAGTATTTATTGAGACTAAGTACGTTGGTAATTTGACTTTACCAAATAGTTTAATAGAGCAATTGCCAGAAAAGATTGCTCTCGCTTTGCCAGTACAATTTCTTGATTTTTTAGAACCAATTAAGAAACAATTGCAAGATTCTGGGAAAGAAGTTCTTCTTTTCAAAAGTAAACATGGCAAATATCCTGGTCAAGTGTTAGGTTGTGCTGTAGAAAAGTTTGTTGGAGATTATACTGCTTTCTTATACATTGGTGATGGTAAATTCCATCCTACTGCTTTATTGTATGAGAATGAAAAAGAAGTTTATTGTTACAATCCGTTTAATGATCAAATTGAAATTTTAGATTCTTCTTACGTTGAGAAAGTTCAGAAAAGAAAGAAAGGTCAGTTAGCCAAATTTTTATCTTTTGATAATATTGGCATTCTCGTTACTAGTAAGTCTGGCCAGAACCGAAGTAAGAAAGCTGAAGAACTAAGAGAAAAGCTAGAAAAAGCAGACAAGAAAGCATTTGTTTTCATGGCTGACGAGATAGATTTCAATTCTTTGGAGAACTTTAACTTTATTGATGTTTGGATTAATACTGCTTGTCCACGGATTGTTGAAGACTTTAAATGCTTGAATATTCGAGATTTGAAAGAGATAAATTTCTAATTCCCCCCCAATTCATATTTCTCTCGTCGGGTATTCGACGGGTAAAACGCGAAAGATTTAAATACCCCAAAGTTTTCTCTTGAGTTAGAAAAACATAGTTTTTCATAAAATAAAAAATAAGAGGGTGAATTGAAAATGGCAGAAGTAGTAGCAAAATGTGGTGTTAAGAAGAAATCTGGCTTTCTATATTTTATCGACAAGAACGGAAACGTAGCTTGTGCTGAAATGAGTAGAGCTGGTCGAAAGAAAGGTAGAGCTAAGAAATCAGTTGTAGCTAAAACCAAAGTTAAGAAAGAATCTGGTTATCTATACTTTGTAGATAAGAAAGGTAATGTAGCTAGAGCAAAAATGGCTCGTGGCAGAAAGAAAGGTAAGAAATCTGCTAAAAAGAAAGTAGCTAAGAAGAAGAAAGTAGTTAAGAAAAAAGCAGCTAAGAAGAAGGTAGCAAAAAAGAAAGCTACAAAGAAGAAAGTAGTTAAGAAAAAAGCTCCTAAGAAAGCTCCTAAAAGAGTAAAAGCTGGTAAGAAAGCAGCCGCTACTAAGAAAAGGAAAACTGCAGTTCGAAGAAAAGCTGGTAAGAAAGCAGCCGCTACTAAGAAGAAAAAAACTGCTGTTCGAAGAAAAGCTGGTAAAAAAGCAGCCGCTACTAAGAAGAAAAAAACCGCAGTTCGAAGAAAAGCTGGTAAGAAAGCAGCCGCAACTCGTAAGCGAAAGAAGTAAATTTCTTATTTTTTTATTTTTTTTATTATATTCTCTTCTGCCTATAATTTTATAAATTCTCGGAGTAATCCTCACTTATGCCTGATTTTGATCCTAAAAACAAATTAAACGAACTTAATGCTAAAGAATGGTTGAAATTTACTAAAACGTGGTTCATTCATAATCCTCCACCAAGAAAGAAAGCAGAAATGTTACATCCTGCAAAGTATCCAGAAGATATGATTGAAATGTTTGTTAAGTTCTTTACTAAGCCCGGTGAGGTTGTTTTTGATCCTTTCTTAGGTACAGGAAGCACTTTAGTTGCGGCCCATAACACGCAAAGAAATGGCATTGGGATTGAATTGCAACAAAAGTATGCCGAGATTGCTAAAGATCGATTAAACAAAATTGAAAGTCAATTAAAACTAGCTGATGATGGAGCAAAATTACAGTGTAAACAATTAGTGATTCAAGGTAATTCTGCAGATCTAGATTCTCATTGGCAAGAATTTCAATTGCCTAAAATTGATTTGGTAATTACTTCTCCACCATATGGAATGATGCTTAACAAAAAAAGTCTGGCTGCTAAAGAAAGAGAAGAGAAAGATTTAGACACTAAATATAGTGAAGACGAGCATGATTTGGGTAATGCCAAGAGTTATGAAGAATTTCTTTCTAGATTAACAGACATTTTTATCAACATTAAACCTAAAATTAAAGATAACGGATATCTCGTAGTAATTCTACAGAATTATATGCATAAAGGAAATTACATAACTCTAGCCTGGGATTTTGCTAAACGGATGACAGAACATTATCAATTACGGGGAGAAAGAATCTGGTTGCAAGATAATAAAACTTTATTTCCGTATGGCTATCGTTATAGTTACGTTCCAAATGTCCACCATCAATATTGTTTAATCTTTAAAAAACTGGCAGAGGTAAATGAAAATGATTCGTAAAGCAAAAGAAGAAGATTTAGATAAAATAATCTCTCTTGAGATGAATAGTAGCCATCCTTTTTATGAAATTTATCCAGAAAGAAGGAAAGGGATTCCTATTTGGGTAACCAGAAGATTTAATGAAAGTAATAATGAATTTTTTGTTTATGAGAAAAATAATGTTGTTATTGGTTATGTTGGTTTAAAGAAAGAATTTCCTGCTCCAGAATCTGGAGAAATAATTACTCTTACTGTTTCTATTGAAGAACAAAGAAAAGGAATTGGCAAAGAATTAATGGATTTTGCAGAAAAAAGATTGGAAGAATTAGGATTTGGTAGATCTTTTCTTTATACTGGTAAAGAAAATCCCAGAGCACAAAGTTTTTATGGGAAATTAGGATATAAAAAAATTAACGAATTTCCTGATTATTATGGTACAGGAGACGTTGCTTTCTTATACGGAAAATGGTTGAAGAAATAAATTATTTACAACATCAAGTGCCTGAAGATTTACTAGTTTTCTTTAGAAAGCAAGCTGAACAGAAGATCCAAGCAGAAAATTGGGCAGGGAGAAATAAAGAAGTTAAGATTCAAAACTTTGTCCATTGTTGGGTAACTGAAGAAGCGTTCAAACAAATTCTGATTAAAGAACAGAAATGGTTTCGACATAGAGGATTATATTTTGGCGATGCTGCTGGGGCCGGAGCAGATTTTACTGTCAAGATTGATGGTCAAGAAGTTTCAGTTGGTTTGAGAAGTGTATCCCCTGAATCTTTGAACATCTTCAAATCTGTTGCCTATCCTGACGATCGGTTCAGAGATGAGAAAGATAAGATAGCAGATTATCATATTGTTTGTAATCATGAGAATGGTTTTACTAAATTCTATGGGATTATTTCTAAAGAAGATTTACTAGACTCTTTAGAACATTCTCGAGTGTTGTATAGTAAGAAGAATCAAGAGAAGTTCAGAACTATTTCTTTGGAAAACTTTAAGTTTGAATTATTACAAGAGTTAATTGAGAAAACAGAAAAAAGCTAAAAGAAAAAAAAATTAATTAAATAAACCTCTCAATGTTTCTAAGAAGCCAGTAACTGCTCCACCCGTGATTTCGTTTCCAGAAGATTCTTCAGGTTTAGATTCCGGTTCTGGAGTTGGTTCGGGCTCTGGTGTAGGTTCTGGTGTAGATTCAACAACCTCTGGTTCTTCTGGTGTGGTTTCAGGTTCTCCTTCTCCTTCTGTTCCACTATCAGTCCCTCCTTCACTACTTTCTTCAGTTTCATCATCACTACTTCCAGAATTATCTCCTCCATCAGTAGGCGGTCCATTTGGTCCGTATCCCAAGCAAACACACTGGCCATCTACACAGTCTGTGTTTTGATCGCCACACTCTTGCTCACAACCATCCTGACATTCACTTACTGGATAAGATTTACATTCACCATACTCGCAATAAGTATTTTCTGGACAAAGAATCGCATCGCAACCTTTTTTCCAATCTTCTCCACCTTTATCATCATAGAAACATTTACATTCGTCATCTACACACTCAGTACTTGAAGCGCCAGGGCATTTACTTTCACAATCACCACAACCTCCCTCGTCTGGGAAACATTGTCCATACTGGCAACTATATCCTTGTTGACAATCTATTGCACCACATCCTTCATTTGAATCTGAAGTACATTTACAATTCTTGCCATCATCATCACAGATGTGTAATTCATCCGGAGCACAATCTTGTTTTGATTCTCCTTCCATTTTCTTTTGAATTTTTTTACATTCATCCCAGTCTCTTCTTCCTGTGCCATCTAAACCTGCATCTAAACATTCTTGTGGGGCTTCTAACTTAAACTGAACTGGTTTACATTTTTTCCATGGATCTCGGTCATCAGCAAATTGGTGACATTCTTCAGGAGCGTCTAACATGAAAGTAATTTTGTTACACTTCTTCCAGTCATCTCTACCTTCTCCAGTTAAACCTGCATCCAAACATTCTTGCGGTGAATCTAATTTAAATCTAATTGCATCACACTTTTTCCAATCATCTCTACCTTCTCCAGTTATTCCTGCATCTATACATTCTTCTGGAGCATCTAATTTGAATCGAATTGCGCTACACTTTTTCCAATCATCTCTTCCTGACCCTGTTAAACCAGCATCAAGACATTCTTGCGGTGAATCTAATTTGAACATATATTTTTCACATGTTCGAAAACTTTTAAGTCCTGCATCAATACATTCTTGTGGTGCATCTTGTTTAAACATAATTTGTTCACAAGCTTCTCTAGAATCACGTTCATTATCAATATTAATTTTTCCGGCTTCTAAAGCTTTAACACAAGGTTCAGGCGCATTAATCTTAAACATTACTTTTGAACACTCTTCTTTACTTGTTGCTCCAACTTCAACACATTCTTTTGGAGTATGTAAATCATGTTTAGAATCTTCATAACGACCTTCTAAATTTGCCATCACATCTTGTAAATAGTCTGGGAGTAATTTAATGGGGTCTTCTATTTTTTCCATCATCTCGCAAGCTTCTTCATCTCCAGAATCACATTTTGCGACTAAAGGTGCAAACTCACTACACTTCTCCGCAAACGGCTTAATAGAAATATCTTCACATCGACATTCATTAGGATTTTCAAAACATTGAGACATAATTCCAAAGAATTCTTTAGCTTCTTCTTCTTGTTCTGCAGTAAGTTCTCTGTCTAAATCTTTTTTCCATCTTGGAGCGTTATCATCAGTTTTACAAACTTTTGAATATTCTAACGGATCTAAGTTTGATAGTGCTCGACATAATCCTGCAATCTTGTTAGATATTTTTGCTGCTAAAGCAATCTTATCTTCTTCTTTTAAATTTTCATTAACTGCTTCTTTAACATCATCCCATTCATTTCCTTCTAATTCGGATTCAATTTGTTCTAAAATAATTTTTGTTGCTTTACTGCTTCCTCTAACTTTTTGGTCTAATTCTGGTGAAACTTCCCTTTTAATAATCTTATTATATTTCTCGACTCTTTCTAATGCTTTTTCGGCAGCTTCACTATTTCCAGAATTAATCATCTCTTTTAATTCTAAAATTTTTTCTTCTTTATATTCTAAAGCTGTTTCAGGATTATCTCCCACAAAAATATTTTCTACCAGCACTTCGATAAAGTATAAAGCACTGTCTGGAGTCATTCCTGCTTCACCTTTTAATTCTACGTCACCAATATCTTCATAAATATCTTCTTCAATAACTTTGTCAAATTCTTCATCATAAAGTTCTTCTTGAGCGGCAACCGCTACAGTAAGTAATACTAATATTAATAATACAGAAATTATTCTTTTCATTTTTCATATACCTCTTTGTTTAATTTAAATTAAGTATATTTTAATTGTATATAAAAGTTGCTGGAAAATTATTTTGTTATATATCATCTTATTCTTATTTTCATCCGAAACATTTATAAACCATTGTGCGTTAATGCATTATGTTAACAACAAGCATTAATGCACAAATGAGTAAAACAAAAAAAGAGCTGGTAGTAGAACTTCTAAAGAAAGACTCAGATGGTCTTACAATTATTGAGATTGCTAATAAAATAAAAGTTTCTCGAAATACTGTTCCAGTTATTCTTGCAGAACTTAAAGGAGAGGGGAAAATAAGAATTCGGCCAGTTGGTAAAGCCAAATTACATTATTGGAAAAAATGATAAAACATAAAAGAGGGAGCATAGAAAACATTTTACTAATTGTTACTCTCTTAGTTTTAATTTTGGGAATTGTAATTACTACCAA
>JABHRR010000082.1 GCA_018670095.1 Candidatus Woesearchaeota archaeon
AGATTTAATTCTTGTGCTAAACTTCTTGCTGAGTCTTCAGATAGTCTTGGTGTTTTTCCAAAATCTCTGGATTGAGGAGCAATATAAAGAGTTTCCGCAACTGGATTCATTACTAAAACCTCTCCAGTAAAAAGTGGAATCATATAGTCATACAGACTAGGATGTTGCCCTGCTCGAAAACCATCACTCAAAATTATAGAGTAAGCACATTCGTCAGTTACAATGCCCCCCGTCAATACAAGACCAATTGGAGACCAAAGTCCACTCGTGCCTGACGCTCTTGTAATTCTATCAAAACTATAGGTAGCGATATGGGGTTTATCAATAACAACTTTTTTTACTTTATCTTCCCAAGTAAATGGCCTATAATCTCCACTCCCGGTTACAGCAACAGAATCGTCGATAGCTCCATGTAACAGTACATCTCCTGGATTTTTTTCCAAATATCTTTCCACTGGATAATGGCCCCAAGATTGGGCCCATCTTTTAAGTTCTAAAAGCCCACTAACAACATTGCTAATTTCCATAAACAACCAAAAAATAAAACTATTTATAAATATTTCGTAAAGTTACCACTATCTAATAACATTCAATACTCAGTCAACTTTTTCTCAGAAGAATAATTCAGAATAGTGGTATTACCCTCTAACCCCGTAACTTTCTCTGTAAAAATAAATCTGCCTTCAGTTAATTTACTAATCCTTCTCTGAAAACTCTTATAACTCATCTCGCCACCCTTCTGACCATAAACGGTGTAAATATCACCAATCTTTTTACCAGAATTTTCTTTTACTAAATTAAGAATTAAAAGTAAATTTGCATCTAACCCTTCTTTAGGTTTGATATGAAACTCATCTGCTTTCCTAATCGCTTCCGCCACTTGTGGTAAAGTAATCTTTCTTGAACTCCTTTCTTCTGCAAGGTTGCCCGCTTCTTTCATCAAATAAAGACCCACACGAACATCCTGTACCGAAGTACATTTTTGAACAATCTCAATAAACGCTTCATCATCCCAACAATTCTGTACAAAAGCATATTCTCTTCTTTGTTTTAAAATCCCAGCAATTTCAGCTTCGTTATAAGCTGGAAAATTTAAGAATTCTGGATTAAGTCTGCTTCTAATTCGTTCATCCATCTCTGAATATGAATCACGATAATTTGTCAAAAGAATAATTGATTTCCGATAAATATCTTCTAAAATAGTATACAAGAAATCTGTATCTTCTAATTTATCAACTTCATCAAAAACAAACACTACGGACTTTTTATTTAATTTATCTTTGATTAACGCAAATAAATCTGAAGTTTTTTTGTTCTGTAAAAATTTAAAACCTAAATCATCACAAATTTTTGAATAAATTTTAAATGTAGTATTTTCTTTCCAACAATTAATATAAACAGAAGCAACTTCATCAGTTTCTTCTTCTAATTCCCGAAGAACATGCTTACAAGCAGTAGTCTTTCCCACTCCTGGAACTCCGTAAACAAATAAATTTCTGCCATTATGACCTTGTAATAAAGGACGAATAGCAATCGCAAACTGTTTTTGTTCGGCTTCCCGAAACTTCATAATCTTGGGTTGAAAATCATAATCTAGAACAACTGTATCCCTAAATAACGTTTCACCACTTTTTAACATCTCTTTAAACATCGACATAATAATAAATAAAATAAGAAGTTCTTTATATTAATTGTGTAAATAGACTATCCTTGTACAATCGTTCCTTTCAATCCCTGCACATCATCAGATAATACTTTTTCTAACTGCGATTCTTGACAAATGTAAAGAGTAATAAAAGAATTCTCTAATCCTAACTTCGCTGCTAACGGATCTAAAGGCGTATTTAATCTAGGAACCCATTTGGTACCAACTAAATCAACCATCTTTTGCCAAGTAGCTTCCGGAAGATCTTCTGCATCTGCTAATCTTTGATTTCTTTCTTCTTTGGACATATCTTTAACTTCTAACGGTGATAAATCTTTAACAACTTCAAAATCGCTGATTTTAATAACTTTCTCTGCACCATAAGTAACTGCTAAAGTCATTGTTACATAATCAGTACTATTGCCTGGTTTCCAACCACCCGCAAAATAAATTCTATATCCAGCTGTTTTCTGAGTTGGATCTTTAATAACATCAGGACAAACTTTTTCTATTCCTGAACTTTGAAATCTTTTGATAACATACTGAGCATTTTCCCAAGTTGCTTCTATCCCTAACCAATCTTTTCGATCGTTATCTGCATCAGGTTCATCTGCTTGCTTTTTTCCAGCTAAAGCTCCACCACCAATAATAATCATGAATTCTTGCTCAGAATATTTTCTAGTTAAGTCAATTAAGCTATCAATAAAAGAATCGTCCCTCGTTTCAGGGGTTGGGCTTACTTTTGACCCACCGTATTTAATTATGTTCATTTTTTCCTCCAGGTGAAAAATGAACAACCAAAATTATTTTTAATTTTGTGTATGTTCATAAAAATTAGAATAAATGATTGTTTATTAACTTTTTGGAAAAATACTTTCTAAGTATACTCAAAAATCAAATCTTTTGATTTTACTTTTTCCATAACAATAATCTGATAAGCAGGTTCTGGCCTGTCAGGTAAAAATTTATAAATCGCAGGGAACTCCCAAGCCATTTTCCTCCCTACAAAAAAACGTTTCAACTTACTTTTAAAATTATCATAAGAACCACCATAAATAGGTTTATGTTCAGTTATCCAAGATTCAGAAAAAGCAGGATTAGAGAGTCTTAGTTTTAAGACCAAAGTTTTTTTCTGATACCTAATACTTTTTGCCCATTCCAAAACAGATTCAACAAATTCAAATTCATTTTTACTAATGACCATTCTAACTTCCTCTTTTTCATTATAAGCTTCAATAATACTCTCAGCAGTAATTTGAATCCCTTTCATATATTCTCCGCCCCTTTTTCCACCAAGACCAAAGTCTGTTTTAATCCAAGAATAATTTGTGGTCCAAAAAGTCTTTTCAACAAGTTCTAAATCAACATGTAACCTAGAATCTTTCAAGTTCCAGGACAAATATTCACTAAGAACACCATAGACGGGTCTAACCTTCTGTATGATTCTAAAGAAACGTTTTATTTTTCTGCTAAAAGGACGCTTCTTAGGGTCTAAACCATTTTTTCTAATAAAATCTTCATAAACAATACCAGAACCATGGTATGCCCAACCATCATAAATATGTTGATACCACCACCCATAAAGATAATTTTCAATTTGGTCTTCATTACTTACATTTAACAATTGATGACC
>JABHRR010000083.1 GCA_018670095.1 Candidatus Woesearchaeota archaeon
CTCAATTTACGAATTACAATTTTGTTATATAACTGCTTGGGTAGAATTGTTAGTGCATAATAAGAAAAAATCAAAGCATACTTTTAACTTCATCACTTGTAGTAGCTTGCTCAGCTTTCTTATTATCTCTGAATCTTAAAAATCTTGGGAACCTTAATGCTAAACCAGAAGCAGCAGTATGAAACGGACTTTTGGTTACTTCTGCTCCAAAAACTTCTACAACCACATGAGGAGAAAACCACACATCAGCATCCATTTCTTTCTTGAAAATTAATCTGGCAGGTGGTTTCTTTAATTCATGTTTCTTTAATTTCTTAGGCAATTCTTCTAAAACTTCATCAGTCAATCCTGTTCCTAACTTACAAAAAGTTTCAAACTGATCTTCTTTATCATTGTAAACAGCACAAAGTAAAGCCCCGTAAACTCCTGAACGTTTACCTCTACCATAAAAAGCCCCAACAACAACTAAATCTAAAGTATCAATCATATCTTGTACATATTCTTTTTTCCATTTAATCCAGTTCCAACCTCGAACTCCAGCCTGATAAACAGAATCTTCTGCTCTTGATTTGATAAAAATGCCTTCATAACCAGACTTTAACATTTTCTTAAAGAACTGATCAATCTCATTAACCTCATCAGTAAGAATTCTTTCAGTTGCTTGGACTTCTTTATTCTTATGCAGAATACTTTCAATCTTTTCACTTCTCTTATAATAGGGTTCGTTAAGGTAAGGTTTCCCATTCAAGTATAAAAGTTCAAAAACTTTAAAATTAATTGGAATCTTCTTTACATATTCTTCAATATCATGTTTCCTTCTTCTTTGCATTAAAACTTGAAATGGTTGAGGTTTACCTTCTTGATCAACAGCAATAACTTCCCCTTCCACAATAAACTCTTTTTCAGGAATTGCTTTCAATAAATATTCAACTAAATCTGGAAACTGATCTGTAATGTTATCAAGTCTTCTTGAAAATAAATGTATTTTTCCATCTTTATCTTTATGCGCTTGAATTCTTTCCCCATCATATTTAGCTTCAACTGTAACTTCGCCAGGAATCTTTTCTTGCGCTTCTTCTAAAGATTTTACTCTCTGCCCTAACATCATTCTAATTGGGATACCAACATGAATTTCAATCTTCTCAATCGCTTTCAATCCTTTCTTAGCTAAAGTTTCTGCAATGATTCCTACGTCCGGACAAATGTTATAAGCAGTTTCCAAAATTTTCTTGTTCTTTTTGTCATTAGTAAAAGCCATTGCTAAAGCATCAAGTACAGCCATTTCTGCTACACCCATTCTTAATGTTCCTAAAGCAACCCTAACTAAATATTTCGCAGAGTTTCCATTACATTTCTGTAACATCGCTGCTAAAGTGTTGATTTTTAGGTCTTGACTTTTCGCTCCAGAAGTTTCTGCAATTTTATGTAAACCTTTAAACGCTTCATCTAAAGTCAATTTTCCTACTGGAACAAGAGTCATTGGTTTAGTTTTCATAATTTTCTCTGCTACTAAACCGGCATCACCAGTTTCTTTTAAGATTCTTTTAACTCTGCTTGAATCTGCTCCGCCAGCGATAGAGATAGATTTCAAAGCCATTTTCTCTGCCATATTTAAGACAACAGATTGGTAATCAGAAGCAATTTGTCCTAATGTTAAGTAAGAAATTATTTTAATATCATCTTTAGAAATCTCTTTAAAAAATTCTGCTAAGATTTCTCTTATTTTATTACCTGAAGCAGTATTCTCTAACTCTTCGTATATGTCCGCTAGCTTGTTAAAATCCATAGAATTCTGGATTATTTATTATTATTTAAAGGTTGTTGTAGTTATAATGTAAAATTATTTCTTAACAATCGCTCTAATTTTATATCCACATCTTAACTGATGAGAACCAAGAATTTTAGAAACTGAATTAGTATACCTTCTGACTTTATGATCAGCTTCTTCAGCCGTAGAGGCAGGAACATACAATATGGTCCTCATGTTCGCAGGGTCAATTCCAAAAGTTGAAGCCCCACTTGATTGTTGAATAATCTCAGATTCATTAAATGTTTTTCTTAATTGTTTTTCTAAATATTCTTTCTGTCCAGTAATATTTTTTTTGATATCAGGATTTAGCAATCCAGTTAACAATCCAGAAACATCAACAGAAGTAGGTAACCTCGGGATGCCATATCCTTGAATAAGAGAAAAATTAAAACTCATTTTCCAAGGAGTAAGAAGTTGATAAGCAAAAAAAGTTTTGTCTTGGTCACTAGAAACCTTTTCACCATTTACAGAAGCATGTTCTCCTTCCGTAGCCAACAATTCTAAAGACCTAGCATTACTTTGTGAAGTCAATCTTGTTTCTGTCATCCAACGTGCGGTAACCATATTAAATGATAAATTACTTTTTTAATATATAAATATATAGGTATGATAGAACAATTCAAAAAATTACTCTTCTTCCAAAACTCTTTTAACAATTTGTTCAAGAAAATCAGAAGGAACCTCATTATGTGAAACAACTTGATTTTTATAAAAACAACATAAATCTTCTTCAAAAAAACCTGAACTTTTGTTAGTATAAAAATCATCACCATCAACTAAATCTAAAATCCCACTTTTACATAAATACATGTCTACAAGTTTAAGTTTGTCATCTTTTTCAAGATAGCAAGCTACTTTGCCATGCACATCATTAAAATATATTTTTTCACCATCAATAATAGGCTTACCATCAAACGCAACAAACTCTTTCCAAATAAGTTCACCAGTTTCAGAATCATATTTTTCAATATCATTCCCCTGAGAATTATAAACAAACCCATTTGATAGGAACAATCCTTCACTAGGAAATGCTTTTTCCTGAACAAGTTTCCCTTCCAGATCATATTTATCATGATATAAATTCCCAATGTTAGCATAAACAAATGTTCCATCTGTTTGTAATGAAAGAATTTCTTTCCCAGAATTAGAAAGGTCAACAGCCACTTCAACGCCACTTTCTTTCAACTTAAGTAATCTTTTTCCTTTACCATCAAATACAAAAGCATCAACCCCATCTGTAGATGTTGAAGTAATAACCACTTTAGGAAAATCCATTTCAGAAACAACATTTAAATCTTTATTACATTTAAATACTTTATAATCCCCATGATCTCTACTAATCCCAAAAACATGTAAATGATCTCCAATTTTCAAAGGTTCCAAGAACCCAATAGTTTCAACGTTTTCAAGTTTTTGAGAAGGAACTAGCTTCTTTGTTGTCCGTGCTTTTATTTCAGAATATATTTGTTTTATCTGTTCAGAAGTTAAATCACCTTCTGCAATTGATTCATAACGATTTTTAATCATTTCAAAATCCATACAAGAATTAAAAGTTAAAAACTTTAAAAAGATATTGATACCCTAGAACAATAATAAAAAAATAAAAACTACTCTTCTTCTTCCTCTTCTTCAACAATTTTCTTTTTCTTTGTGAAAGAACTAAGAGTATGGCAACTCATCATTGCTTTATAAGAAATTTTTTTTGTTTTTGTAGTAGTCATCCGTCACCTCTTTTTGAAACATCCAACGGAAAAAAAATCTTTTCCGAAGGAGCCGGAAACCTTGCAGCTTCCTAACATCTATCAGTACTTTTTTAGAAAACGAACTTCTTTATAAATAATGTGGAGATGGAAAATATATTCTCCAACCCGATACCATTCCAAAAGTATAATTGCAATTTACTACTCGCAACCGATATGTCCCATTACTACTTTTGTAGAGGTAGAAAAAATTTAAGTATAAATCAAAAATAATTATTAAAGGTTTTAGTCAAAGAAAACCATACTGCATAATTTCAGCATCACTAAGAATTCCCATTTCCAATTTTTCTATTCTTTCAGCAAGTTTTAACAATCTTATTTTTCCTTTTTCTAATGATTTCATTACAGAAGTATTTCCCATATATTTTGGATCTGAAGAATATCTCTTTTCAATATCCATAATTCTTTCCTCAACAGAAACCCTTTCTCCATCAACAACACTTAAATCAGAATAAGTCACAATTGCTTCCTGCCAAGTTCTTGGAACTAATAAATTAGAATCTAAAGGTTCAAATTCTTTTCTAGCTTGAACATTCTCCAAATCATTAAACTGTTCATAAACAAGAAAATGTGGCCTAAACATTTGAGCAATCCGATAAACATCAATTTTAGATTCCGCCACCCCTAACTCTAAACCATTCTCTTCAACATATTTTGCTCCCCTTAACTCATGAAACAATTGATCATTATCTAGAACTCTACCAATATCATGTAAAACTGCAGCTAAAGTTACTTCTTCTCTTTTTAAAAAATAATCAATTTTGGGATTCTTTTTATGAATTGTTGTAACTATTCCTTCAGCAGCTTTAGCAACACTTTCCAAATGTCCAACATAACCATTTCCAAGAATAGTATCTGGATGTTCATCCAATAATCTTCTTGCTAAGTCCAAAGCACCATTAGTAGTCATTAATCTTTTCATTTTACTAAGAACATCTATCAAATCTCAAATATTAAATTAAAAAAATATTATTTATGTACCAAATCAACTTCCTGCGAGTCTTCCACTTCTCCAGTATTGGCATTAATTTTCAAATTAGCAAATTTAAGTTGTTTAGTTATAAATGTAAAATTCCAAACAGTTTTTCCCTGATAAGTCTGTAAAATCAAAAAACCATCTCCTAAAACTGCAGCTGGAAAGGTTTCCGGAAATTTCTCTTTAAAAATTTCTAAAGCCTGCTCAAACGATAACTTTACTTCATCTAACTTTAACGGTTCAACTTCAGCGTTTGGTTTCTTAAAAATTTGATCTGCCGGCTTGATTTCAAAACCATTATCATTTGCAACAAAAACAGTTATCTGCTCATTAGCAAAATAACCAATTTCCCAACTAGAATTAAAATTAAATTTAGAATCTAAAGGCACAAAGAAATGTGATAAAAAACTTTCAGGATTTTCTTTCTGCCAATCTTTAAACAAATCATCTGCAGAAAGTTTTTCTACTAATTCTTTCATTATGCATATTCTCTCCAAGTAAATCTACATTTAGTACATCTGAAGAATCTGGTTTCTGGTTCATCTGCACCACGAGTTTGTTGAGACCAATAAAAAGCAGCATTATTACCACATTTTTCACATTTAACTTTAACTTTTGGATAAACTTCTACATCTTCAAGAACTTCAACTTTTTTTCCAACAGTTACTGTTTCTTTAATTCCAGTAGAAGTTTCATCTTCTTCAGGAACTTTACTAAAGCCACAACTACAAAAAAGTACTTTCTTTCCAGCTTTAACTTTTGGTTTTAATATCGATCCGCATTCAGGACAAAACATTGTATATTCACCTTTGTATTTTAATTAGAATTAATACGTCATTTATATAATTTTGGTATTTATGGAATATGTTTTTAGAAGATTATTTGTTTCTATTAAGAATAGCTTCAACACCTGGAGATAAAGGTCGATTAACAATACTAGCTTTAATTGCATCAGCTTCTTCTTTTGTAACTTGTTTTGTGTAAACTTTATCACCAAGTTCTAAACCTACAATCATCCCGTCAGCAACTTCTGCTCTTGAAGATCCAATTAGTTTATCTGATCCTGTCCTATATAAAGCTACATATCCTGTCATTTTAAGATTAATTAAAAGAGAGATTTATAAATTTATTGTAAATAAAAGCAAAAGTGTCAATCTAAAACTTTTTAAACAAGCACCACATTCTCTTTATTATGGATTATCAAAAAATAGGTTTAAAGTGTGGTATCGAAATACATCAACAACTAGAAGGAAAGAAACTATTCTGTAATTGTCCAACTTTACTAAGAGATGATAAGCCTGATTTTGAACTAAAAAGAAAATTGAGAGCTTCTGCCGGCGAATCTGGAAAGATAGATATTGCAGCAAAGCAAGAACAAATTAGAAACAAAACTTTTGTTTATCAAGGTTATTCAGACACTACTTGTTTGGTTGAAACTGATTCCGAACCACCACATGCTTTGAACCAAAATTCTCTTTATACAACTTTACAATTATCTAAATTAGTAAACGCAAATGTTTCTCCAGTTGTCCAAGTGATGCGGAAAACTGTTGTTGACGGTTCTAATACCAGTGGATTTCAACGTACAGCTTTAATTGCCAGAAACGGAGAAGTTGAAACTTCAGAGGGAATAGTAAGAATTGATAACATTTCATTAGAAGAAGATGCCTGTAAAATTGTTTCTGAAACTGAAACTGAAAAAATCTACAAATTAGATCGATTAGGAATTCCTTTGATTGAAATTGGAACTGCTCCTGATATTAAAACACCCGAACAATGTTTAGAAACAGCTAAGAAATTAGGAATGTTGTTAAGATCTCTTCCTAATGTAAAACGAGGTTTAGGAACAATTCGACAAGATGTTAATGTTTCCATTAAAGGCGGAAATAGAATAGAAGCTAAAGGTGCTCAAGATTTGCGAATGATTCCTACTTTAGTAAATTTAGAAATCAAACGACAACAAGAATTGTTAAAAATTAAAGAAGAACTGAAAAAAATAAAATTAAACGAATTTAAGATTTATGACATCACGAAATTATTATCTAAATCTGAAGCAAAAGTAATCTCATCTGCGATTAAAATCAAAGGAAAAATTCTAGCAATTAAATTAAATGGTTTCTCTGGATTGATTGGTAGAGAATTACAACCTAATTACAGAGTAGGCAGTGAATTTTCTGGAAGAGCAAAGATTAAAGCTGGTGTGAAAGGAATTTTTCATTCAGACGAATTACCTAATTATGGAATTACTAAAGATGAAGTTGATTTAATCAATAAAGAATTATCTTGTAAAGATAAAGATGCTTTTGTTTTAGTAGCCGCTTTAGAAGATAAATGTAAATTAGCTTTATCTGCAGTTTATGAACGAGCAGAAGAATTATTTTTAAGAGTGCCAAAAGAAGTTCGTAAAGCAGAAGCAAATGGATTAACAACTTTTATGCGACCAATGCCCGGTTCCGCTCGAATGTATCCGGAAACCGATGTTCCTTTAGTCAAACCAGATCCACATGCTGTTGAATTGCCGGAATTGATTTCAGAAAGAGCTGAGCGTTATCAAAAGAAATTAAGTTTAAACTCAGATATGGCCAATCATGTTGCTAAATCAAATTATTCAGAGTTGTTTGAAGAATTGGTTAAAAAATATCCTAAATTTAAACCTGCTTTTATTGTTGATACTTTGATCTCGATGCCGATTGAAATTAAAAAGAAATATGAGTTAGATTCTTCTAAATTAACTGATGACAATTATCGTGATTTGTTTAAGTATTTGCATGAAGATAAAATCCATAAAGATATTGTTATTGATGTTCTGATTGATATGATTAAAAATAAATTTGACTTGCAGAATTATGAATCTCTTTCTACAGAAGATGTCCATTCAGTAATTAAGGAAATTGTTGAAAAGAATAAAGATGCTCCTTTTGGAGCTTTAATGGGTCAATGTATGAAAGCTCTGGCTGGAAAAGTTTCTGGCAAAATCATCTCAGAGGAGCTTAAAAAATTAGTCTAAAAACAACAGATTTTGCTGTTACCACTGGTTTGTGACAAAATAAGCGAAACATTTATAAATAAGCTTAGTTCTTAGTATATTATGCTTGAAAGACTGATAAAGAATACTAAAATAGGTGATTTTGCACTAAATTTACATCCTTCTGCTAATCAATTATTTGAAGAAGATGGTGCTTTAGAAACAGCATGCTTAACCCCTTATAAAAAATTAGATGAAAAAGTTACAGATATATTAAAAAATGAAAATTCTCAATATAAACAAGCAGCTTGGAAAACTCTAAATGGAACAGTTTCTGCACTTAACCATTTAGGATATGCTGGTTTAGAAACTACTTGTAGATTATCAGAATCAGCAGTTAGAGGTACTGGAAAATTAGCTAATTTAGGTTACCAAAAAGCTGCTGATCAATGGACTCAAGTTGAAGATTTTGGACAAAAAGTTGTTAATCAATACAAACATTTGAAAAAGAAAGTCCCTCGTTCTGTTAAAAATTTCTTACAGAGAATTAAAGATCCGTTAGTTGTTGGTTTATCAGTTGCAGCCATGGCTTTAAGTTATGGTGGACTTAAAGGTTGTTCTGAAGAACCGGAAGCTGAAATTGAAATTGTTGATTATCAAAATCCAACTGATAGTATTGCAGAATTATTTGCGGTTCCAGATCAAGAAAACGTTGAACCAGAAAATCCCGAAGATTATTTTACTATAGAAGAAGTAAACAGTAGACCAAATTCATTTGGAAGAACTAGACAAAGACAAACTAGAGAAAGAAGACAAATAAGACAAACTAGAACAGCCCCAGAAGTAAGTTTACCTCAATGTTCAAATACAAATCAAAGAAGCGAATATCAAAATGTTGCTAATGCAGCTCAATCTAGAGCAAGTTCTCAAGGAAGTAATTATGCTAAAATAAATGCACCAACTAGTCCATTAGAAGGATTAACTGGAAATACCGAACCAGGAAGAACAAAAATTAATTGGTTAAAAAATAGAAATAAATGTAACCAGTTTGTTGGAGACGCTTTAGTGCAAGCTGGATATAAAGTTCCTACTCATCAAATGAGAGATGGAAGTTTACATTATAAAGAAATCGAACAATTTCCTCATGAAAATAATTATTTTACAAAAGTGACTAATTTTTGTGACATTAAACCTGGACAAATTATAGTTATTGACCATCCAACTAGTGGAGAAAGTACTGCTCACGGAGAAATTATTCATAATGTAAATCATCAAACTGGAACAATTTTAAGTTTCGGCGCCCATGCTGATGGCGCTTATAAAAAAAGAATTGATGTTCTTAAACACGCAAATTTCGATGGAATTTTAGGATGTTGGCAATCAGGTACAGATAACATTTATGTTTTAGAACCTAAAGGAGATTAAAAATAAAAATGGATCATAAAAAACAATTAGAAGAAGCAATCTCCTGGACAAAACAAGCAGGAACTTGGGTAAATGAACATCAACCTAGTTTCGCTAAGTTTGCAGATCCAATTATGCTTAAAGCTTCTGCTAATTTAGGTTATATCAGTGGAGTGCAAGATTTTATTGAAGCAACCCAAGCCCCTCCAGTAATTCAAACAGCTTTATACGCTGCTGCCGGTGCAGGAATGGTTAAATGGAATGAAATTGTTGTTTCTGAAATTAATCGAGGATTGAAAGAATATAATTCTAAACAAACTTCTGGAAATGGTTTCAATTGGACAAAAAGTTTGTTGTTAGCCGGAACTGCAAGTTTAGCAATTTCTAACGCAACAGAAGATTCTAATTCCCAAGGAATTCCTTTCTCTGAAGAAAATGTTGAATATATAACTAAAGATTTCATTCAAGAACCAGTAAATGAAACTCTAAGAAATATTATTGTAGAACCTGAATTATTAGAAGAATCAGATGATTTAGAAGATTTTGAATCTAACTTTCATGAATTTAATATACCAAATTTATCAGACATTATTCAAGAAAAGTCACCACAAATAGATTATCAAGATATTCAAAGATTAAAAGATAAATTAGAATTAACTGCTCAAAAACAATCATTAATTGATAACCCTTTACATCCAAAAGCACAACCACATTATGATCGATTGTCTGGAAGAGATTATCATCGAATGATTGAGAAGATTGAAAGAACTGAAGAGAATGGTGATTTGTTAAGAGCGGCTGCAAATAAATATAATATTGATCCTGAAATGATGTTCGCTTTAACTATTAAAGAAAGTGATGGTAAAGTAAGAGCAAGAAGTAAACCCGGAGCTCGTGGATTAATGCAAATTATGCCTCGAACAGGCAAATATATCGCTGAACTAATGGGAGATCAATTTGTTGAACTTACTGGAAGAAGTAGATTCAGAACAAACGATTTGTTTGATCCAGAAATCAATGTTGAAATGGGTGCATTTTATTTGAGATTTATCCATGACACTTATGGAGAAAGAATTTTGAAGAAACGTGGACAGAGAGATAATGGATATAGCGAATGGACAGATGATGATGTTTGGGATTTCACAATGGCTTGTTATAACCGTGGTCCAAGTGGGATGACTACAAATATGATGAATGCTCGTGCCGATACTTTCTGGGATTTAGAACAAGGAGAAACTACTGAAGAAGCCCGTAGATATGTTCCTGGAATTCGAGCTATTGAAAAAGTTTATGTTGAATATTTGATTAAAGAAGCTGAAAAAGGTAATGAAGTTGCGAGAGTGATCCATTAAAATGAAAGCAAGATTAGAAGAATTAGCTGTACAAATTGAACAAGAGATCTTAGAAACTGGTACACTTGTTGTTAAGGGAATAGAAGTTAGAAAAAGTAATTCTGGTAACAACCTTTATACTGGACTATGTCAAACTGCAGTTGGGAAATTAAAAGAACTGGCACCAGATTTAGAAATGAGATATGTTGCTTTTCAAATAAATAATGGTAAACACCAAATGGTTAAAGATACCCATGCAATTGCAGAAGTGATTACTGCTGAAGGTAATTTTATTGTTGACCCTACTATTAAACAATATTTGCCAGAAGCAAAAATGGTTTATGCCCCTGGTGAAGAATATCCATTAATCGCAGTTCGAGGAACAATGAAAGAATTACCATTAAATAAATATTAAAAGGTAAAAATGGGAAAGAATAAAAGTTATAAAAATAGAAAGAGAAAAGGAATTAGGAGTGGACTTACTCCTATAGCTAGCAGACCAGCTCTTGCTCCTAAACCAGAACCAAAAAAATTGGAAGTAGTTCCTTTCTCAGGATTCCCACAAATTGAACTTTTAAATCTTGCCTTTGATTATTGTAGCATTATGCGAGGAGTAAATAATGTATTTGAACCATCAGAAGCTTTGGAAAGAGCTGTAGGTTTAACTTTAGTTAACACTTTATTAGCAGTTCCGAATAACATTTACGAACCCAAAAAAGAACATCCAAGAAATGAAAGATTACATACAACTGCTCAATTAGAGACTTATCAAGATTCAATAAAAGCATTGGAATTAAAACTTGACCGTTCCTGGAAAATGAGTGGATCTGACAATTTTATAGAACCTAAAGAATTAGAATTAAAAGGACTTAAAAATACAGACCATGCAAGAACATTTGATTTAGAATCAGTTGTTGCTAGTGATTTTTATGAAAGTCAAGGAAAATATGATGTTGTTTTTTTAGATAGACCAGAAAAGTTAAAGTTTGATTATCGTTTCTTGGTAGAAGCTGTTGCTGAAATTATATTTGAAAGACACCAAGAAAAAATTTCTGAATTAGAAAGATCATATTCTGTTACTCCAACAGATAAAAAGATTGAGGCACTAAAAACTTTTATAGGCATAGTAGAAAAAGCAGGATTAGATTTTAATGCCATTGTAGATGAAGGAACAAAACTAGATTATGACTCTCTTATGGATGAAGAAGCGAGAAAAGATTATGAAACTGTAGTAACCGCAGTTACAGAATATTTAGGGAAAACTGAAATGGATGAAGAATCAAGAGAAGTGTTTACCCATCTTTGGGATGATTATCAACTTAAAGAAACAGTTAATCGCGAGTTAAAAGAAGAGATTCTCAAAAAAGCTGAGGGGGATAATTTACCAGAAAGCGTATCACAAGTAGTGGAAAGACTTGCCTCTAATGTTGCAGAGAATGGAATTCTAATAACTAGAAATTATCAAGAATCTTGTCCAGGATTTAGATTAATAGAAACTTATTCTCATAAAGATGGTAGTATCAGTTTATATCAGAGGGAAGATTCTTCTCACAATTTAAACCAATAACTTTATAAAAACAATTGAGAAATAAATAAAACATTATTAGGAGGAAATATAAAATGACTGAAATTAAGAAAGGAGATAAAGTAAAAGTAGAATATACAGGTAAATTAGAAGACGGTTCTGTATTTGATAGTTCTGAAGGTAAAGCACCATTATGCTTTGAAGTAGGAGCACAACAAGTAATTCCTGGCTTTGATAAAGCTGTAGAAGGAATGAAAAAAGATGAAGAGAAAGAATTCACTCTTAAAGTTGACGAAGCTTATGGCCCAATTAGAGCAGAAATGGTCCAAGAAATTCCTCGAGACAAATTACCAAAAGATCCTGAACCTAAAGAAGGTATGATGTTAATGATGCAAGCACCTACTGGACAACAAATTCCTGCAAAAATCACAAAAGTTGAAGATGATAAAGTTACAATTGATATCAATCATCCACTTGCTGGAAAAGATTTAACTTTTAGTGTAAAAGTTGTTGGTGTAAATGATCCAGAAGAAGCTAAATCAGAAGAAACTAAAGAAGGTTCTGATACAGAGAAGAAAGATGACGATGGTTGTAAACCAGACGATTGTTCTTCATGTTGCGGATGCGAGTAAATTTTTTTTAATTTATTTTTTTTAATATTTTTATTTCTAAAAATGGAACCAAAAGTTATTAGTAAACCAGGACTCATAAAAATCACAGATCAAGAATCCGGCTATATTTTGTGGATGGATGATAAACATACTAGTATTAGAATCCCCTCCCCTATATATGATAAGAATAGTATTGCTATAACTTCAAGACCAATAATTGAGTATAGAATAGAACAACCCTTTTTTCCAGATCCAAAAAAACAATATTGTGAAATTGGTCCTGGATTAGGAGAATATATTCCTTTCTTAGTAAAACAATTTGAAAAATTTCCTAATGCTGTTAAACCAATTGCCATTGATTTGGTAGATTATGATAATCTTATAGAAATAATGAATTATGCTGTTGATGAAGGTTTCACTACCTCAGAATCTGTTGAAAGAGAAATCAACACATTAATAGAAAGGGCAAAAATAATTACTGATCCCGAAAAAGTAAGATTAATCAATAAACCTTTAGGACAAGCATTAAAAGACCACCCAGAATTATTAGGAACTGTTGATGATGTTGTTGACAATATGGCTGCAGTATTCCATAGTGACATTTCAGAAGGAATTAAAATGGAAA
>JABHRR010000084.1 GCA_018670095.1 Candidatus Woesearchaeota archaeon
AAATTACAAAAAATTTATGATAATTACAAATCTGGAAAATTGTTATCTGGTGAACTTAAACAAATTGTAATTGATAAATTAAGCAAGTTCCTAAAAGAACATCAGGAAAAGAGAAAAAAAGCAGCAAAGTTAGTGGATAAGTTTTTAAATTAAGATATTATCCTTTAATGATAATTAAGTTTAGTAAAAAAAGAGGTGAGAAGTATAATGGCAAAAAAGAAAAATAGAGCTAATAATTCTAAAAGTAAAAATAAAAAAATGTTTTCAACGTGGCATGCAGTGCCGTTAAAAGGAAGTTTTATGGCTACAGCAATGATGGGATTCTTCATTTCAGCATATTATGTATTTCCCCAAAGTTTCAATTATGGAATTGCGTTCATGTTTTTATTTACATTAATGTTTATTGCCGCAATTATCAGTATGACTAAAGCGCCAATAGTAAGTGAGAGGTATCAATAAAAATGGCTGAAAATAAAATATCATGGAGTTTTCCCTCAAGAAAAATTTCATTTATGAAACTGGAAACTTTTACAGTAATAATCTTAGCAATATTTGTTTTCTTTTACTCTTTTCTCCAAGCTGATCAGAGATGGTTTCATGCAGTAATAGCAGTGGTTGCTTTTATCGCTTTGTATGTACTTATTTCGTTCATCATTCAGAAAGTAAGGCGAGTAGAAGAAAAGTATGTTTTAAATCATCAACATCTTGAAGTTACCAGAAAAACTAAAACAAAAATTACTAAAGAAAGAGTTCATCTTAAAGATATTAAACACCACAAATTAGATAAGTTTTTCTTAGGCGGATATGTGATGACTCATGGTGGAGATAGACATGCTTTGTTCTTTAATACCAGAAGAGAATTGGAAAGATTTGAAAAGTTTTTGAAAAGAAAGTTGAATTTAGCAAAGAAAAGTGCTACGGCAGTTAAGAAAGTTACTCGGAAAGTAAAAACTGTAAAGAAAAAATCTGTTAAGAAAACAAAGGCAAGAAGAAGATAATTTCTTTTTTATTTATTCTTTTTTATTCTTTATTTGTTGTTTGATCAAATTTCTCTTTAGCTTTAGATTCCTTCCAGAAAATTAAATGAGATGCCCGTTTATCAAACAAAGCTTTAGCCATGTTAACAATGTTACAATCTTCATTCATCCCATTCTTAATCGCTAACATCTTTGCTTCTTGAATAGATTGATCCAGGAGTTGGAAGTTAGTCTTCTTACATTGTTCTTCAACTAGCCGTTCTTCTTCAGGCGTCAGCGTAATTTCTTCCCAAATAGGATAATTTGTCCCAGGAATGGTTTTTGGAAAAGTTTTTGAAAAAGCCATAAGTTGATTAATAATAGGGAATATTTATAAATTTATATCCTAAAGTAGATATTATGCCATCATTTTGGAAACATGTGAACAAAGTACTGAAAGAAGCAGAAATTATCATCGAAGTACTTGATGCTAGAATGGTAGAAGATACAAGGAACTTTGAGATTGAAAAAAAGATTCAAACTTTAGGGAAAAAGATTCTTTACGTTTTCAACAAATGCGATTTAGTCAAAGATGATAAACTAAAAACAATTAAAGGTGATCTTAGACCTAGCGTTTTTATTTCCAGCAAAGATAAGTTAGGGACAACTATTCTTAAAAAGAAGATCTTAGAAATGTCTAGAGGAAATGCAGTAACAGTAGGCATTGTTGGTTATCCCAACGTTGGGAAGAGTTCTTTAATCAACGCTTTATCAGGAAGAGGTTCAGCAAAAACATCTTCTGAATCAGGTTATACGAAAGGATTTCAGAAAATTAGAGTTGATTCGAAAATATTATTATTAGACACTCCAGGAGTTTTGCCAAGAAAAGAGAAAGATGTAACCAAACATAGTAGAACCGGAGCTTTAAGTTATGGAAAAATTAAAGACATAGAAGGTGTAGCCTTAGAATTAATTGCAGATGAAAAAGAACTAATTTTAGAGTTTTATAAAACAGTAGGTGGCATGGATGATGAACCGGAAGATATTCTTGAACAGATTGCATTCAAATTTAAGAAATTGGCAAGTGGTGGAAAAGCTAACTTAGAAGTTGCGGCCAGAATGTTATTGAAAGATTGGCAAACTGGTAAGATTAAAAGTTAATAAATGAAAACATTATTTCTCATATTTACTATCAAACATTTCCATTAATTTATCAGCAATCTTATCGCCAACTTTATCAATTTTCATTAATTCTAATTTATTGGCATTGATGATGTTCTTCACAGAACCGAAATGTTCTAATAATCTTTTAGCGTTAAGAACACCAATGTTAGGAAGAGAACTAACTACAAATTCTTGCTGCTCTTTCATCGTTCTTGGTTTTGAAGGGTGATAAGAAAATTCTCCGCCTTTATCTTGTTCACGTTTCGCCATTACTGCAATCAAAGAAGCCGTATCACGCGGACTTTTGGTATAGAGGATAGGAACACCGAAATCTAAAACAATTGCTGCTAGCATGCCTCGAATGGCGTTAGCATGAACTTTTCGTACAGAATAAATATCTTCTTCTCCCTCGATAATTAAGACAGCTTTCTCAAAATTATTTTTTAATCCTCTCACTTGATCTAATAATCTTCCATCGATAATTGAAGCAACAAAGTCAGGAACTTTTTTTAGTTCTACAGCAACTTTTCCAGAAACAAGATAATCAGCAACTTCTAGTTGGCCAGTTTTTACAGAAATTCCTAAATCAATCAAATCTTTAACTACTCTGTTATCTTTTTCTCGATGGTCAGCAAGAACAGCAACAACTTTTTCTTCAGAAATATATTTGTGTAATGTCGTTTCACCATTATTTTGTCGATCTTGCCTTTCTTCCAACGAAGATAGAGAAAATTCTTTCTTTAGTTTATCGAGATTTCTGTACATCCGTTTTTCTTTATGATGAGCAGACCAACGATAAGCTTCATCTCGCGTACCAGAAGTAACAAGAATAGTTACTGCCCCTTCTTCTAAACGGCCAGTTCTACCTCTTCGTTGAATTGAACGTACTGCACTAGGAATAGGTTCATAGAAAATAACTTTATCAACTTTCGGAATATCGAGACCTTCTTCGGCTACTGAAGTTGCCACCAAAATGTTAAATTCTCCAACTCGAAATTTGTCCAGAATTTCTTTCTGTTCTTTCTGCGAGAAACCTAATCCGTTTTTCTTTGCTTGTCCAACAAAGATATGGTTCTTAATTTTTAATTTATTAATCTGTTTAACAATTTGTTCTGCAGAATCACGAAACTGAGTAAAAATAATTGCTTTAGCATCTTTATTCTTTCCAAATTGTTCAGAAATAATTTCAGTTAATTTTAATAACTTTGGATGTTGATAACTTTTATCAGCCAATTCTTCTGTTAGATACATTGCTGATTTAAAATATTGATCAATCATCAAATTCTTGACGGCTTTAGTTTTTGAAGTTAATGATTCAGATTGAATTTTTTTGAAATAAATATGTAATGGTTTAATTCCTTGTGATTCCAATAATTCTAAAGCATGATCTATCTTTAGCGCTTCCGCAGTTAAGGAAACTGATTTAAGAATTTCAAAATCTCTTTCGCCAGAGGAAATCTTTTTTTGTAATTCTCCCTGCAATCTTAATAGTTCCCCCTTATGTAAAGAAGCAGAATTACAATAACCATAATTTTGTGCTTCAATTAATTTACTTTTTCGAGAATCTTGCAAATGTTTTTGGATTTTTTTTAGTTCGTCTGGGAAATCTACTTTCAACCAGTCAACTTTAACTTCTTGCATGTAAGGTTTAACGTCAGGATCACTTTCTGTTCTCACTTCCACTTTTTCAATTTTCAGATTGTCACAAACTTCTCTGATTTTTTCTAGGTCACTTCCTGGGGAGGCAGTAAGAGCAAGAATTCTTGCTTTGGGAGAAAGCTTATCATATTGTTGTGCTATCCAGACATAAGCATAATCTCCTGTTGCGTGGTGCGCTTCATCGATTACTAAAAGAGAAACATCTTCCAACTTAACTCTTCTGTTAATGGAATCGTTTTCTAAACCTTGTGGCGTGCTAATGATTACCTGGGCATCTTTCCACATTTCTCCTCTTTTTTTTGGGGTTACACTTCCCGTGAAAAGAACAATTTTTTCTTCTGGGATTGTGAGATGTTTTTTGAATGTAGTTAGATGTTGCTCGCACAGAGGTTTAGTAGGAGCAAGGAGGAGAATTTTTGCTTTAGGATATTGATGAAGACGTTGTGCTGCTAAAAGGAAAGCTAAGGCAGTTTTACCTAATCCAGTTGGCAGGACGACTAAAGTATTCTTATTTGCGGCAGTGCCTAAAATTGTCTGCTGGTACAGTCTGGGAGTAAAGTCACGAATCATTTTATTTGTTTTTTAATCTGTTTAATAATTTTACTGCTTCTTTATCAAATCTAGAGAAAGCAAACCACTTCTTGCCAAGATCTTTTAATGAAGCTCCAAAGTGATATACTTTATCATCAATTATTATAAATCTATCATGAGATTTTGTAAACTCTTCAATTGTAATTAAAGCGTATTGAGAATTATATTTCTTTAAATCTAATTCCAATTGTTTACTTATTTTAGTAAAAATTTTTACTTTAACATCCTTATCCCTTTTAGAAAACAATGTTAAAACAGAATCATCAATATAATTATCGATTAAAATAATTGATTTTTTTGCATTTCTTATTAAATCAGAAATAAATTTGTAAGCATCAAATATTTGACCATCAAAAAATATCCCTTTGGAAGGGTTAATGTCTTTACTTTCAATCAAATTAAATATTTCTTCAAACTTATTATCCATTTCAAATTTGTGTTCGACCTGTTTTCTTTCAACATAATCTAATCTCAAAAAAAGTTTGGCATTTGTAGAAATGAATTTTCTCATTGCAATAAAAGCCCGCATTATTTGAATATTCACAAGTATTGCTTTTTCACTTTTCAATATTCCTGATAGCATACTAACTCCTTGTTCTGTAAATGCGTAAGGCAAAGAAGACGAATGCTTTAATGATTCGAACCGGTCGCATTTTGCGACCAGTTCCTCTTTCTCTCTAATTGTTAATTGAAACATAAAATCAAATGGAAATCTTTCTCTATTTCTTTTTACTTGTTCATTTAACCTTTTTGTAGGCACTTCATAAAGTTCGGCTAAATCTCGATCAACAATTATCTGAATTCCACGAAAAACAAAGATTTTATTATTAATTGAATTGTAATCAGTAATTTCTTTAAGATGATTTGTCATTTAATTTACCTCTTTTAAAGAATCATATGGACTTTTAGTATTAAGTAACTTAGGAGCAGCTAAATGAGTATAGATCAACGTAGTTTCAATACGGTTATGGCCCAATAATGGCTGAACTTCAGTAACTGAATAACCATTTTGAATTAAGTGAGTAGCAAAAGAATGTCTTAAAGTATGCGGATGAACATTTTTACTTAATCCTGCAATCTTAGTTGCTTCTTTTACAATTTTTCTGATGGTTTGGGTACTCATCTTTCTTTTATTATAACCAGAAAAAATGTAACCCTCTGGTTTAAGATTATTTTTGTTAATCCAAATTTCTAAATCTTCATTTAAATTTCTGGCGATAATAAACAAGCGATCTTTTCTTCCTTTTCCTAATCTTCCCCAGCCATAATTATCATTCAATTGTAAATCTCTTACTTTAAGATTAACTAGTTCACTAACTCTTAATCCTGCAGAATAAAGTAAAGTTATCATTAGCAAATGTTTTTTGTTTTTAATACAGGTGAAGAAATGAATTAATTCTTCTTTGGTTAAGAATTCAGGTAAACGTTTGGGAGTTTTAGAAAAAGAAATGTTGAGGGTAAGTTTTCTTCCTAAACATTCTTCAAAAAGAAATTTGAATGCATTAAGATAAACATTAGTGGTATTCCCAGAAGAGCCTCTTTCTAAAAGTTTTAGTAAATAACTCTCGATATCGTTCTTGCTTACTTGATAGGGGGTTTTACGATAAATCCTTAAAAACTTTTTAACCGCAAAAGTATAAGTTTTAATTGTTCTGGGACTTAATCCTTTTAATGTCCCTTTTTTTCTAATAATTTCTTCAACATCCATAATATATTCATCATAAAACTTATTTATATATCTTGCCTGGAGTTGACCAGTGGCTCAACAAAACCGCTGAAACCAAAATATTTTCCAAGTAGAAGCCCTCTAGCACTGGACAAACGCCCTCTTTCCAAGCACAAAACCCAACCCAGCCAAGCCCCCTCAAAAACCAGAGAATATATCCATTTACGGCACTTAAAATTTATCGCACATAACTCCCCTACATCCAAAATACTGGAGAGTTTGGATATAGGGAGTTAAGTAGAATTATTACTCGGTCTCGACAAATTTATATAATGTAGATTATTTAATCTAATCATGAATACGCAAGTTCAAAAGTTTGAAAAAGTTTGGAATGATTTCAATGATCCAAACAAAGCAGTAGTTAATTCTAATGAAATTTTAGGCAATAATGGATATTCTATTACTTTAACAGTGTTTGTTCATGGTAAAATCAACAAAGAACTTAATAAACTAATCAATAAATTAAAGAAACTTTCTCCAGAACATAGATATTCTACTTCCGATGAATTACATATCACTATAAAATTTATTAAATACTTACCCTCTAAATCTGATGATTTAATACTCCAAAAATATGTTCAAAAAGCTAAAGCCATTATAGAATCTTTTCCACATTTTAAACTAGAAATAAATGGACTTAATCATTTTCCCAATGTTATTTTTGCACAAGTTTTTTCATCAGATAATCAAATATTTAAACTTCATAGAAAATTATGTTCTGTTTTACCAAGTAGTTTCCCCATTTATGAAAATGAGAATTACACCCCTCACATTGCAATAGTCCCTCAATTTAAGTCAAATCCAAGTAAATTATTTGATGAAATCAAGAGATATAGAAATCATTCTTTTGGAGAATTAAACATCAATAAAATAGAATTAACTAAATGGAAATTTCCTCCTTGTGGAAAACATGAAGAAATATACACTTTTGAACTTGCTAAAAAATAGATGTCGAGACCTGCTTCATAACTTCAATCTTCGCGTTGCTCAGATTGATACCAGCATAAAGCTGGTACAACTTAACATCGTTAGTTTCAATTTGTCCACCACCTAAATACACAGACGCTAACGCTAAAAATTAAGAACTTTAAAGTTGATGCCTCGATGTAAAGACCGATACTACACACAAAATCTTTAACGGGGTTTTCCTCTAAAAGTTTAGGGGGGCGTTTTAGAAAAATATCAATAATTTAGATAATATTTTGAAAAATTACATATTCACTATTCTCTTTTATCACTTTCCAATTATTGTCTAAATCAAACAATAGTCTATGGATTGGGTTTTTATAGATAATATTCAACTTTCTAGGATTATTTTTTAGACTTTCCTTTATGTTGGCTAGAACTTTTTTTAGGGTTTTCCAACCAAATGGATTAAACATGAATACTACATTTTCATCCGATAATTTATAATCACTAGCATCTATTCCTAAGAATTTTATGTTATCTTTATTTTCTAACAAACAATTTTTTAGATTTACATTACAAATATCAATAAAAGATTGATTAATATCAACACCTATGGCTTTTTTAATCCCATAACTAAATCCAAAAAAAGAAACTCTGCCTTTTCCACATCCGAGATCTAAAAGTATATTGTCTTCTTTTAAATCCAAATAATCAAAAACCTCTTTTAGCGTCAAATATGAAGTTGGAGTATACTTTACACCGTCTTTTAATTTGCCTTCTCCTTCACCTTTTTTACTTGCTCCTGAAGTAATAATGTTAAATTTTTTATCGTAATTTTTTGTTACAAAATAATCTTTAATTGTATAGACTTCTTTTTTAAATAAAACAACAAATGGGTTAAATAATGCTTTCATAAAATAAGTTTAAGTTTTTTACTATTTAAATATTTGCTATGTTTAAGCTATGTTCATGCTAATTTAGATTTTATATTGATTATGCTACATTCTTGCTATGAAAGAGTTATTAAGCTATGTCTTATCTGGAAAAATTAGGAGAGGAATATTGAAAGCATTATTAGAGATAGAGAAAACACCAACAATTTTAGCTAAAGAAATTCAAACCCATCAATCAACTACTAGTAGGGCTTTGGCTGATCTGGAAAAGAAAGGTCTGGTAAAATGCTTAACTCCAAAAGCAAAATTATCTCGTCTTTACTCAATTACTGAGGCAGGAAAGAAAGTAATCCGGAAAGTTAATCAAATTATTAAGCATTAATAAATTGTTGTCCACAAATTAATAAATGATATATTTAATGTGGACAACATTAATGCCTAAATTGTTCAACCACAACTTCAAACATTTTCTCACAATATCCTTTAATATCTTTTTCGTTGTGAAGATCAATTGCTTCGTAATACTTTTGTCTTACTTTTACCGGAACAAAGACTTTCGGATAACCCGCTTCCATTAAGATCCAATTCATTAATGCTCTTCCTGTTCTTCCATTTCCATCCTCAAACGGATGAATTTCAACAAACTGAGCATGGATTAGACAAGCCAAAATAAATGGATGGATTTTGCGCTTGTTTTCATAATAAAATTTAATCATTTCTTTCAACAATGATTTTACTTTCTCCGGTTCTGGAGGAGTAAAATCTGCTCCTTCAATCTTTACAGGAAAAAATCTAATTCTTCCAGGGTATATTACTCCTGTATTCTTAGTTAAGATTAAATTTACTTTTTCAAGAAATTCCGTAGTTAACTTTCCTTTATACTTTTTAATAAACTCAAATGCTTCTCTTCCATTAAGTGCTTCGTTATAATCTTTTGGTGGTGCACCAGATGGAATTTGTTTTTCCTTAATAATTAAATAAGTATCTCTTAATGTTAATCTGTTCCCTTCTATTGCATTTGAATTATATGTAAATCTAATAACAAAATCAGCTTCTTCCTTTTCAGCAACAGTCTTAGGTATTTTCTTGAGATGATTATTGTAAACTTCTTTGAAATCATCAATAACTTCTAATTTATCAGCATCCAAATAATCTTTATTATAAACCTTGTATTCTTCAAGTTTCAATTCTTTTAACTTTTTTCCAATTTCTTCTTTTGTTGGCTTCTTTTCCCCCAATTTAATACGGATTTTCTTCCACTTATTCTTGCCAATCCTAATAGTCTTTCCTAAATAATAGAATGTTTTTTTTCCAGACTTTATCTTATCAACATACGCCATGTAATAACTATTGTCCACATAATATATAAATCTTTCTGTTTTGTGGACAATATACCAAAACTAAATTCTAAAACGCCCCTTTCTTCTAAAACTAAAAAGCCTTCGGCTCAAACGAGGAAAACCCCTTTCTAAGAACAATAAGATATTAAAGCCTTAGTTGTAACGGCACCAACTTTTTTATGCACGGTGGTGGACAAACTCTGCGGACGCAGGTTTTCCGGACTTCGTAGCGGAAAACGAAACTAACAGGAATTATCAGGAAAATTCGGTCGGCTTCGCCTAAATCGCCAAGCGATTTCCCGAATGTTTCCCAAATTTTTTGGTGTGGGTTGCCTCACCAAAAAACTTCTGATAATTCCGGCGTTATATTCAATTTTTGGATTACTTAGAACGGGAAAGAGAGAGGGGCTTAGTCCTTCGGACATTTTGCCTTTTACTTCGTAAAAGAATTTATAGGAAGGGGCGTCAAGATAGT
>JABHRR010000085.1 GCA_018670095.1 Candidatus Woesearchaeota archaeon
ACAGCTTCTTTAAACTCTTTCTTGACTAAATGTCTGCCAATATCAACGTTATGAACAGAAAACCTTTGTTCATCAAAGTAATTAGCTACAAAGTTAGTTTTGTTGATATTAACTTCTTCTAAATCTCTGATTGTAATTTCGAAACTGTTTCCTTCTAAATCACCTAAAGAAATTGGTTTGTTACCAGAACCCAAGATACTTAATTCACAGTTGTCAATTTTTATTTTACTTATCTTTTCTTTACTAACTCCAAGAACGGAAACTAATTGTGTTGTAACTGCGTTCTTATCTTTACTACCAGCGAAACCTACATCTTTCTCTTTAAGATTAAGTTGTTTCGCAATCTCTTTAACACAATCTAAAGTATTGCGATTAGTTTTCTTTAAATTAAGATACAAATATTTACCTTGACCGAGGATTTTGACATTACTTATCTCAGTTACAACGAAATCTTCAGGAATTTGTTTAAGGATGTACATGATACCTCAATATTCAACAAACATTATAAAATTTACTTTTATTAATGGTTTTTATTATTTACTCGTTAGTAAAGAAATATTTATAAAATAAGTCCAAATCTATCTATTATATGGAAATAAAATCAGATTCAATACTTTATCAGCGAATTGAAACAGCAATTAGAAATAACTTTGAAAATAGTTCAGATTCATTAGAGCAAACTCTACAAACATTCTCCAACGATTGTCAAAATTTTGCAGGTAATCCTTTACATGTACAAAGATTATTAGATTTCATGCAAACAGATAATGTTTATGAAGCGGTTAATAATCTTCATTTGCGTAATATTCAAATTAGATTAAAAGATCAAGCAGAAGTTATTGTTTCTAAGTCTGGTCACAAAATGACTCAGCAAGCTTACCAGTTCATTAACAGGAAAGACCCTTCTGGTCAAACATACGATTGTGGAATTGAATTGGCAGTAAGTTTATTTCAAACCTTTGGTAATGGTGAACAAAAAGGAATCTATGTTGATCAAAAATTAAAAAAGGAAATTAAGAAAAGAAATAAAAAAACACAACCACAATCATTAGAAGATGTAATTAGTAATCTTGAAGAACTTGAAGATAATCCAAATTTAATTAACCAAGTAACTAATCCTAATGTTAGAAGACAATTAAAAGATTATCTTAGATTAAATTCTGAATTAAAGAAATTAATTCTTGCTATTGATGAATTATCTTATGGAAACACTGCTACTTTAGAACCAAGAAGAGCACACTTTTCTTTAAGTGCAGATTATGGTGGGGCAGTAATGAAGTGGTTAAAAAGAAAAATTAGCGATGATCCAAATTCTGTACCAGAAGAAATTACTGAAGCTTACACTAACTTAAACTCAGAATATTTAGATTTATCAACAGTTGAAAGAAGATTATTATTCTCTGCTTTATGTAAGTATGAAGCTACTGAAAGAACGGTTAATGCAAAAGTTGCTTTAGGAAATTACATTGATGATTTAGAATATTTATTAGATTTATCTGCTGAAGATAGTTTTATTAAAAAATATGGTAAACCAGATTTAAGTAGAGTGAGAAGTGTTTTAGAAGAAAGTGGAGAGATTAGAAAAATTGATCTTCCACAAATATTTAACATTCCACAAGTTGCCAGAATCAGAGAATCGGCTAATAGCGATTATGAAAATATGTTTGGCGATGATTTAGAAGTTGCTAAAGAAACTTTTAGAAGTTTATTTATGGATGGCGATTATTGGAAAGATGATTCTAAAAAATCTTCAGTGCCAATGGGGAGATTAAAAAAATCAACTTTCTTTGCAACTTTAATGCAGAAAGATTTTGATGTAGTTAAAAATTATTTGTTAATGGACACATTAACACCAGACAAGAAGAGAAGATATAAATCACATTCAATTAAACAATTTAAAGGAGTTGTTGAAGGAACAGTTAAAGCTGTTCGTAAAGTAATGCATTTAGAAGCTGTTCTGGAGGGATTTGGAGTTAATGTTAATGATCATGCTCAGGGTTATGCCACTGCCAATCGTTTCCAAAATCAAATGTTACGTGGCCAGAATTATGAACTTGTTGAACATTTTGAAGATGAACAGGAAATCAGTTTGGCTGAGGTAATCATAAGAGCCGACATTTCCAAAAGAGACTTTAAACAATGGAAAAATGGATCTCTGAAGTTAAAAGAGTTGGAACAATTTGGATTATATGATTCTAAAACTATTGCAGAAGTTCAACCAATCATTGATGAGATGAAAACATTAATCCCTTATACTGATGACTTAAAAGAAGCATTTAAAGAACTTATTGATTACTTTTCAAATCATGATGACGTTGTGGAATTAAATAATCTGCGTTTGCCAGTTGATACTCAACCATATTTACATCCTACTGGAATTAATGATTTAGCTGGTTTAGTTGAAGCAAAAGAAGAATTGGAAAAAAGAGCAGAAGAATCTCCCGAAATTATAGTGCAAAGAAATGAATTATCTCAAGCAACTTTTTATTCTGGTGCAATCAGGGCAGGAAGAATTATGGTTGATGTTAATAAAAATATTATACCTCAAAAAGATTATGGCGCGATTATTTTAGTTGACAATGAGAAAGTTGAAGAACATTTGAATACAATTGCGGCTGATTATGTTAGAGTCTCAGATTTACCACAAAGTTGGTTAACAAAAGCTCAACACCTTACAAGTTTTAAAGCTGCTGAAGAGTTAAATAAAGCTGGTTTAGAAACATCATATGCTGGCACTTGGAAAATTATGCAAAATGTTTCTAATAGAG
>JABHRR010000086.1 GCA_018670095.1 Candidatus Woesearchaeota archaeon
CTAATAAGCCAGTGTTCTTAGCGACTTTACCAAAAAGTTTGACATCTGCAGTATGTGCTTTATTACCAGCCATTAACTCAACTGCTCCATCTGCTTTGGCAGAAAAAGGAGAAGCTAAAGTTACAGCAAGTGCCAGTGTTGCTAGCCCTTTCTTCAATTTTTGTTTCATTTTATTTTACCTCCGTTCATTTAACATTTAAAATTAAATCAGAAATGTCTTGCCATGCAGAATTATAATTTGAACTCATACCATGAGGGCCAAGAGTATGTGTTGTAATAGGCCCTTCCGTTTTTTCTAAATAGTATTCATTTGGAGTCCATCTTTTTGGAATTGTAACAACATCGTTTCGATCTGCTACATGACAAATTGCCCACCTTACTGCTGATAACTTTTGTTTAAGTTCATCCATTTCTTCTAAACTTAATTCTTTTTCAACAAGTGTTTCTTTTGGAATATAGTCAAAATGGCCCTTATTTATTTTGGTCATTGAATATTCTACTAAATTTTCATCTTTTATTCTTACAGCTTTTATTCCCATTTAATTTACCTCCAGCATTGCGCCAAAAGTAACAATTTTGCACTTTTTATATCAAAGTTTGTTGTAGAAATAGCAACAACAGACAGAAAGATTTAAATAAAACAACATTAAATTAAGAGCCATGGCAAAAATAGAATCCGTTTTAGAAAACCTAGGTTTCTCACCTAATGAAATTAAAGTATACTTAGCACTAAATGATCATGGTTCAAGCAAAGCAGGGAAAATCTCAAAGATTGCTAAGATTGACCGAAGTAGTTGTTACAATACATTAAAATCTCTTATTGAAAAAGGATTAGTTAGTTATGTTTCTATTGGCCAAATTAAATGGTTCCAATCTGCAGGACCAAAAAAACTTCTACAGTACATTAAAGAACAAGAAGAAGATATTAAAGAAATTATTCCAGACTTAGATGCGAGACACAAAGCTACAAAAACAAGTGGTCAAGTAAGATTATACAAAGGTTTGAAAGGAGTAAGAACAATTTTCCAAGATATCATTTCAGAAAACAAAGAAAATATTTTGTTTGGTAGCGAATCTCAGTTAGAAGAAAGAATGCCTGCTTATCAAAAACAGTTTGTTCGACAATTGAAAGAAAATAAAATGTCTGTTAGAGAAATTGTTAGAGAAGATCGTGCTACAAAAACATCTAATCCAAAACAAACTAGGTATGTTAAGAAGAATGTCATCTCTCCTGTTGTAACCAATATTTATGGCGATAAGATTGCTTTAATTATCTGGACAGATGAACCAGAAGGAATTATTATTGAAAATGAGGCTGCTGCCAAAGCCTACAGAAGTTATTTTGAATTTATGTGGGAGCATGCTAAAAAGAGAAAATAATTTCTTAATTCTTAATGTTCCAAATATCTTTTTACTTCTTGATATTTTTCTAATTTTTCTTCAACAGATGCTGGATCTTTTAAATATTCTTGATTCAACATTAATTTCTTTAAATAAGCTACTTCTCCCGTAACAATCTCATAAAGTGTTTCTTCTATTTGTGGTTCCATTTTCTTCCTCCGTTCTACCGTTCCATGATTCCGCGTGTTTTAACTTCCTGGACATCTATTCTCATTCCGCTTTCTTGGAACTCATTTTGTTGTCCAGCAAGCATTGTTGCGCAGATTCTGTTCAGTCGTGCCATTTCCATTGTTTTATCTCCAGCCCCTTATTCCCAGGGCTTGTTCAGCTAGCCAGCGAGCTTTTTCCTGCGGCCAGTGAGGGTTTTTCTGTAACAGCATTTCCTCAACTTTTTGTATCTCTTTTTGTATTTCCATTTCAATAATAAGAATTAGAATAGATTACTTAATAGTTTGTTGTAGAATCATAAACAACAGAAGAGGGTTAGAAATCTATGGTTCTTTCTGGTCAACAAATCTTCCAGAATATTTTGCTTTACCAATGGTTTTTTGAAAAATGAATTGGCACATTTTAGTACCTGCATGTAATCTTAATGAAACAGCACCCATATTACTAATTTCTAAAACTTGCCGATTACTGATTCCTGGTTGCATAAAACTAGCAGAAATATGTACCAGTAATCCTAACCTTGCAAACCTACTTCTTCCTTCTAACCAACCACAAAGATTTGAAGCTAAAGTGATTTTTTCTTGAGTAATTCCTAAAATTGTTTCTCCAGGTTTAACAATGATAGAATCAGTAGTTACCAGTTTAGTGATATCTTGATAATTTAAATTTTCATTTGCGTCCATAACTTTTTTTAATTTTTTGAAAACCCTAAACTTGTTGCTTAAAGTTAAATCTATTGATCCTGGGCCAAGAGCAGACTTATTAAAAGGAACGATTTTTATTGAACCTTTCCTAACCTCTTTCAAGATTTCATTTTTAGTTAAGATTGACATTTTCAATTAAAATAAGTGTGGGCAGCACCAGTTAATGTATCCACGGTTCCAAATTGTAACAAATATTTTTCTAAGAAACCAATGTCAAAAACTATGGCTACAATAATAATTACAATTCCTATAAAGCCAAGAATGATGCCAAGAATAGCCATCCACTTACCTTTCATATGTTCACGATGAGTTTGCATTAAACCACCAATACCAAAGATGATTGCCAAAGCACTGAATAAGGGTAAGATTAATCCAAAAATTCCTAAAACAAAAGAAACAAAACTAAGTTCTGAATGGAATTTTTCTTCATAAGGATTAGGTTTAAATTGTTTTCCTGGTTTAAGTTCAACTTCAGATTTCTTTTTGGCTTCTTTTTTGGATTCTACTGCAGCTTCCTCATCATCTTCAGGAGAAAGTAAGTTTAAAGCACCATCATTAGTTGAATTCTGATCTAAGGTATCTTCTGAATCATCTTCTTGACCAGTCCTCTTTTTTAATTCTTCAATATGGTTTTCTTCATCCATTTATACATTAAGAATAAGTTTTCTTTATTTAAATCTTACCCCCACTGGACACCAATTTGGGGCGATTTTGTCCAGTGTCAGACCACGTAATTCCTAAAAATTTTTAGGATTCAAGAATCCACTTATAAACCCACTCCCCCACTGGTCAGGTGCGGACAGAGTTTATATATCGCCCCAAACAATAAGATTTCAGAGGTGATAGAAATGGTTGATCTCTCAACTAAAACAATAAAAAAATTATTTGAAGAACAAGTAAGAATGTTAACAAGACAAACAATTGGAGTTAAAGAACAAACGTTTGATTATCAATTAAGTGGAGGATGGATAAGATGAAGATGAGAATAAAAGAAAGAATTGCTTATTTATTAGACAAATACGAAAACATTAATACTATGCCCCAAATGTTTCAACCCAGAAAACAAACGTTCATTGACGACTACTATTAACACCTTCTTTAAAGCCGAAACACCACGCCTTAAGGGGGACAGAGTCATAAGTAAAGAAGCCATGCTTTATTTGTAACAAAAATTATATAAACTGTCCCCCTCTATTTCTATTTAATGGAAATATTAACAAAAACAGAATTAGAAATAAAGTTTAAAGAAATCTCTCAAAAAATCAAAGAAGGAACAATCTTTATTCATCCTACAGATACTATTTATGGAATTAGTTGTAACGCCACAAATAAAGATGCAGTTAAAAAAATCAGGGATTTAAAAAAACGACCAGAAACACCATTTTCTGTTTGGGCACCATCCACCAAATGGATTAGAGAGAATTGTTTAATTAACAAAGAAGCAGAAGGATGGTTAAACAAATTACCTGGCCCATACACACTTGTTTTAAAACTTAAAAATAAAAAAATTATTGCAGATAATGTTTCTTTCAGTTATTCTTTAGGAGTAAGAATTCCTGAACATTGGTTTAGTAACGTAGTTGAGATATTAGGATTTCCAATCATTACTACTTCTGTAAACAAAGCGGGAGAACAGTTTATGACTGGGTTAGATAATTTAGATCAAGAAATGCAAGGAAAAATTGATTTTATTGTTTACGAAGGAGAAAAGAAAGTTCGACCATCCAAGATTATTAATTTAGTAGAAAAAAAAGTTAAAGAAAGATAACAATCAAATACTAATTTTCTTACCATCAACAAAAATGATTGGAGATTTAAATATTTGGTCGCCATGAAAAACTGTTCTAATATCTCCACCAAACCAATAATTGCTCCCAATGCCAACATGTGCTGTTCCCAAAACTTTTTCGTCCATGATTGTTGAACCAATCAAAATTGCACCGGGATTAATACCAATCCCCAATTCCCCAATGTGCCTGACCCGATAAGGGTATTTCGCCCGATCTTCATATTTCTGAAAAGTTTTTTCTAAATGGAAAGCAGATCTGCCCTCCAATTTAACCACTCTGCCTTCTTCAATGTAAAGTTTTACTGGTTCATCAAGTAAAATTGTTCCCTCTGCAGTTTTCATGCTACCATCAACAACAAGGATGCCACTAACTCCATAATATCCTTTCGGGGGAATGTAAACCTCACCAGCGGGCATGTTCCCACCAGAACCTTGCTCTTGATAATTACCAACATTAATAGCAGAAGTCATCCCATCAACATTAAAAGTTAGATCTGTTCCAGCATCAGTCTTAATTCTTATTTCTTTAGCGGAATCTAAAATTTTCTTTAAAGCTAAACCTTTCTTTTTCATCCGAGAATAATTGATGTTTATCGCTTCAATAAAAAGTTCAAAATGATTAGTTCTAGCATCAGCTAAACCAGTAGCAGAAATAAAACGATGTTCATTCTCCCTACAAAAACCACGAAAACTTTTCAAAGTTCCCATCCTTCCTAACTTATTAGATACAGCTAAAATAATTACGCTACCTTTTTCTAACTTTTCTAAAGCTTTAACCACATGATCATCAGCATGCATGAATCCTTTCTTTACATGTTGGAAAAGAAGTTCAACATTAAGATTTTTACTTTTTGCTGCCAAATAATATCCACAAGCCAACATGGTAGAAAGGCGTTTATTCTTATCGCCATAATCCGAGATAATTAGAATACTTTCATTCTTAATTTTAAGACAGTTTTTGATAACTTTCAGAAACTGGCTAGTTTTCCGTTCTACACTTTCCACTAATTCTTTCTCTAAACCAAACATTTCTCTATTAGAATGAACTGTTATTAAAAAGATTTTGTTGGTAGAGTGGTTAGATTAACTTAAGTTCAATTGCTAGAACCCTATATGTTAATTCTTGTTCTTCAGAATAATATTCTGACATTCCATCCAAAAACTCTTCTTCAGTCATTTTAGTAGAACACATTTTGTCAATTGGTTGCTGTTCAACTAATTCTTTAAAAGTGTGATAATGAAATAAAGCAATAATTTTAACGGTTATTTTATCAACCAACTCTGGACGTTTAGATAATTCAATAAGGTCGCCAACATTAAACTTTTGACGTTTTTCATCATTTAATCGAACTTCAATAGTTTTTTTACCAGATTTAATCGCTGTAAAAGTTTCTGGATGTAAACGCATGGAATGAATCATTTTATTCACTCGATGGATTTTTTGTAATCTTCGTTACAAAAAAACCCTCAGTGTCATTATCCTGGGGCCATATCCTCAAACAATGTTTAACCTGAGAATTATATTTCTTGCCATTAAATTCCATGATTGGTTTACTTAATTTTAATCCGGGCAAGTTTGCTTTCATAACTTTGGCATTAGAAAATTTTTCCAATAAATGATCTACTACACCCTCATTCTCTTCAGGTTCAACAGAACAAGTAGAATAAACCATTTCTCCACCTTCTTTTAAATTCTCAAAACCGCTAACAATAAGTTCTTTCTGTTGTCTAGCTAACTTAGTAATCATTTTTGGATTCCAAATCAAAATAGTTTTCAAGCTCTTCCGGATTGTGCCCGTACCAGAACAAGGAGCATCAACCAAAATTTTATCAAATTCAAATCCATGAAAACGTTTACCAGACATTAAAGAAATAAGAGTATTAGTCAATCCACTTCTCTGCAAATTTATTCCTAAAGATTGCAATCTTTGACCTTTGTAATCATTAGCAACAATCAAACCCTCATTCTTCATCATCATTGCCATTTGTGTAGTTTTTGAACCAGGAGCAGCACACATATCCAAAATTATATCGCCCGGTTGAGGATCAAGTACTAATGGAGGAATCATACTGGCAGCTTCCTGAACATAAATCTGGCCAATGTGATGTTCAAACAAATTTCCTACATCTCTCCGATCAGGATGAGAAATCCAAAAACTTTCTTTAAACCAAGGAATAGGATCTAATTTCCAACCTTTCGCTTCAATTGATTTCTTTACATCTTTAATGGTTCCTAAGATGGTATTAATGCGAATACTTCTTCTCAAAAAAGAAAATGAATATTTCTTAAAATCTTCCCAGTCTGTAAGTTGAGAATATCTTTCTATAAAAGCAGGTTTAAATTCAATTTTTTCCGTACTGGGAATGGGCACAAGTTTAGTCATAAACGATTAATTCTTTATTCATTTAAAAAACTTTATATAAGAGTCTTTCTTTATTCAGATTATTATAATAATTAGATTATTTCAAAAAGAGGGTGATACTGATGATAAATGTAGCAATTAATGGGTTTGGTCGGATTGGAAGGATGGTTTTCCGGGCCGGAATGAATGATAAAAAAATTAATTTTATAGCATTAAACGATTTAACTTCTACAGAAAATCTAGCTTACTTGTTAAAATATGATTCTGTCCATGGCAAATTAAATGATAAGATTTCTTTCACTAAAGATGCTTTAATTGTCAATGGTAAAAAGATTCCTGTTTTTGCAAAAAAAGATCCAGAAAACTTACCTTGGAAAAAATTAAAGATTGATGTTGTAATTGAGAGTACGGGATTTTTTTTAACCAAAGAATTAGCCGGTAAACATTTGAAAGCCGGAGCTAAGAAAGTTCTCTTAAGTGCAGTTGGAAAAGAAGATGGTATCAAAACTATTGTCTATGGAGTTAATCACCATACTTGTAAAAAGAATGATAAAATCGTATCTAATGCTTCCTGTACCACTAATTGTTTAGCTCCAGTAGCTAAAGTTCTGGATGAAAAGTTTGGAATAGTTTCTGGATTGATAACTACAATTCATGCTTATACATCTTCACAAAAAATGGTTGATGGGCCAAGTAAAAAATTTAGAAGAGGAAGAGCAGCAGGTGTAAATCTAGTCCCTACAACTACTGGTTCTGCCATTGCTACCTCTATCGTACTACCTCGATTGAAAGGTAAGATTGATGGAATGGCCATTAGAGTGCCATTGGTTGATGGAAGTATTACTGATTTCACTTGTACTTTAAAGAAAAAAGTTACTGAAGAAGAAATTAACAAAGCAATGAAAGTTGCGGCCCAAAAAGAATTGAAAAATATTTTAGAATATTCTGAAGAAGAGTTGGTGAGTACAGACATTCTAACTAATCCACATTCAGCAATTTTTGATAGTAAATTAACCCAAGTGGTCAATGGAAATATGGTAAAAGTATTTGTATGGTATGATAACGAATGGGGGTATAGTAATAGAATGATTGATATGGTTAAATTTATATCTTGAATTTTAGCAGAAGTAATCAATTATTCAAAGAATATTTTAGTAACGCCCTTAACTTTATTCACTCGATTAACCAGTTCTTTCAAATGTTCTAGATTACGAGGGATGACGGAAAAATTACATTGAGCATGATCCAGGTCAACCAATTTTGCTTTTGCTTCTTTAATTTCAAAACCAGCAGTAGCAATGGTATGTAAAAGATCTGCCAATAAACCGCTTCGCTCATGCGCATTAATAAAAAACTTAATCTTTTGATTGAAAGATTCTTTCCAATTAACTGGAACCCACCGTTCTTTTTCTTTCTTAGCTAACCGACAATCATCTTTATGAGTAGAAACTATTTTTCTTTTTGTTAAAATCCCCACAATATCCTCGCCAGGCAAAGGATTACAACATTTAGCTAAGACACAGAAAGCATTAGGAAATTCTTCAGACTCAACAAGAATTCCTTGCTCTTCAGTAATCGTTGGTTTAAATGTCCGAAAATATAACGCAGGAAGTTTCTCATATTTCTTTAATGACTTTCTAATTTTTTGTCTCGCTTTTGAAGATTTAACAAGTTTAATCCAGCTTCTTCGTGGACGTTGATTTTTGTTAGTAACGACCTCAACAACATCGCCATGAGTGATGATATATTTCAAAGGGACAAACTTACCATTAACTCTGCCACCCACAGAATGGTTTCCAACTTCTTCATGCACAGAATAAGCAAAGTCAAGAATAGTAGCGTTCTTAGGCAATTCTTTAGTTTCTCCTTTTGGTGTATAACAGTAAATACTATCACCAAAAACGTCAACTCTTGCCGCTTCCAAGAATTCTTTATTACCTTCATCTTTCTGTAAATCTAAAATTCCTCTCAGCCAAGCAATCTTCTTTTCAAAAGATTGTTCTGAGGACATGCCTTTGTAACGCCAATGAGCAGCAATTCCTTCTTCAGCAAACTCGTTCATTTCTGGAGTTCTAATTTGAATTTCGGCAACTTTTCCGTTAGGAAGTTTTACTCCCGTATGAATTGAACGGTAAAGGTTAGATTTAGGATTAGTAATATAATCTTTTAATCTTCCTTCAATGGGTTCGAACACTTCGTGTAACAAACCAAGTAAAGAGTAACAATCTTTTTCAGTAGAAACAATAATTCTAATTCCTAAAAGGTCAAATAATTTATTTAAAGATGTTTTCTTTTTTTTAAGTTTTTTATAAATACTATAAACTTGTTTAGGGCGACCGTCAATACTAACTAAACTAATTCTTTCATGAACAACACGTTTAATAACTCTAATTGCTTCAACAATATTCTTTTGTCTTTGTTCACCTGACTCTTTCAGGAAATTAATGATGTCATCATATTTTCGAGGACTAAGAATTCTAAAAGCTAAATCTTCTAGTTCAGTTTTAATTTTGTCAATACCTAAACGGTAAGCTAAAGGGGCATAAATTTCTAACACTTCATGAGCAACCCTCTCTTGGGTATTCTTGGGAAGAGCGGTTACAGTTCTTAGGTTATCAAGTTTGTTAGCTAACTTAACTAAAATAACTCTCACATCTGTTAGAGTAGTTAAGAAAATCTTTCTTAATGCTTCAGCATCTAATTTACGATTACGGTGTTTAATATCTTCAATTTCTTCAACTTCTTTAATTAATGAATAAACTTCATCTCCAAATTTTTCTTTGACAACATTTAAAACGTCTTTACTTAAATGTCCGTGAAACAAACCAGCAAGAACAACTTCTTGAACAGATTTGTTTTCTACCAAGATCAAACCAATTCTAAGATTATGTTCAAAAAAAGTATCTCCAGAAATTCGTTTCTTTTCTTTTAGTTCTTTTTCTATTAAATCAATTGCGTTACTAAAATTCTGTAAAAAGTTCTCACGATAACCGAACAATTTACTTTGAGCGAGGAACTTATCTTTATCCATAAGATAGCTGAAAAGAAAGCCTATTTAAAAAAGTTCTAGTTTCTAGTTCTGTTCTTTAAGTAATTCTTCAATTCTTAAAAGACGATTATACTTAGCGGTTCTCTCCCCCCTGCACGGTGCACCAGCTTTAATCTGGCC
>JABHRR010000012.1 GCA_018670095.1 Candidatus Woesearchaeota archaeon
AGTTTTTTGGGCGGAAGAGCTCTTTATGATATTGGTAAAAAATTTTATCAATCAAGACGAGAAAAAGATCTATTCTCAGATTAAAGAATTTCTGAATAACTTATTACCAGATGCAACAATTGAGTTAGTTAGAGAAAATGTTCCCCATCCAGTATTATCAAAACTTAAAGTAAATATAGAAGACAGATATACAATATAATAAGAATTTATATTATCTGATACTTTAAAGAATTGGCTGATTTAAATTATTTTTGTAAGTAGATCATTATTTTTAGGAAGTTTATTTAAGTAATTCTAAGAAATTTTTAAAACAGCAAAATGTCTTTCATATTTTTTTCCAGATATTACTTCTAAAGAATATCTGGACGAACAATGAAGTTGACTTTTAATATCTTCCAATGCATTTAATGGGTTCTTATTTTTTGTTTGAGTAATTGAAACAATTTCTTGTTCACTAAATTCTCTGCCAACATTAGCAAGAAGGTAAACCAATGCTCTTCCACCAGTAGTATTTAAACCCCCTTTAATTTGAGAATCTTCACTTCCCACATGATATTTGCCATCATGAAAGAATATGTCTCCATAAACGTTAGTTCTTTCAGGGTTCAAAGAAATAGTTGGTAAATCAAGTGCAACCATCTCTTCCAATCTTCGACCAATTTTTTGTGTTTCATTTACTAATTTTATTGTTGGGCCCATTTTTAATAATTTAACAAAGAATTTACAAACTTTTAACTTCTTTTTCAAATTCACTTGCTTTCTTTTTCAGAGATGCTAAAGCAGATTTCAAAGCTTTTCGAGGTTCAACGCCTTTTGTTTCTAAATGAAACTTAGGAATACCAACCAAAGGATGATCAATTTTGTAAGTAACAAGTTCTACACCTTTAGTGTCTTGTAATTCTTTCTTAAGAACATTACAAAAAGTATGTGTTTCGCCTTTTAATTCAAATACAAGTTTGGTTTTACTTTCTTCGATAACGTTAAATTCCATTTTAAGTTATTATTATGTGTTTGGTTTATAAAAGTTTTGTATGATTTGGTTATAATTATATATCAATAACAATCGAAACGTTTAAATTCTCCAAAAATACTCTAACTCTTCCTATGTTAGAAAAACTTACTAAAGAATATCGCGCTTATAAGATTGTTGAACATTGGAAACCACAAAATGAAGTTCTATTAGTAAAAGATTTAACCAATCCTAAAAAGAAACTAGGTAAACTATTTGCTTATTTATACGAAAAGACGAAAGAAGAATATACCCATTTTCCAAGACGAAAAGATGGTTCTGATCCGTTTATTCATCCTTTAAACTTAGTTTGGAATTTAAGAAAAGCAGGTGTTACCGATATCATAACATTATCAGTTGCTTTAGTACACGATTTAGTTGAAGAAAGAGTAGATTTGTACAAAAAAGAAAAAAATATCAAAGAAGATGATAAAGGGATAAAAGTTCTTGATGAATATGAAATAGAAACTATGCAAGAATTGGAAAAAGAAATTAAACAATTCTGTAAGGATACTAAAATTAATTGTGATTTTAGTGACGAGATGATTGAAATTTTGAAATTATTAACCAGACATAAAAGAGACTTTTATTATCGTTCAATTTCAGCCATTTTTACTCATAAGGATGACCAAATTAAAGAAAAAGCAATTCTAATCAAACTTTCTGACCGGATTCATAACATTCAAAGTTTAAAATCTTATGATGAAGCGGGCAGAATTTATCAAGCTTTCAAAAATTTGTTTATTCTTAACAACAGCAAAAATTATTTGATTAAAAAGTATGGAAAAGAAGCTAGTTCTGAAAGGGAAAATGATCTTTTAACAAAAATGTTTAAAAAATGTGCAAAGGCAACATATGATGCATTTTCAAGAGTTTGTGACATCTGTTTCCATAAAGGAGTAGAAGATATTACTTCGATGTTACAGTTAGCTTTCAGAAAGTTTGTCCATGAAAAAAAAGGGTTATGGACAGTTACTAAGATTGATACAAAAGAAACTCATCCTTTAAGATTATATCAAGGCATTGTTAGGAAATATGATGCTCGGTTACATCAAGAATGGAAAAAGTTTGAAATGATGAAGAAAGATGAAATGAATTATGTCCGAAAATTCTTTGCAGAATATCATTTCTCTAAAGAACAGTTGCAAGCCATTCTTGATTATAAAGATTCATTTGCTTTGAAAGAAGTTATTGCTAGAATGTTATACAAGAGAAATTATGTTATCTTAAATTTTGGTTGTAACGAATTGTGTAGTCGTGGACAGATTTGTATGAAATGTTAAACTTTTTCAGCTCGTCCTTTTCTGATCATTAACTCTGCAACTTCAGGAAATATTTCTACTTCGTCATTAACATCGTAAGGACCGTATTCTTTCATATCTTTCCAGATAAAGCTGGGCATTGCTTTAATCATTTTTATCTTAGTCATTTCTTGAGGTTCTGATGTGGTTTCTGGTGATGATTCTTGTTTTGTAGACTCAGGTTCATCTTTTGTTTCTTCTGTTTCAGCAGTCTCTTCTTCCGGTTCTTCTGTTTCACTTGTTTCTAAAGAATCCTCTGCTGGTAATGTTGCTTGTTCCAGTTTAGGTTCTAATTTTATTTTCTTTTCTTCTGGCTTTTCAACTTCGAAACAAACTCTGCTCAAATCTAATAAAGAAGGCAACTCGCCTTTGAATAAATTCATAATTATTCCCTGACGAAACTTATCCAAAGTATCTAAAATTCTTTCATAGAATTCTTTCTCTTCTCTAAGCATAGAACTAGTGTCAATTATTTCTGAACCAGTTCTACTTCTATTAAGCGCGATATCTAAGATCTTCTTCTCACGTTTTTCATAAATCTCTTTCAGAATGCGTTTAATACTTCTAATTTCATACTCTAACTTATCTTTTTCCCCAGAAGCAAACAAATCATCTACATCTTTCTTTGTAGCTAAGAAGGCTTGTTTTTCACGCATATAACTAATTACGTCAATAAAGAAAGTACTTTCTAGTTTTTGTAAATCTTCCCTCTTTTTCTCATTCCTGAGAATATCGTACAAAGTTTCCAGAGTAATCTTTATATTGTCCATATCCACCCCAAATTTCTAGAAGAACAACTTATTAAAAAGCTTATCTTTTCTTAAGGATACAGGTTAAGTTACCACTGAGTGATTACTACCACCAATAAGTTTATAAAAAGCAACCATAATTACCTCAATATGGCAGAACTAACGTTTAAAACGTTATCTTTTGAACTAAAAGAGAATGAACTACAAGTTAATTTACTTAGAATATTCTATGCAAAGATTCCAATAGAAGAATTAAATCAAGTTGGGCCATTTAAGTTGATTGATCAACATACCTTAGAATTTACCGACACATATCAAGAGAAAGCAGAAATGAAATTCTCATACTTATTATCAAAACATTTTGACAATCTTAAAAACTCAATTAACGGCAATAAAACTGTTTATGTTCATCAAAACTCAGGAATTCCTTTGATGGGTAACGTTTCTTTTGGAATTGTTTACAGAAACACTTCTTTAATTGAAATCAAACCCGTAACATCCTGCAATTTGAATTGTATCTATTGTTCTGTTGGAGAAGGAAAAAAGTCCAAGAAAACTGATTTTGTTGTTGAAAAAGATTATTTAATTGAAGAATTGGAAAGATTGCTTAAAGTTGTTAAAGAGCCAGTAGAAATTCATATTGGCGTGCAGGGAGAACCTTTTCTTTACGCAGACTTAATTCCGTTAGTTGAAGATTTGTACAATAACAAGCAAGTAACCGTGATTTCGATGGACTCAAATTTTACTTTAGTTACTAAATCACAGATGGATACTTTATTTCAATTTAAAGACAAGTTAAGGTTCAATGTTTCTTTAGATGCAATGAATCAAGAATTGGCTGAGAAACTAGCTGGTTGCAAATATAATCTAAATTATGTTTTAGAAATGATTAAGTATGCTGTTAAGAAAGAAATTAATATTTTAATTGCTCCGGTTTTCATTCCTGGTTATAATGATGAGGAATTAGAAAAAATTACTGAGTTTGTTAAAGAATTAGGTTTAGAAGCAAAAAGTAAACATCCTGTATTAGGAATCCAAAATTTTCTTAATTATAAAACTGGTAGAAATCCAGTGAGAGCAAAAGATTGGCAAGAATTTTATAAAACGATTAATGAACTTGAATGTAAAGTTGGATTAAAACAAAAATTGTCAGCAACAGATTTTGGAATTAAGAAAACTATTGAGTTAGACAAACCATTTCAAATGGGAGATGAAGTTAAAGCAATGGTTAAATCAGTTGATCGGTTTCCAAACTCAGTTATTGCTGTAGCTAAGAATAGAAGTATCTCGGTACCTGAATGTCGATTTAAGAAAGATAAGAAAATTAGAATTAAGATCACTAGGGATAAACATAACGTGTTTGCTGGAAAAATTTTATAACTACCGAAATAACAAAAACTTTATATCTAAATTAATCTTTCTCTACTAAATGGGTATGTTATTTAATAATATTTTGAATATTTTTAGAAAAAAAAGACCAAATAAAGCTTTTCATAAAGCCTATGAAGAACTAAAAATTTTATCTAAAATGTTAAAGAGTGATTTTGTTGTTCTTAGAAGACTACAAAAACAATATATTCGTCAGTTAAAAAAGAAAGGGGTAAAATTTGCTGGCCATTCTAATCTTTCAAAAACATTAGTTATTGAAGAAGAGTTATTACCAAAATTAAAGAAAATAAATAATATGACTAGGGTAAGATTTAATTCTGCAAAAAAAGATTCGTGCTCAACTGTACCAATCTCCGCCGCGGAGGATTTAGAGCTTAACAGAATAACAAAGCTTTTGCATGAAGTAGATCAATTATTAATTCGTGAAGAAGAAATTAAAAAGAAAGAAAAAACTATAGAAAAATTGCATTTAATTGAAGAGTCTTTAAAAGCAATTTCAAAGATTCTTAAAGAATTTCATTTTATTGAAATGTACGGACTTGAAAAAAATATATTAACTCATAAAATTTCACCTCTTCTCAATAAGATTTTTTATTCACCAGATATCCATACATTTTTTAATCCAAATACTAAAAAAAAAGAAACCCTTTACGAATATTCAATTACACCAAATCAACTAAAAAAACTTCAGAAAGAAGCCCATAAAATTAATTCTTATAATGATCCAAAATATAAAATTGATTGGCGTCATTGGTGGAGAGAAGAACAGAAAACTGAAATAGATAGAGATACTGGGTATCATAAAGAACACATTAATTTTGAATTAAAGCTTGATGGTGAAAAAAAGAATATCCATCTATTATTAAAAACAGCTTAAACTTTTCCGACATAAGACAAAATTTCAAAGTCTCCTAAATTAACCATATTTTTTCCAAGTTTTTTGAAAATTTCAGAGGGATCGTGGTAACAATCAGGATGTTCTGATTTAAGTGATGCATCAGAGATTATTTCTGGAACATACACCACTTTTCTTAATTCTCTTACTTTTTCTTCATTTGCTTTGAAAGAACTTAATGGTTTTTTTCTACCACTACCATGAGGCATAGATTGTTTGGGAGGTAAATGTTGTGGAGAAAAAGTATATGCTAAAACAGTATATCCTAAATGTGATGGAAGAATATGAACTTCATCAGGGATAACTTTTATTACCCCTTTTCGATAAATGATTTTATCTTTATCAGACTCAACTGAATTATGAGTCCAATCACCAAAACATTTGCCTGAGACTCCTAAAAGCTTCATTAAAGTATTTCCAAGTTCAGTTCTAAATGTTTTTGCATCTTCTACTTTATGCTCAGCCTCTTTATATGTTTTAGGAAATGTATTGTTTAAATATTTCCCATCAGAATGAATCAATAAAATCATGTGAGAATCTAATTCCGAATTTATTCCATTAATGCCAGAACAAATATCAATAAAATGATTACCTCTTCCAAGAATATTTTTTCCTTTAAGATAATCTGCAACAATGTCTGCACTCTCTTTATAATCTATTTCTGGAATAATAAATCCAGCTATACCGCAACCAACATCAGTCCCCATGATTCTAGGATTATACTCAGCTTCATTGCTATAAACCCAAACACTGCTATTAGGTATTCCTTTTTTTTTCTCTCCTCCCGGAAATAATACCACTTCTTCTAATGAAGTTCTATCTTCTTTATTTGGATAAAAGAAATGTTCTGAATAATTCTGAATTTCTACCATTTTCATTATAAAACCATATTTATTTATAAATTTAACGGTTTTATACTACTGCTTAATGATAAAACCAAAAGATTTATAATAAAGTAAATGAATAATGAATAAAATGGTAAAACGAAATGATAAAACAAGAGCAATACAATTTATTTGTGATAAATTAGAAGATTCTAGATTGTATGATATCTTGAATAAAAATGATAAAGGGATCTTGGTTACAGAAAAACCAGAATTTAGTGAGACTCCACAAAAAATAGTTGTTTTTATCCCTAATTTTTTAGGAACAATTAAAGATGTTAATCAAGCTTTTTATAATAATCAAAGTCAACAAATTGTTTCAGCGCCAGTATTATACAAAGATTGTAAAACTTCTTTTGTGAGACTGGTAGATAATAGTTCATGGAGGGCCGATAAAAGTCTTAAAAGATATACTCCTAAAGAAATTAATCAAATGTTAAGTTTACGAAAAAAAGAAAAAGCTGTAATGGATAGATTTGGAAGTGGATTGACTTTTTATCAACCAGAAACTGAACGATTAGATGAATCATTAAAAGAATTTATTTTATATGATGTTGAATTAGATTATAGCCATCTTAGTCCAGGAGATAATGGATACGAGTTTGCAAGAAACAGAACTTCTATTGATTACAAAATTGCTAGAGAGATTGGAGTTATTGAACCGGCAGCTAAATTTAGTTTTGGAAATAATAGAAATTTTTATTTGGCTAAATTAGTCCCAGCAGAAGATCTTATAGCAGTTAAAGAAGATCTAATGAAAAATGCTATGGATGAGCTTGGAATTGATGATCCAGTAGAAGCATATAAATTAATGCATCCAGAAGATTAAACAAAATTTTCTTTTTTTATTTCATTGATGATTTGATATTCTTGTTTCTCAGTAATATCAAAAGCTTCATCTAATTCATCTATAAAGTTTAAATATTCTTTAATATCTTTATGAATAGTTTCAACCATAAAATCAAAACCACCATTAATTTCGTGAATAGAATTTATTGCTTGATGGTTTGTTAAGAATTCTTGCAAAGATTGTTTTTGTAAACGAGAAACTTGTAATGCCAATTTTGTATGATGATGATATCCTAATTTTTTGAAATCTATTAGTGCAGTAAACTTTTGAATAATTCTTTCTTTATTGAAACGATTAATTTTATCATAGATAGTAGAAATGGGCATATCAATACTTTCTGAGATTGAACCTAAACTTTTTCTTGAATTTTTTCTCAAATGTGATATGATCAACCGCTCTTTTTCTTTCATCTCTAGAAAAGTTATTTTTCTTTTTAAAAAGGGTTTTCATTAGTCTTCCGGAAAGTTTCCGAGAAATGTTTTTTCATTTATAAATCGTCGGAAAACTTACGGAATTGTTACGGGATTTTTGGGGAAACGGAGATTAAAAGGAATGTCTTGGAAGTAAGTAAAATGACACTAAAAAAACAATCTGACAAACCAAGTTTGAACTTTATTCGCTACCACCACTTTTTAGATCCAGCTGGAACAAATAGAGATAGATTAGAAAGTATGGTCAATTATCTAACTAAAAGTTGGTTAGATTGGTATGTTGCGAATAATGTTGATGAAAAAATAACCCAAGAAATTTTTGACATATTCAAAAAAACTGAGAAAAATGAAGATGAAGTTGAAAAATGGTTTCATGAAAGAGAATTATTGTCAGAAAAAAGTAAAAAACCAGTCCCTAACACTATCAGTAGAGAAAAAGCTTGGGAAAAATACGGTATTAAAAACGGTGGTTTTCCTGAAAAAGGACATTCATTAGTTCATGTATTAGAACAATTGGATAAAAAGACTAATCCTAGTATTAGATTTACGCAAAATTTTTTAGGTGAAATGCATCCACATGATTGTATTCCTGCTTTTGCTGGTAATTATATTGGATCTTTACTTAATCCTAATATGATAGCACAATGCGTTTCTCCTTCATTAAGTTATATGGAAAATAAAGTAGTTAATTGGTTAGCTGATTTAGTTGGTTATAATCAAGATGAGGAATCTACTTTTGCTTTGGTGGATGAAGGATTATTAAAAGATCTTGAAGAAACTAAGTATGTTCCCCATGGTAACATTGTTGGCGGAGGTACAGTGGCTAATCTTACCGCTTTATTAGTAGCGAGAAATAAACTTTTACGCAAAGAAGTTGGTGAAAAAGATTACATTGGAGTTACAGAAAAAGGTATTGAAGAACTTTTACCTGAAGAAGTTAGTGAGAAAGATTATATTGGAGTTGCAGAAAAAGGTATAAAAGCTTATTGTCAAGAAGAGGGTATTAAAGACTTAGTTATTTTTTGCTCTGAAGAAGCTCATTATTCAATTGAAAAGTTAGGCGGATACATTGGAATCGGGGACAGTAATGTGATTAAAGTTGGTACTGATGAGCAAGGAAGAATGCGTTCTGATTTGTTAGAAAAAGAAGTTAACAAAGCACAATCTGCTGGTAAAAAAGTCGTTGCAATTGTAGCTACTGCAGGAACAACTGGCTGTGGAGCAATTGATCCTTTAAACGAAATTGCTGATATTGCAGAGAAAGAAGGAATTTATTTTCATGTAGATGCTGCTCATGGTGGTGCATATTTAGCTTCAGATAAAATGAAAGGTAAGTTTGCTGGAATTGAAAGAGCAGATTCTGTTACAGTAGATGGGCATAAGATGTTTTATACTAATTACTCTTGTGGTGGAATTATCTTTAAGAATAAGAAAGACCCAGTAGATTTACTCAAACAAAGTGCACCATATATTTTAGACAAGAGTGACCATTATGACTTAGGTAACAGTACTGTTGAAGGGTCAAGGGGAGCAAGTGGAACATTACAATTGTATGCTTCCATCACTGCTTTAGGAAAAGAAGGTTATGAAACTGTTTTAGATCATACTATAGAAATGACTCATTACTTGGGTAAGTTGGTAGATGAAACTTCTACTCTGGAAAGGATACATGATCCAGAACTAAATCTGTTATGTTTCCGTTATATTCCGGAAGGATGGGATAAAATTACTGACCGAGAAAAAATTAATCAACTTAACAATGATTTGAACAAAGAGATTTATGCAGAGGGAAATTTCTATGTTGGTAGTACTAAAACAAAAATTGATGTAGAAGAAACCAAAATGAAAATTAGTGGAGAAGAAACCAATGTGCAAAGAGCAATTTTAGTACATCCGTACATAGAAAAAGAAACTTTGGAAAACTTTGTAAACAAAGTTGAAGAATTGGGGCAAAAACTTGTAGGAGAGTATGTTCCTAAAATAGTTGAGGAGGTCTAGAAAAATGAAAGATACATTATCTGTAGAAGAGATCGATAAAAGGATTCAATATTTACGTCGAGGAGTTGAAGATCTTATTGAACCTCAAGAACTTGAGTGGAAAATTGATAAAGCACACAAAGAAGAAAGATCTTTAGTAGTAAAGTTAGGAGTAGATCCAACTGCACCAGACATTCATTTAGGACATACTGTTCCTTTAATGAAACTTAAACATTTTCAGGATTTAGGTTATGATGTAGATTTTCTTATCGGAGATTTTACAGCTAGAATTGGAGATCCTAGTGGCAGATCAGCAGCTAGAAAACCAATGACTCATGAAGATGTGTTAGGTAATGCTGATGAATATAAAAGACAAATATTCAAAATTCTTAATCCTGACCAAACAAATATTGTTTATAATAGCGATTGGTTAAGTCCGATAAAATTGGACGATTTCATTAAAATTCTTGGAAAAGGAACAATCAACGAAATGGTTAAAAGAAGAGGAGTAGCAAATCGTCTTGAAGAAGGCAACCCAGTTTCTGTTGCAGAATTTGTTTATCCATTCTTACAAGCTTATGATTCTGTTGCGATGAAAGCAGATGTAGAAATTGGCGGTGCTGACCAATTCTTTAATTTTGTTTTTACTAGAGAAATGCAAAGAGCTTATGGCCAAGAACCACAGGTAATTATGACTTTACCTTTACTTGTTGGACTTGATGGTAAAGAAAAAATGAGTAAAACGTATGACAATCATGTAGCATTAGAAGATCCAGCTAATGAGATGTATGGTAAAATTATGTCCATATCAGATGAACAAATTATTAGTTATTTTGATTTACTAACAAATGTTCCGTATGAAGAAGTTTCTGAAATGCAAAGGGGATTGATAAAAGGAGAACAACATCCAAGAGATTTAAAAGCTAAACTTGCTAGGGAAATAACGACTCAATACCATGATAAAAGTGCGGCATTAGAAGCTGAAAATAATTTTGATAGAATCTTTAAATATCGTCAAGAACCTGAGAATATTGAAACATTCTATTTGTCTAATAAAGAATCTAGAGATATTGGTTCGTTATTAGTAGAAATGGATTTAGCACCATCAAAGAGTCAAGTAAAAAGACTGATTAAACAAGGCGGTGTACGTGTTGACGGTGAAAAAATTGATGACCCTCATTATAACATTAATCCTGAAGAAGGAATGGTTATTAATGTTGGGAAAAGGAATTTTAAAAAAATTGGTTATGAAAAAAAATAAATAAAAATGGGTAAAAAAATTAAAAAGAAAAAGAAAAAGAAGTTTGGCATTAAACAGTTGAAAGCATTAACAAACAATGTTGGTGTTAAAAAGAATGAAATTAATAAAAATGTTGCTTTCATTTCTTTTGTTGAAGAACAGTTTGATCTTAGTAATTATAACCATGTTTATGATCTTTGTTGTGGGAAAGGGATTGTGGGCACTTACTTTTCTTTAAAAAGAAATAATGTTACGGCAGTAGATAATAGTGGAAATAATAAAAGAAACCAATTAATTAAACGTTTAGATGAAAAATTTTATGATTTTATTAATACTAGCATTTATGATCATGGCCATTTACAAAATGATTCCTTAGTTCTTTCTCTTCATGCTTGTGGTAATCTTACTGACAAAGTTATTGAATTAGCATTACAATCACAAAGTGATTTTGCGGTAATGAGTTGTTGTCATGGAGATAAGCAATATTTTTCTCCACGCGAAATCCCTGATGTTAATTTAGTTGACAAATTAGGGAGAGATCATTATGCAGATTTGTTAAGATTAAATTATGTTTCAGAGATAGGTTATACTGCTGGCATATTTGAAATTTCTGAAGACATTACTCCCAAGAATAGAATTATTTGGGGAAAGAAGAAATCCAGGGAATAATCCCATTGCTTGCTTGAGTACAAACACCATCTGTGCGATATAATTCTTTTTGATTAAATTTAAATTTATCTCCATAAAAATCAGTAATAATTCCTCCAGCTTCATTTATAATAACAGAGGGTGCACAAATGTCCCACTCTCCAATTTCTGTTTTGCATTCAGGTCTCGCAACATGCGCTTTAGTTTTGCCTATAGCAACAGACATTAAACAATAACCAAAAACATTTCCATGAATTTGTCTCTCTGCTTCAACTAAATTTACTAACTGCTCATTTCTATTATTATACATACTACCAGCAAACTCTATTGGAGATTTTAAATCTGTTTTTAATAATACTTTTTTTGGCAATTCATTTTCAGTTACCTGGTATGCCCCTTGATTTTTAATAGCATAGAATAACTCTTTTCTAGCAGGCACATAGACAACTCCTAAAATTGGTTCATGACCAATGGCTAATCCAATATGAACTGCAAAATAACTAAATTTTTCCTCATAACTTTGTAAATATTTTAATGAACTACCACTTCCATCAACAGGATCAATGATCCATGTTCGTGGTTGATCTAATCTACTTAAATCATCATTGTCTTTTACTAATTCTTCAATAATTAATGCATCTTCAGGATAATTCTTTGAAACTAATTCTGCTAGTCTAGATGCGACTAGCATATCTTTTTTTTCAACATTTCCATCAAATATAATCTCTTCAGCGATATGAGATGCTTTAATTGCAAATCTTAATTCATTTTCCAAATTCATTTTTTCAAAATAATAATATTCCTATCTCCTTTTCAGATGTTATAAATAGTTTACCATCATAACAATCTCACTCCCAATCCTGAACCAGGAGGTACTTTAATCCCACCTGATACTAATTCTAATCCGGAAGTTATTTTATCGGTTATTTCATAAACCCCTACCAATTCAGTGGTGATAATATTCTCACTTAAAGAAGCTAAATGAACACTTGCAGCAGTACCAATATCAGTTTCAATACATGAACCAATTATACATTTAATATTATTATTTTCAGCCAAATCAAGAATTTCTTTCGCTCTTAAAATTCCTCCAGCTTCGTGAAGTTTGATATTAAACAAATGGCATGCTTTTTGTGCAATAATTATTTTTGCGTCTTCTGGGCCCCATAATGAGGCGTCAGCCATAATTTTTAAAGGGCTTTTTTCAGTGATTTTTGCAAGTTCAGAACTATTTCTTACTGGGTCCTCAATCCAAGCAATACTATAATCTTTAATTTTATCAATCATTTCTAAACTCTTTTCAACAGTTTTCCATCCTTCATTAACATCAAGAGAGAAAATGATATTCTTATCAACTAATTGATTGATTAATTTAATTTTTTCTAAATCTGATTGATCATCATTTCCAACTTTAAGTTTAAGACAATTAAATCCTTGTTGAATAGCTCTTTTAGCCTCTTCAAAACAACTTTTAACATCATTACTCATAGTCAAAACATAAGTTAATTTCACTTCATCTTTTACTTTATTACCCAACAATAAATTTATTGGTGAACCTTCAATTTTACCTAACAAATCAAACACAGCCATTTCTACAGCAGCTTTACTACTAGGATTAAATGGAATCACTTTTTCCATCTCTTTAACTAAAACCCGTATATCATCGATAGAATTTATTTCCCTTCCAATTAAGATTGGTTTAAAAAATTTATCAATAACTTCTATAAATCCGGCTTGTGTCTCTCCAGTAATAATCCAAGGGCAAGCAAATTCCCCGATACCTCTTCTAATTTCTCCTTCTTTATCTTCCGCGAACAATTCTAAAAGACCATAATTTAGTTCTTTGATTTCTCCTAATGCAAAAATAAAAGGTTTTCTTAATGATAAATCTATCTTTTTAGTCCTAATTTCTTTGATAATCATTTTATTTCCTCAACATATTTTTCTAATATAGTGATATATTTTTGAAAACTATCTAAGTTTAAATTTTCTTCGGGAGCATGCATCCCATTACCCGAAGGGCCAAAACAAATAACTGGAATTTTTTTTTCTGCAAAAAAGCGTGCATCAGAAGCCCCCTGACCTCCCCTATAAAGAACATTTCCAGTTTCATTTGTAATTATTTCAGCTAATTTTTTTACTTCTACATTTTCTGTACTGCAACCAACCGAGAAACCATGTGGAGCACGACCAAATTCTTTAACTATAATTTCTCCTCCTTCAATATAATTCTCTTTAGCAGTTTTATTGAATACAGAAAGAATCTGTTCTCTAGTTAACTCGGGAATATACCTTAAATTAACGACAGTTTCACAATAATCGGGGACTTGATTTTCTCTTTCATTTAAACATTTGATTAATGTTTGTGAAAAAGTAGTTTTACCTAATAAATCATTACTTTTCTCAAAGATTGAATTACTTCTTACAGCCTGAATATAACTAGATAATTGTTCAATTGCATTTATTCCCTCTTCAGGTTTGGAACTGTGTGCAGATTTACCTTTATATGCTACTTCAACATTTAAGAAACCTTTTGCACTGATACCAATTTGCATTTCAGAAGGTTCAGCAGCAATTACAAAATCTGGTTTGATTAATGGATCTTCCAAATGCACTATCTTTCCTGCCCCATTAAAACCGCCTATTTCTTCATCTGTTACAAAAAGATAGGCAATGTTTGGATTTACTTTAGTTGTAGCTAAATGAAGCATTGCAGCTACTCCTGCTTTCATATCTAAAACACCTAAACCATATGCTAATTCATTTTCAATAGCCAACTTAAATGGATCATGCAATTCCCATCCCTTTGCATCTACAGTATCTAAATGTCCTAAAAATAATATTCTGGGAGTATAATTCTCATTAACTGATGCATAAACTGAATTATGTCCATTGAATGAAAAGTTTTTTAAGGCATAACCTGCAGGCTGAAGATATTTCTCAATAACTAATTCTAATAATGAATTAGCTCCATCTTTAGTCGATGAATCGTGTTCAACAAGTTCTTTAAGTATTTTTATGATTTCGTCCATTTTCCCCCCTAATTAGTTTATTTTCTGATTTTTCTAATAAATAAAAGTTCTTGATTAAACCATCTGGAGTTCCGTTTTTTGAAATAAAGTCCATAATATGGTAACCTTGTGAAAAAAAGTTTTCAAACAATTCTCGAGTATCATATCTCCATTTTATTGCTTCATCAAAATCTAATTTTTTAATTTCTTGGAAATTATGAGGAACTTCAATCAAGATTTCTTCTGGACCAATTATCTTATCTAAAGACCGTTCATTTTTATTTTCAAACTTTTTTTTGACCCTCTCACTATTGACTCTCCAAGTTACATTAAGACGGTCTGAAGGAAGACCATCATTAATTCCATCTTGATTACCATAATTATCTCTTTGATATTCTCCTTCAACAATTCCACCAATTTTAGCTATGTATAATTTAGCGTTTGCACATTCTAAAGGATCATAAGTCCATTCAAGAGTTTCTATTCCATATGACTGAGATTGTTTTAACTGTTCTTTAAATAGTTCTTCTCCAACAGATTTACTTTGATAATCTGGATGAATACCAATCATATGTAAATATTGTTTTTTAGGATTTGGTGTAGGAAAAGTGTAAATAAAACCAACCATTTTTCCATCAATTTCAGCTCCTAAAGGAGTACAGGGACCAACACCTATAGATTTCATAATGTGGGCTGGGATAGCATCGCGATAATCAAATCCCCAAACTTGCACTTGTAAATCAGTAATCTTTTCTAGGTCATCAATATCATTTAATTTTCTAATTGAAATTTCTGTTGTTAAATCATTATTTCCCATTTTATATCACTTACATCTCCGTAAAATATTACAAATATCTTTGACTTGTTCATCATTACCAACCGTTATTCGTGCATATCCTCTATCTTTTGTTCCTTCGTATGGATTTTGGTTAGATACTTTAACACCTAAAGAAGTTAAAGTGTCATTCAAATCTTTACCAACACCATCATTATATTTTGCTAGTAAAATATTGGTAACAGAACCTCTAACATAATTTAAATGAGGATTTTCTTCTATAGCGTCTTCCATTAATTTTCTTCGCACGGCCGTTTGATCTCTTACCATTTGCATATGTGATTGATCTTCTAAAGCCAAAGGCGCTATAGCAGCCCCAACATTATTCATATCATAAGGCAAAGCCCATTCTTTGAAAACACCACCATCTTTAATGTCATCAGATACTACCCCATAACCAACTCTTAACCCCGCCATTCCGTAACCCTTAGAAAATGTTCTTAAAACAATTAATTGATTTGCTTTATCTTTAACTAAGTCAATAGCAGTGTAAGGTTCATTTAAAGAATCATTGAATTCTCCATATGCTTCATCAACTACTAAAATGCCTCCATTTTTAACAACATGTTCGTGTACGTTGGCAATAAATTCTAATGAAGCAATTTGTCCACTGGGATTGTTTGGAGTTGAAATCCAGGTTACTTTTGGTTTAAGTTTGTTAATTTTATCAATCAATCTAGTTTCAACTTTTGTTGTAAATGTATAATTATCTTTTTCATCCCGATCAACAAATAATAATTCTGTTCCTGCTCTTTGATGGGCATCTTTAAATCTAAAAAATTCTGGTGCAGTCGCTAAAGATATTTCTCCAGGATTAACAAATACACGCGGAATTGTTTCAATTAAACAATCACTACCGGTTCCAAGAACAATGTTGTCTTTACTTATATTATAAAACTCTGAGATTGCTTCTTTAAGACCATCTAATTGTTCTTCTGGATAATTAAGAATATCAATTAATGATAATTCTCTAGTTTTATCTAATGCTGTTGGTGTTGGACCAATGATACTTTCTCCTAAATTTAGATGCAACCAAAATTCATTTACTGAATCACTTATCTCCTCTTGACTAGCAATAGCATAACTTTTTGCTTTAGTTTGTAAATAATTATTTGCTATATTACTTAATACATCGTCAACGATATGACGATCACCTTCGTGTGTGTTGTTTTTCATTTGTTTCTTTCCTCCATTATGAATATAAGTCCCCACTCCCGGACTTTCAAATCTTCAGGAAGAGTTGTAGTCTCCCTGAGGGATACTTGAACCGGGGATCTCTCGGTCACGGCTGGTCGTTTTTCATTTCCAGTCATACGACGTAATCAAACGACATCTACAGCCGAGCGTTCTAGCCACTGAACTAAGTAGGGATATTGTAACTTCTACTATCACATTTGAGAACTTCCAGAATAATTTGGAAATTCTTAATCTAATAATAATAGAAGTTATAGCTAACACTAAAGCCAAAACAATTCATTTGTTTTATTTGGTTTTTAGTGTTCATATTTATATCCAATGTGTTTATTTAAATATGGTTTACTATGTTTTTTTCGGAAACTTTCCGAGGATAAAACAGTTTAATCTATTCAAAGTGATTTTAATAAGGTAAAAGCATTCATATACTTATTGGTAAGATATTCAATTTTATGACGAAAAATTTATAAATAGTTGAATAATCTACAACTTTATGAAAAACATACAACCAAAACTGATCAAATTATTCAAAGAAGGTTATTGTACACCACAAATTTCTAAAATTGCTAAAAAACTCAAAGAACCGTCGACAACTATTCATTATAATATCAAAAGATTAGAAAAAGAGAAAGCAATAATTGGATATAAAGCAGTTTTTAATCACAAAAAGATTGAAGAAAGTTTTGGTTGTTTCGTATTAATCAATTTATCCCCAGATGAATATGGGAACCCAGAAAGTATTGCTCGAGAATTAGGAAAACATCCTGAAATTGAAAGTATTAACATCATTACAGGAGATTGGGAAATGATTCTCAAGGTTAGAACAAAAGATCAAGAAGCATATTATGATTTGATTAAAAGAGTAATTTCAAGAAAAGGGGTAACAAACATTAAATCATTGACTTCACTAAAAGAGATTAAGAATGAGTCAATTGTATTGTAATCACCCAACAACAAACCCTTCTCTCTTAACTTCATCAATTAGATAATGGATTTGTTTATCTTCTATGTTGTATTGTTCATGCAATTTTTCTAAAAACCGGAAACTTTTCGGGATTACCAACAAAAGCCTAATTAAAAGGGAATACCAAAAATATTCTATTGGAGGTTAATATAAAATGAGTAGTAAAAGTAATGGAGTAATGTTAATATTTTTAGGAGTAGGATCGTTTGTTTTACCATTTTTTGGTTTGCAATTTAAGATACTAACTTTATTTGGCGGTTTTCAATGGGTTATTTCATTAATCTTAGCTGGGTTAGGTTTATTCCTAATGGTAAGAGAATGATTCTCTTCGGCACAAAAACCAGACACACTAAAGTAAAAGATGAAGTAATACTATCTAACTCGTGTCCAAAATGTCAGGGAAATTTAGAACTGTATGACGTTAAAGAATGGTTTACACTTTATTTCATACCTATCTTTCCTTTTAACAAAGTTGATTCATGTTACAAATGCGATAAATGTAAACAAGCATACATGAAAGAAATTAAGAGTATGTTTGTAGGTTCACAAAAGAATTAAAAAGTAAATTCATTTCGGTAATTAAAATGGCAATAATTGGCAAAGATTATAGAAACACTGCATTAGCAATTTTTAGAAGAGAAGATGGTAAAATATTAATCGCATTAAATCCAAGAACAAATTCTTTAGACAAAACATTTGTTGATAAAAATACCTATAAATTTCCTCAAGGAGGAATAGATGGAAATGAAGAGCCTTTAGTAGCATTGAAAAGAGAGATGCATGAAGAATTAGGATTAGAATTAGAAGATGATTGGAATATTAAACAATTAGAAAAACATATCAGTTATTGGTTTAGAAATGAAAATAAGCCTGACTTTGAGATAAGATTACATGCGTTTTTAATTAATGTGAAAAATTTAGATGAAAAATTATTAAAAGTTGATCCTGAAGAAGTTGCAGAAGTAAAATGGGTTGATCCAAAAGAGGTAGACAATTTAGAATTAGGTATTAGACATCATGCATATTTAACTATTTTAAGACAATTTGAATTAATTTAATCATCCAACAATAAACCCTTCTCTTTTAACTTCATCAATTAGATAATGGATTTGTTTATCTTCTATGTTATAATTATCTTCTAATTTCTCCAGGAAATCATCTAACTCTTTGATATTCCTATGTACAGTTTCAATAATAAAATTCCAACCATGATTAACTTTATGTAAACTATTAATACAAGGGTTGATGTTTAAATGGTGTTTTAATTTTTCTTTGTTTTCTCTATTAACTTTTAGAAAAACTAATGCTTTAGTGTGGAATCCAAGTTTTGAATAATCTAAAATGATAGTACTTTTTTTAATCACATCTTCATTCAATTCTTTTAATAAATCAAACAAAGTAGAAATTGGGATATTGGTGCGTTTACTTATGCTGGTGAGTTTCTCTCTGGAATTATTTCTCAGCTCTAGGATTAGCTGAATTTTTTTGGAGTTCATTTACACCTCATTTAGATAGAAAGGGGTCAAAAGATATATATCTAACCAATATGTTTTTATATTAGTACATACCTTATATACTTGTCATGGCTGAATCAAGAAAAATTGTTAAATCCGGAAATACTAGTTATATTGTATCTTTACCAATCAATTGGATTAGAAAAAATGAGTTAGAAAGTGGGAATCACGTGGAGATAGAAGAATCTGAATTAGGGGATCTTACCATTTCAGCAAAAAAAAATATAATTGCTCCAAAAAAGGATATTATAACTATAAAAGTTGATGGCAAGGATGATGAAACTATTAATTTTGAATTTTTAGCAGCTTACATTAAAGATCCTGCATCCATTATTTTTGAAGGTGAATCAATTGTTTCAAAAACAAATAAATTATTAGATGAAGTTAGATTTTTTATTGGTCTAGATGTTGTTGAACAGACCACACAAAATATTGTAGTGAAAAACTTTTTTTCATTAGATAAAGAGACATCACCTTCTTTTTTAGTTAAAAGAATGGATATGGTAAATAAAGCAAGTTTTGTGATGGTAAATGCTTTTTTTAAGAAAAGTTTTGCAAATGAAGATTTTTTTGAATTACAAAAACTTAATGAACAAAATAAACGTTTGTTCATATTAGTAAGAAAAAGTAGTATTAAACTTTTTGAATATCCAAACTTAATGAAAAAAATTCAAACAAACCATTTACAAGTTTCCAAAGAAAAAATATTTGCTAAATCATTTAGACATATTTCTAGAATGTTACTTTCATTAGGAAATACTTTTCTATTTTTAGATCCTTCAAAACAAGGGATCAATATATTACGTGAAATCTTTACAAAAACTGAAAGTGATTATAATAGTCTTATTAATGCCATTAATAATCGTTCTCATGAAGACATTTATTTATTTTTGAGAAGGCATTCAAAACAAAAAATTGAAATCAACCATTTTCTTAAAACATTAGAAGATCCTTTGATGATTCAGACAATTAATTCACTATTATCAATATATAATGACTTAGAAGATGCAGCTAGAGAAGCATTAGTTTAAAGTTCTATAGCTTTTGTTTTTCCAGTATTAATAATTAAAATCTTAGATTTTTTTGGAATCTTATCTTTCATTTGTAAAAGCATGCCTAATCCTGCAATACCAGAAGGTTCACATTTAATATTTTGTTCTTTAGCAATCTTTATTGCTTGTTCTAAGAACTTTTCTTTTAATAAATGAACATTTGATCCATGTCCACAAAAACCAGATAACCGATAACATTTCAGCCATTGTTCATCAAAAAGAGTAAAAGGTCGATGAGGGGCATATAATTTATCGGCTTTACTTCTAGGATCATTTACTGTTGCACCAATAAAACTACAATTTCTCAATACTTTAACATCACCGCTAAAACGGGGATCATGTGACATTGTTGAAATTTCTCTTTTATTTATGTTTAAAATATTTTCATAAAGATGACCACTACCAAAAGGAATAAAACAGTAATCTGGAGAATGATTAATTATTTCATAACTTAACCAATCATAATATCTCATTACTGGATCTAAGCCTTCACTTGAAGTAACATCAATGCCTTTTGTATTTTCAGTTAATTCTAAAATGTCTTTCCAACTTAAAGGTTTTCTGGATAAATCTGTTGAATAAATTTCACACCCTAATGATTCAAGTAATTTGACCACTTTTTCTTTTAAATCCAAGTCTATTAAACATTTTAAAGGAGGTAATTTATACTTATTTAATACAGTTTGAATTGCAACAGCAGCAGCCCCAGAAGTTATGATTGATAATTGAGGTAATTTATCTTTAATCTGACCATTCTTCTTAGCTAACAAAATATCTTTATAGGTTACCACCATCTCCCAAGCCATACGGTCTTTATGTGTTCCGGTTGGATTTTTACTTTCGTCTTTTAACCAAACATTATTAAATCCAGGAACATCAATTTTAATAGTTGGAGTAGCAGGAAACTTCGGATTATCCGGAGGAAATTCTGGTTTTGTAGGGTCGTTTTCTGAAGCCACTCGAATAGAATAAAGAATTTTTCTTTCTTTTTCGTTTAGAGCCATATTAATTAATTAAAATAATTAGGTATATAAACCTAACGAAAAAATAAATCAAAGTTTTAAACCATTAATAGCTTTTGTTTTTCCAGTATTTACGATAAGAATTTTACTATTTTTAGGAATTTTATCTTTCATTTGTAAAAGCATACCTAAGCCTGCAATACCAGAAGGTTCACATTCAATATTTTGTTCTTTAGCAATCTTTATTGCTTGTTCTAAGAACTTTTCTCTTAATAGATGAACGTTTGATTCTGGACCACAAAAACCCGCTAAACGATAACATTTAATCCATTGTTCATCAAAAATATTAAAAGGCCGATGAGGAGCGTATAATTTATCGGCTTTACTTTTAGGATTATTTACAGTTGCACCAATAAAATTACATTTTCTTAATATTTTAATGTTTCCACTAAAACGTGGGTCATTTGGTGCAGTAGAAACTTCTTTTTTATTTATGTTTAAAATGTTTTCATAAAGATGACCACTACCAAAAGGAATAAAACAATAATCTGGAGAATGATTAATTATTTCATAACTTAACCAATCATAATATCTCATTACTGGATCTAAACCTTCACTTGAAGTAACATCAATACCTTTGGGGTTTTCAGTTAATTCTAATATATCTTTCCAACTTAAAGGTTTTCGAGATAAATCTGTCGAATAAATTTCACAACCTAATGATTCAAGAGATTTAACAATTTCTTCTTTTAAGTCTAAATCAACTAAACATTTTAAGGGAGGCAATCTGTATTGATTTAACATTGATTGAATTGCAACTGCAGCCGCTCCAGAAGTTATAATTGAAAGTGCAGGTAATTTTTCATCTATTTGGTCATTCTTTTTTGCTAAAAGAATTTCTTTATAAGTTACAACCATTTCCCAGGCCATACGATCTTTATGTGTTCCCGTAGGATTTTTACTTTCATCTTTTAGCCAAACATTATTGAATCCAGGAACATCAATCTTAATAGTAGGAGTGGCAGGAAATTTAGGATTTTGAGGAGGAAATTCTGGTTTAGTAGGATCATTATGTGTTGGATCTTCATTAGAAGTCTTTTTAATTAGATAAAGAATCTTTTGTTCATCATCAGTAAGAGTCATTTTTAAACAAAAATGACTCCAAATTTATAAATTTAACTCAAAATCATCCAACAACAAACCCTTCTCTCTTGACTTCATCGATTAGATAATGAATTTGTTGATTCTCAATCATAAACTTTTCATGTAATTTTTCCAAAAAACTATCTAACTCTTTGATATTCTTATGAACTGTTTCGATTAAAAAACTCCAACTATTATTGATCTTGAAAATAGTATTTACATTTGGATTTAAGTTAAGATGGTTTCTTAATTTTTCTTTATCTTCATTGTTGACTTTTAAAAATACTTTTGCTCGAGTATGGAAACCTAGTTTAGAGAAATCCAAAAGAACAGTACTTTTAGTAACCAAACCACCTTGCAGCTCTTTCAGCAGATCAAATAGAGTAGAGATGGGAATATTTGTCTTCTTACTAATAGTAGTAAGTTTCTCCCGAGAGTTCTCTCTCAGATGTGTTAAAAGCTGTAGGGTTTTCGGATTCATTTGAGTATTTACCACCCCTCAGTGATATTTTAAAACAGAAAGACTTATATAAATGTATGGCGTTATAACCCTTACTAATATACTAAAAACACCCCTAAAATGGCAGAAAAGGAAAAAAATAAAGAAGTTATGTTCACTAAACCATTAAAATTAAGCTTAAAAGAAAGGAAAATTCTTTATTTATTAAGATTGAACTGTAGAATGCCAGTTTCTGAGATAGCAAAAAAGATTGGTAGTAGTAGAGAATTAACCCAATATACTCTAAAAAAATTAATTGAAAAAAAAATAATTGGCAGATTTTTTGCTTTAGTAGATTATAACAGGTTAGGATATGAAAGATATTATTTACTGATTAAGTTTAAAAATAATGTTTCAAATAAAAGTGATGAATTTATTAAATCAATTAAAAAAATAGACGGCGTTAGAAGAATATATCACTTTTTTCGTAGTTTTGATATTTTAATAGAAATTGCTTGTCCAAATATTAATGAGGTTGATAAAATATTTTTTGAAATAAAAAATTTAACAAAAGACATATTAACAAAATATTATTCATTAAGAATATTAAAAAAAGTATATTGCCCTACGAAATTTTTATTGTCTGATTCTGAAATAAAAACATTAAATGTTAATTCAGAAATCATAAAAAGAATAAAAGACGAACAATATGTTATTTCTGAAGGAGAAAAAGTAATATTAAACGAATTACATGACTATCCTAGAATAAGCATCACAGAATTAAGTAAAAAATCAAAATTTTCTTATAATAAAACCAAAAGTTTAGTTGAAAGTCTAATTAAAAATAAAATCATTCTTGGTATTATGACTTCATTCAATTTTAGTTTAAAAAGATTTGAGGGATTGAATTCTTTTGAAGTTTTTTTAAGATTTAATGAAGATGAGAAACATTCAAGAAAATCATTTGAAGAATTTTTAGAAAGACACAGGTATGTTTCTTCCTATATTAGATTCACTGCCAGTGTTTATGATTATCTGGTTTGGATATATGCACCCCACATCAATGATTTAAATGACATGTTAAGTAAAATAAGTGGTGCTTTCCCAGACAATTTAGAAATATTTTAAGATTCTATTTTTTCTCGCCAACAAACTCTCTTAACTCATCAGGCCAACTCTTCTCAACATCTTCTTTATGGTTTTCAATCTCATCCCAAATCTTTTTCTGCATATTGCCAGTTTCTACTAATTTAACCAGCTCTTCTTTCATATAAACAGGAACACGTTTCAAATTCCAGATTTGCATCTTTAATTTTTCTTGAAATGTATCTTTACGATCTTCTTGTTGTTTTTTCTGCTCATCCCAGAAACCAGTATAAGAGAATTCTTCTTTCTTCTCTTTAATCAATTTCTTACCATCTTTCAAAGCGATTTTAGCCAGAACCATCTGGTGCATCCGTTTCAAGAATTCCTGTTTATCTTCAATCTTAATCACATCTGAATAACCGCCGACAATCAAACCGAAAGAAAAAGGACTAGGCATCAGATTATTTGTTTCAACCAAAGAGATTTTTCCATCAACAATACCGTCAATAATCAATTGCGCATTTTTATAATCCATTAAATCTTCCAGAACTTCTCGTCTTGCTTCTTTCAAAATGGGGAAATCATTACCAATCCTCTTAACAGCATTAAATAAAATTCTACTATTAACTTGCATTCTTCCTGCACTTTTTTTCCTGCCCATATATGAACGAAGCATCATTAAAGAACGAGCGGCACAATGTCTAAATCTTCTAGAAAGAACTTCACTTCTTTCAATCGCATTTTCTAATGTCGCACGAAAATCTTCTGACTTTAACAATTCAAAAGCTCTCAAAGCATTAAATATCTTTTCTGAAGCCATATAAAAACCATTATCTGTAATTCCTATTTCTACATCCCGATGTTGAGATCTGCCGATAGCAAAGCCTAATGCTCGAGAAAGGCAATCGTTTACTCTTCTGCCGAATAAAGTATTAAAAATAACATAATTCATTCCTCGATCAGAATATTTCTCAATAACAATTTTTTTGTGTGATGGAATTTCACTGAAATGATATTGTTCGTAAAAGAACTGGTAAATTGCATTAGCTGCTTTTCCGTCAACGTATAAATATTCGTTAATAAATTTGAGAATATCTTTCTTACTAACTTTATGAATAAATTTATCATCCATCAAATGTCTGAACTTATTAATTTCCATCGCTAAATCAAATGACAACGGTAACATTTCACTGAACCAAGAAGGAACGGTTGGTGGTCGACTAACTGAAGTAGAAACTTGCACCGTCATTCCCCGAGAGAATTTAAACATGTAAACACTTCCTCCAAGAACAAAGACATCTCCCGGTCTCAATCGTTCAAGAAAGCCTTCATCAATTGTACCGACAATTCGTTCACCAACTTTAACTCTAATAAACGTCTGTTCAGGAATGGTTCCAATATTAGTCATGTAAATAACTCTCGCCATTTTTCCTCTCTTACCAATGTTTCCTGTTTCTGCATCATACCAAATTCTAGCAAAGACATATCTTTCTTCAAGAGCAACATACTCTCCGGAAAGATATTTAATAACTTCAAAGAAATCTTCCCATTCTAAGTTATGGTAACAATAACAATTTTTGATGAGGTGAAACATTTCATAAATGTTTATCACGCCATTAATTGCTATCCCATAAATGTGTTGTGACAAAACGTCTAATGCGTTTTGGGGGATATGAATGCGATCAATCTTACGTTCTATTGCTGCTTTTAGAATTAATGAACATTCAACTAAATCATCTCTATCAGTAACAATTATTCTTGCTTTTACGGTAGAATGTAATTGATGCCCTGCACGACCTGCTCGTTGTAGGAACCTTGCCACAGACTTTGGAGATCCTAAACATAAAACTAAATCAACATAACCAATATCAATTCCTAATTCTAAACTTGTAGAGGAAACAACAACTTTTAAAGTTCCATCTCTTAAATCTTGTTCCGTTTTAAAACGTGCTTCTTTACCTAAACTGCCGTGATGAGCAGCGATATTACCATCATTATATTTCTCTGGAAATCTTTCTTTAAGATTATGGACAACACGTTCTGTAGCTGATCTAGTATTAGTAAAGATTACAGTTGTTCGATGTTCCTGAACAAGTTTATTCATCAATTCATACATTTTATTATGTGTCGAAGTATAATCTGTATCAACCAAACTTTTTACTGGGCTGAGAACTTGTAGATCCATTTCTTTAATGAACTGGACATCAATAATTCCACAATCTCTGAGGTCATCACCTTTGTAACCAACAAGATATTTAGCAATTTCTTCTAAAGGGGCAATGGTTGCAGAAAGACCAATTCTAGACATAGCCGGAGAAATTCTTTGCAATCGTTCCATAGTAAGATTGAAATGGACCCCTCGTTTATTATCAGCAATAGCGTGAATCTCATCAGCAATTAACCATTGCACATCAGTAAGTTTTTCTTTGAACTTTGGAGAGTTAATCATAATGGCAAGAGATTCAGGAGTAGTAATCAGAATATGGGGAGCGTTCTTCAACATCTTTTGTTTTTGGTAAGCGGTAGTGTCGCCTGTTCTAACGCCAATTCTGATCCCTAGTTTGTCTTTGTTAAGTTTTTCTATTTCTTCTAACGGTTCAATTAGATTCTTGGCAATGTCGTTGTTTAATGCTTTTAATGGAGAAACGTAAACACAATAGACTTTATCTTCCAATATTTGTTTCTTTGCCGAATCAATCAGTTCATTTAAAATGGCTAAGAATCCGGTTAGAGTTTTAGTTGCTCCTGTTGGCGCAGAGATGAGAACATTATTTCTTTTATGGATTTCCATTACTCCGTAAAGTTGTGGAAGCGAGAAGTCTTTAAATTTCTTGAAGAACCATTTATTTATGAGAGGATGAAGTATAGACTTCAAATGTACGGGTTTATAGGGGTGTTTAATTTTAGTTATCATTTGAGCTTAATTATAAGAACATCTATGTAATATCTATTAGAGGAGGTACTTTATATAATTTGCCCGTGGTTGACCAGTGGGTTGTGCGACCTTTTTGTCGAATAACCCCCAGAAATCATTTATAATTTCTCGCGCGGGAGTGGGTCAGAAATACTCACAATTGAAACAATAACTTTTATCATGGTTTTTTGAGAAATGATTTAAGTAACTATAAAACATCAGATGTATTCATATTTAACAATATATTTTGCAGGAATCCTTTTATTGATACTAAAATTATGGCTAACAACAGTAGATCTGAGACCCATTCTGGTAAGGAAAAAATCATTAACCATGGTTTCAATTCTTTCAGTAGGGATTAAGAAATAATTTGATTTTGAATCTGGAAAATTTTGGTAAACTATTAAATATCTACTGAAACTAAACAAAAAATTATCAAGAATGTTTTTTTTACCATACAAAAATATTTTTTCTAATAATGCAGGACACTTTATAGAAATATGAAGTACTACTGGTTTTGAATCACCTAATACTTTCCATAGTCTATCAAAACATTTGAGGGCATAGTTAATCTCTTTTCTTTTCAGTATTGAATTTGCTTTTACATAATCTAACAATTGATTATCGGAAATTTCTTTCTTACGATCATATTCTACACCAATAAGCCTAAGACAAACAGTTCTTCTAGCATATTTATAGTTTACAGGACCCTTACCATTAGGGTCAACAATATATGACCAGAATTCTGCAATTCTTCTTGCATAATCTTCAGCCTCTGACTTAATTCCAGTATAATAGATCCATTTTCCTTTTTGATTCTTATAAATGTCCCCAGAAGTAAAACTAGAACCTGCTTTTCTAAATAGGGCAACTAATTCCTGTACGTCTCTTTCATTGTACACTTTCATTCCAGGAACAAGCCCATATCTCCGGATTTTAGCTAAAGCAGCAGAATTAGTTCCATGATAAATAAATCTCGAATTAAGATTATTCTCCCAACAATCTTTAAATATTTCTATCTTTTCTTGATCTTCCTCAATCTCTTTTACTTCATTCTTAGTTATTCTCCTTATAGATTCTACAAGTTTTTTTGCTTTATTCACTTTCTCGAATTTAGAATATATATATATACGGTCACCAAATGACCATTCCAATAGTTTACGAGCATCATGGAGTACTATGTAACACTCTCTTAACACTCTCTGATCTCCATGATCAAATTCTAACTTTCTTATCTCAGCTAAGTCTAAGTCGACTATTGCTTTTATTTCTCGTCTTGCTTTAGTAATTTTATTACTAAGTAAGTCTTTATACACCTCTTTAGCTAATGCCTGAATCATATAAACAGATACACTTAATTTCATAATTAATATTAAAAGATAAGGACTATTTAAATATTTTCAAAAACCCTAACGCTTTGCTACAAAACCAGTGTAGCAACTGAATTTTCGGTCTCGCAAGCTTGACGAACATAACATAGTTAATCAAATAGATCAACATTTCTGATGACTTCTTTTATTCCCGATGTTAAATTTAATAGAAACACCTTTATAACTGGGAAGTATATTTTACACTATAATGGAAGAAATAACATCATTTAAAGATTTGAAATTAATGCCCGCATTAGAAAGAGCAATAACTAAACAGGGGTATACTATTCCTACACCCATCCAAGCAAAATCAATCCCGGGTTTATTATTAGGTAAAGATTTGATTGGTATTGCTCAAACAGGCACTGGTAAAACTGCTGCATTTGTATTACCAATACTGCAAAGGATGACTGAAAAATATCCTAGGACAATTAAAACTTTAGTACTTGCTCCAACTCGAGAACTGGCAGCCCAAATTGGAGAAAGCTTTTCTGTATATGGTGAGTTTCTTAAATTTAAACACACCGTGATTTTTGGAGGAATAAGTCAAGGGCGACAAGTTCAAGCATTATCGAAAGGAGTTGACATTGTTGTGGCAACACCGGGCAGATTATTAGATTTGATGAATCAAAGAAAACTTAATCTTAATAGTATAGAATTTTTTGTATTAGATGAAGCAGACAGAATGTTAGACATGGGATTCATTCATGATATTAAGAAGGTAATTGCAAAATTACCCCATAAGAGACAATCATTATTTTTCTCAGCAACAATGTCTCCACAGATCAATACACTAGCAAAAAGCTTGCTTAAGAACCCGATCCATGTTGAGGTTACACCACAAGCCACTACAGTTGAATTGATAAAACAATATGTTTTTTTTACTGATCAATCTTCAAAAGAAAAATTATTACTGGAACTATTAAGACAGAAACATCTTACCAGCGTTTTAATTTTCACTCGAACAAAACATCGAGCAAATAAAGTAGCAGTGTACCTTAACAAACATAATATCCCTGCTGATGCAATTCATGGAAATAAATCACAAAACCAAAGAACCAAAGCAATTAGTAATTTCAAAACTGGTAAAATTAATGTATTAGTAGCCACTGATATTGCAGCAAGAGGAATTGATATTAAAAATATTTCACATGTTATAAATTTTGAACTTCCTAACGAACCAGAAAGTTATGTTCATAGAATTGGAAGAACTGCCCGGGCAGGAACTGATGGAACAGCATTTTCTTTTTGTGCGGCTGAAGAAAGAAATTTTTTGAGAGATATTGAAAAATTAATCAAACAGGAGATAGAAGTAATGGACCATACCTTTCATTCAGAAACTGCTAAGAATGCTGTAGGAACAGCAGCTAAACCACCACCTCGAAAATCTTTTGGTAGAGGCTCTAGATCTAAACATAAATCTGCATCAAGAAAACCGTTTTCTAGAAATGGTAATTCTGGGAATAAATTTAAAAATAAACGTAAAAGACGGTAAATTAAAACTGTTAAACCGCAATAAACTTTAACACAACCATTAATCCAATCCCTAGAAGCAATGCAAAGATGTGCCAGAAAGAATCTTTAGGGCCACACTCTTTATGCAATTCTGGAATTAAATCCGAACCAGCAATGTAAATGAAGCCACCAGCAGCAAATGGGATGATTAAACTGATAAAGGTTTCTGTAGCGAATAATAAACCTATGGCTGCGCCAATAATTGCTACTAATGCTGATAATAAATTATAGAATAAAGCTTTAGATTTCTTTAATCCAGAATATAATAACACTCCGAAATCGCCAATTTCTTGCGGGACTTCGTGTAAAATAACCGCAATAGTTGTCGCGATTCCTAAAGGGATACTAGCAAGATAACTTACCGCAATAATTAAGCCATCAATAAAGTTATGGACACCATCTCCAACTAGATTCATAACCACTAAATGATGTTTATGACCAGAACATTCTGGGTCATGGCAATGATGCCAATGAACATATTTCTCAATTAGAAAGAAAACTAAAATTCCTGATAAGACTGATAATGAAACTGTTAAAGTGAAACCAGACTTTTCTATGGCTTCAGGAAGTAGATGCAGTAATGCACCACCAAACAAAGAACCGGCGGAAAGACTTACTAGGAATAGAAGAGTTTTCTTTAAAGTCGATTTCTGTAAGATAAAGAATACAATTCCTAATAATGAGATTAAAGATACTATAATTACAGATAAAAAAGTGTAAAGTATTGCGCCCATTTTAAGTTAAAGAAAAAAAAGAAATATATAAATGTTCCTTAAAAGTTTATTTCTATTAAAATTAATTAATCTTTAACTTCTATTAATTCTACAGACGTTGGAGATTCAAAATACTCCATTAAAGTCCCGCCATAAGGTCGCCAAGATTGAATGATAGGGCATTTAATACTTTTTATTGCTTGACAAGGAATGCCTCCAAAAACTATGTATGTAGATAAATATTCAACGTTTTTGCCAAATTGTGCTCCAGAAAGACCTTCTGGATCATAAAAAATATTTCTTGTTTTTTGTAGTTCTTTAACATCAATTTCAAACAATAATGCAAAGTTATGCATTTCTTGTAAATCCATTGAAAGACCAAATCCAGAAGACCCAAGATCATCATCATCTCCACAAGGCGAATAAGTTTCTTTTAGATAAGTAGGGCAATCTTCATCTTTCGAACCAATAACTTTATTTGCCATAATTTGAGAGAGATTTTTATCCAAAAGACTCCCCGTCCAGAACCAATTCTGATGAATCAAAGTATCATACTCTGGAGTAATTGGCTTAAATCTTACATCAACAAGATCCACAACATCATCAAGATCTCCATCATATTGAATTTTTCCATTATATCTCTGGATAAATTTGTTTAAATCAGCATCTAAACCTAATTCCGTTTCTACGGGGTGCTTTTTCATTAATTCTGAGTAAAGATAAGATTCTGGTTTAATTACGCGAGGATCTACGTTTTGCATTATTCTTCTTACATTTTCAACTAATTGATCTAGATCTAAGACGTTATAATTATCATCAGGATTTTTAACTTTCATTATACTATAAAAAGTTAAATCCATTTATAAAACTTTCGCCCAAGTGTAACTAAAGAGTGACAAAAGAAATAAAAAAGAAATCTAACCAAACAAAGTCCAAAGGGTCCAAACAGATAATACTCCCCAAATTAAGAATACAGGGATTAACGCTTTTCTGTTCTTAATGATGTCTTTGCCAAACTTTAAGTAGAGTTTTGGAGACATTACTAAAACTAAAGCAAAAGTCATCATTCCAAATAACGATGCTACGATTAAATTGACAACTCCTAAAAACAATACCAAATAAGCTCCTAATACTAAAATAAAAATACTTACAAATACAGCTTGCAAAACGATATACTTATGCATTGATTCTACTAATGTCATTAACCATTTTGGGTTAAACAAAAACATAATTATTTTCAATAAAGTTAAAATTGCAATTACTACTGCAATTATTTCCATTGGATTCATTTTAATCTACCTCTTTTTTCTTTTTACTGTTTTTTTATCAACAACTATCCACTTGTATGTCCACCAGAATACTGCCGAGATTATAAAAACTGCAACAGCTAAATATACTAATTTTAATAAACCCCAACTAATCATCCAGGATCCGCCTTTTCCATAAAAATGGCCAGTTCCAGTTTTATTCCAAGCACAGTCTGCTAAAACCATGGGTAATGCTGAAACTGTAGATAAAACTCCTGTTATTATTTTCTTCATTGCATTCACCTCTTTTTTAAATAAAGAATTATAAAGAAGTATTTAATAGTTTCCTAAAGTAATATTTGCAACAAATTAAACAAATAACCCGTAAAGATGATTGCTAATGTAACAATTCCAAAAAAGATTAAAATTAATTTTAATTTCATTGCTCTTCTAAGAATGATTGCTTCTGGTAAACTTAAAGCCGCAGTAGCCATCATAAAAGCTAAAGCAGTTCCTAATGGAACGCCTTTCTGAAATAAAACAACCGCAATAGGAACTATCGCAGCACAACTTCCGTACATTGGCACTCCTAAAAAGACAGCAATTGGAACCGTGAAAATACCGCCTGATTCCATTACTCTTTGAATAAATTCTTGCGGCACATAATTGTGAATTATTGCTCCAAAACTAACTCCAACCAATACCCAAAGCCAGATTTTCTTGGTAATTGATAAAGCTTCTTTTATTCCAAACTTTATCCTCTCTTTGAAATTAGAATAAATTATTTCTTTCAGTTTTTTTCGAGAAGTTATTAAATCTTTTACCAAATGTTTTTCTAATTTTAATTTTCCTAAAATAAATCCACCAACAACTCCAACAGTGATTCCACTTAAAACATAAGCTAAAGTAATTTTCCAACCAAAGAACCCTAACATCAAAACAACAAGATATTCGTTAACTAATGGAGAAGTTATCAAAAAAGAAAATGCTACCCCTAAAGGTATTCCTGCTTCTAAAAAACCAAGAAAGATAGGAATTGAAGAACATGAACAGAACGGAGTTATTGCACCGAATGAAGAAGCGAAAATATTACTTAATACTGGGAATTTAACATTTAACCATTGCTTAACTTTCTTTTGCGGAAGGTAAGTTCTTAAAAAACCAACTACCGCAATTAGAAGAATTAACAGTAAAATGATCTTGACAGAGTCATAAAGAAAAAAGTTAATTGCTTGTGCGAGCTTTGAAGCAGGATTGAGGTTAAATAAATTGTACAACAGCCAATCAATGATCACTTGCAACATTTTTGTTTACTTTTTTCTTCAGAACAACAGCAAGGTTTTTCATTAGATTTTTCTTCCAATCTTTTATCTAACTTATCCATTAATTTTTTAATAAAACTTTTCTTTTTCATAGGTAAAAAGAATTATTTAGAAGTATTTAATAGTTTCCTAATCTTTCATATTCCCATTAAACTTCTATAAGGGGCAAACTTCTGTCGATCAAAATGATTTGCAAGTTTTTGTAGTTCTGTTTCTGTAAGATCTTCTAATGTCCACGGTGATGGCACAGGATGAGATGTAAATTTATACAATCCATTTACTTTTTCTTGTGTTGTTCTTCCACTAATCATAATTGAATTTAACTGTGAACAGTCATCAAAATCTTCTTTAATTCTATCTAGCGCATCTTCACCACGATATGTTGCAAATTGACTAACGTAAATGAGAGGGTCGTCTTCTACGGTTCCGGTTTCTGTTGCATTAGGGAAATCACATCTTGTAACTGTAGTTCGTCCATCATTAAACCAACATTTTGCTTCAAAAACTTTTTTCTGATCATCTCTCTTCTCATATTGTAAATTACAATTTGCTGCCCATCTTCCCGTTTTTCTTACTTCATCAGGTTCATAAATATCTCTTGCGGGTTCAATATATTCTTCACCAGCCATTTCATAAACTGCGGGCATTACTTTTTTGTGAACAAATGAATCGATAGGTTCTTTAAATAAAGTATAACTCAGTAAACTAACAGATACTGCTACTACCGTGCCGACAAATGCACTCTGGCCAAAACCTGGTTTTTTCCAGAATGGTGTTTTTTGTTCAGGAACATAATTTATTGGGGTATTATCTTTCATATATTTCACCTACACAAAATTTACGGTCATTATTAATAAATGTTTAGAAACTCAAGACTATATTTTGGGCAACTATTTTCCTAACAACCATAATTCTTACCAAAGATTTACAAAAATTTATAACTGCCAGAATAATTATAAAATTAGATTATGGAAAAAGATAAAATAATATATATTGTTGTCTCTTTATTATTTTTAATAGGACTAATAACAGTAAGTATCCTCTATGGCTGGTTTCAAGAAACTATTTA
>JABHRR010000087.1 GCA_018670095.1 Candidatus Woesearchaeota archaeon
ATTTGAAGCAATTTCTGAAAGAGTAACCCAACCCATAGTATCTCTTGATGGTGAATCATCCTGGGAAGTTTTCTCATTTTCTAATACAAAAGTTAGTTTTGGAAAACGTTTAGCTAAAGCAGTTTTCATACAAAATATTTGAATTCCTTTATTGACAGAATCAATTGTTTCTTTATTTATTCTGGAATTATTGATGATAATGACTATTCTTTTATCAATTTTAAATTTTTTAGTTCCTAAAAGTCTTTTAATCCAATTTAACATTTCTTAAACTAATGAGTTGTCATATAAATAATTTTCTTATGTTTTAATGTATATCCCAAAACAGTAAAAAACTTAAACTCTAACTATTTCTATTCTAAATAATGATCAAAGACTACTTTAAGTTAGCGTATAAGAGTGCCAGGCAGAGAAGGATGCGTTCTTGGTTAACGATGATTGGAATTTTTATTGGGATTGCAGCAGTAGTTGCATTAATGTCTCTTTCTCAGGGTTTACAAACGGCGATTGCTGAACAGTTTGTAAGTTTAGGTTCAGATAAAGTTATTGTTCAAGCAGCAGGTTCAGGTTTTGGACCACCGGGTACGGGGGCAGAGGTTCCATTAACAATTAGTGATCGAGAAGTTATGGAAAAAGTTAGTGGTGTTGATAATACTGTAGGAAGATTACTTCGGGCAGTAAAAATTGAGTTTAATGAAGAGATTAAATATCCATTTGCAGCTTCTATGCCCGAAGATTCTGAAGATATTGCTTTAGCGGTTGAAGCTAATAATTACAAAATTGATCAAGGTCGGTTATTGAAAAAAGGAGACAAATATAAAGTCATGGTTGGATATAATTTTGCTGAAGATTTTTTTGATAAGAGTTTATTATTAAGAGATAAAGTTCTAATTGAAGGTGTTGATTTTAAAGTTGTTGGAATATTAAAGAAATCTGGTAATCCGCAACAGGATGGGACTTTAGTTATTCCAGAAGCAGCAATGCGGGAAATTTTAGGAATTGAAGAAACTTATGATATTATTCCAGCAAAGATTAGTGCGGGAGAAGATATTGCGGTTGTAACGGAAAGGATAAAAAAAGATTTACGTAGTCATCGTAATGTTGAAGAAGGGAAAGAAGATTTCACAGTTCAAACTCCGGAAAATATTTTAGCTACACTGAATACTATATTATTCATTATTCAGGGAGTTTTAGTAGGGATTGCAGCAATTTCTTTATTAGTTGGAGGAATTGGAATCATGAACACGATGTATACTGCGGTACTGGAGAGAACTAAAGAGATTGGAGTCATGAAAGCTATCGGGGCGAGAAATTGGGAAATCATGTCTATCTTTGTAATTGAATCAGGAATGTTAGGATTAGTTGGCGGAATTATTGGAGTGAGTATGGGTTTTGGAATCAGCAAATCTGTGGAGTTGATTGCCTTTCAGATTTATGGAAGTTATTTAATTAAAGCAGATTTTAATTTAGGATTGTTAATTGGAATGTTAATGTTTGGTTTTATTATTGGTTCTTTATCGGGAGCTTTTCCGGCGAAGCAAGCAGCAGCTTTGAAACCGGTGGACGCTTTGAGGAAATAAAAAATGGTATATATAAATCTTAAAAAACCAGTAAAGGATGTTTTACTGAGAATGGAAAAGAATTATCCGGAAATTAAAGAATTTATTAAAGGATTTAATTTTTATCATTCTACTAGACCTTCTGAACCAAAAAAATTAAAAGTTTATTTGAAAGGAGATCTGAAACTACTTAAAAAGTCTAGAATTGTTTGTAAAAAAAAATACGACCCAATATCCTATTCCCGAGATTATTGGATTGGTATTGCTTTAGCTCAAGTTATTAGCGTTTTATCTAAATATCTTTCTGATTCAGAAATTAGTGGATGGACTAGGTTTAGGTTAGGTTCTAGTCTCGGAACTACCGCTACTTTAGTTGCTCGAGCAATGAAAAGATTTCCTTGGGGAAATGAAGCAGTTAAAATGATTCGTGTTGAGTTAGGTGCTATTATAAAACAAAAAAGACTTGAAAAAAGAGAAAGGACATTAATAGAATTATTTGAAAAAGAATTTGCTAAATAATAAAAAATATAAAAAATGATAATTGACTATTTTAAGATACCAGTGAAGGAAATAAGAAGACGGAAGTTACGTAGTTGGTTGACTCTGATCGGAATCTTTATTGGAATTGCCGCGATTATTTCGTTGATTACTCTCGGGCAGGGTTTAGAGAATGCGATTGAACAACAATTTTCTGCTTTAGGGAAAGATAAATTGTTTATTCTTCCAAAAGGAGGATTTTTTGGGATGGGTTCTTCAGAACAATTAACTTCTGACGATTTAGAAATTATTCAGAAAACTTCGGGAGTGAAATTAGCTACCGGGATGGGTTATGCTTTTGCTCGTTACGAATTTAATGATTTGGTTCATTATGGTTTTATTTCTGGGATATCTACTGATCCTGAAGAAAGGGCTTTAGTTGGTGAAGCACAAACTTGGAAAGTTGGTGAAGGAAGAAATGTTAGAAAAGGTGATAAATATAAAATTGTTCTTGGTTATGAACATTCACAAAATAATATTTTTGAAAAACGTGTAGAGCTAGGTGATAAAATACTTATTCAAGATCGAGAATTTAAAGTGATTGGTTTTTTAGAAAAGATTGGTTCTCCTCCTGATGATCAAGCTGGATTTATTCCTCTTGAGGCGTATGAAGAAGTTTTTAATGCAAAAGATGAACTTGGTTTTATTATTGCCCAAACCCATGCGGGAGATGACCCTCTTGTTGTTGCAGAAGATATGGAGAAAGAATTAAGAGATGATCATCGTCTTGATGAGGGTGATGAAGATTTTGAAATTCAAACTCCGGAACAGTTTGCAGAAGCCTTTGGAGTAGTTCTTGATATGGTACAAATTGTTTTGATTGGGATTGCTTCCATTGCTTTATTAGTTGGTGGAATTGGAATTATGAATACAATGTATACAGCAGTTTTACAAAGAACTAGAGAGATTGGGATCATGAAAGCGATTGGAGCGAGAAACGAGCATATCTTATATTTGTTTTTAGTTGAATCGGGACTTTATGGTTTTTTTGGTGGTTTAATTGGAATAGTTTTAGGAATTGGTTTTGCTAAATTAGTTGAACTTGCTTTTATTGTTGCGGTTGGTCCAGCGTTTTTATCAATAAAAATTGATTGGTTATTAGTAATTGGGACATTAATTTTTTCATTTTTAATTGGTGTTCTTTCTGGAATTGCTCCAGCGAGAAGGGCTTCGAAATTAAATCCTGTAGATAGTTTACGATATGAATAGAAAGTTAAATAAAAAGTAAAAAAAAGTGATTATAAAGATGACCAAAAAAAAACAACCTGTAATTGAATTGAAAAAAGTTTGGAAGACTTATTACATGGGAAAAGTTTCTTTAGATGTACTTAAAGGAATAAACTTAGTGATAAATAAAGGTGAGTTTGTAGTGATTGTTGGTCCTTCTGGTTCAGGAAAGAGCACAATGATGAATCAAGTTGGGGTTTTAGATGTTCCAACCAGTGGAACTATTTATCTTAATAATATTGATATTTCTACTTTATCAGAATCAGATCTTGCTCAATTGCGTGGAAAAACTATTGGTTTTGTTTTTCAACAGTTTAATTTAATTCCTACTTTAACTGCTTTAGAGAATGTTACTTTACCAACTATTTTTCAAAATGTTTCTGAGAAAGAAAGATTAGAAAAAGCTGAAGCACTTTTACGGATGGTTGATTTAGGAGAAAGAATGAATCATAAACCAAATGAATTGTCTGGTGGACAACAGCAAAGAGTAGCAATTGCTAGAGCTTTAGTTAATGATCCAGAAATTATTTTGGCAGACGAACCTACTGGAAATCTTGATTCTAAGTCTGGACAGCAAGTAATGGATTTTCTTTCTAAATTACATTCGCAAAAACATAAAACAATTATTCTTGTTACTCATGATTTGGAATTAGTAAGGTATGCTCAAAAAGTAGTTTTCTTGAAAGATGGTGAGATAGTTAGGATTAAGCATGGGCATGGTAAAAAGTGAAATGTAGTGATTTCTTTTGTTTAGGTATAATTGAGAGCAAAATATCTATTAAACCATCTAAATCTTTATAAATACTCAAGAAGAGTAACACTAAAAAGGGTGGGTTAGTGCTCTAAAAATAATTGAGGGTGATATTAAATGATTTTAAAAAATAACGGGGTTGATATTCTATGGAACAAAAACAATTAGATGAAGAAGACACTTTTTTTGGTGAAGAATTTATTGAAGAAGATACTTCAAAAGAAGAGATTAAAGTGGAATCAATAAGTGAAGAAAAAGCAAGAAAAGAAAGTAAAAAAACTTCTACTAAAAAAGCTGCTAAGGTTGAAGAACCTAAAGTAGAGATTATTCCTAATAAGGAGGTCATTAAAGAAGCTCCTAAAAAAGAAGTTAAAGAAGCTCCTAAAGTAACAGAAAAAGTTGAATCAGTGGCCCCTATTGATCCTTGGGATGATGATGAGGATGATGAAGGGGGATTTTTTAAGAACACTTCTGGCTGGAAATTAATTGCTGGAATCTTATTAGTGTTATTAGTTGCTTCAATTTACACCAATGGTTTTGGTATGGCTGGAAATGTTAATGGTCAGGAATTGTCTTTATCTGAAGCAGAAAGTAAAGCGTTAAGTTATGTTAATGAAAATTTATTACAACCACCTTTTGTTGCAGAATTAGAAAGTTCTGAAGATGTTGGAGATTTGTATAAAGTAACATTATCTGTAGCAGGTCAAACTGTTGATTCATTTTTGACTAAAGATGGAAATTTGTTTTTTCCACAAGGATTTGAAACTGATGGATCTTTAACTGAAACTGGTTCAGCCGATTTAGTAGAGGTATCATTAGATGATGATGCAGTTAAAGGAGATGCGAATGCCCCAGTAACAATAGTTGAGTTTAGTGATTATGAATGTCCTTTTTGTGGAAAGTATGTTCAGGAAACATATCCTAGTATTGTGAGCGAATATATTAATACTGGAAAAGTTAAGTATGTTTTCAGAGATTTTCCGTTAGACTTCCATCTTAATGCACAAAAAGCTGCTGAAGCTGCTGAATGTGCTGGTGATCAGGATCAGTATTGGGAAATGCACGATTACTTATTTGCAAATCAGGATTATTTAGCTGTTGATAATTTGAAAGGTTATGCTAAAGATTTAGGTTTAGATTTGGCTGAGTTCAATGATTGTTTAGATTCAGGAAAGTTTGCTGATGAAGTTGCAGCTGATTTATTGGATGGTCAAGCATATGGTGTTTCTGGAACTCCAGCGTTTTTCATTAATGGAAAATTGGTTTCTGGAGCTTTACCTTTTGCAGCTTTTAAAGAAGAGATTGATGCTGCTTTAGCTAATGTGGGAAAAACTGTAGAAGTACAAATTGATGAAGTTGCTGAAGAGATTGATTTAGTCGAAGAAGAAACTTCAGATTTGGTTTTGCCTGTTGAAGAAGTAGTTGAAGAACCTGTTGTTGAAGATGTTGTTGAAGTAAAAATGGTTCCATTGACTGCTAAAAAATGGATGTTTGGTCCAAATAAAATTGTTGTTGGTAAAAACGATGTTGTTCAGTTAAACATTATTCCACAAGGACTTCAATTTACTCTTGCTATTCCAGGATTTGGTGTTGAACAGGAAGTTACTGGAGCAACTATGGTTGAATTTACTGCTAATAAAGTGGGAACATTTGAATTTAAGTGTAGTAGTTGTGAAGATTGGCGAGGAATGACAGGAACTTTAGTAGTTGAATAGAATAGAAACCATTAGAAAAACTTTTTTTGTTTTTCTAGGGGTTTAGGAAAAATCGTTTTTTTTACCAAAACCTTTTTATTCTTTCTTTCTTTTTCTTTTTTTTATGCGTAAAAAAAAGGAAAACTGGCTTGGCAAAATTTTATTACTTTTCTTTGTAGTAATGATTGTTTTAGGTTTTACTGTCCCAGGTTTTATTGATGATGGGCAACAACAATTTGTTGAGCCAAGAATTTGTCAAACAGATACGGATTGTTATTTAATGTGTGGTGAAGAAGGTGTTGAACCGGTTACAGTACTTTGTTCTCAGAATTTATGTCAACAAAATTCTTGTTCGGAAGGAAATTATTACCCTTATTCAAATGAAGGAATTACTTTTACATTAATTGTTGAAGAAAATGGATTTTCTGTTGATTTAGTGGGTAATGAGAAAGATATTTTTGTTAAATTGTCTGGTAGTTCGGTGAGTTTATTTTCTTCAGGATTATCTTTAGGGCAGGTGTTGGAGAAAGTTGGATTGAAAATAGATTCTGATCTAGGTAGCGTTTTTGTTAACGGAGAACAGAATTATGCTTATTCTGAATTTGTGCCAGAAGATGGAGATAAAGTTAGAATTGTTTATAGTGAAATAGAGGCATAGTGGCTTTATTGTTAATAAAAATTCTTGTTGATTAAACTGCATTTATTTCTATAATTGTTGCACAACATCTAAATGTTTATAAATGGATAATTTCTTATTTTTACTATGACTGATAAACAAAAATCTCTAGATTATCATTCTCAGGGTGTTCCTGGGAAAATAATGGTAATCCCCACAAAACCTTGTACAACTGCAGAAGAACTTTCTTTAGCTTATACTCCTGGTGTTGCTGAACCTTGCCTGGAAATAAAAAATAATCCTGCTGACGCTTACAAATATACTGCTAAAGGTAATCTTGTAGCAGTAATCAGTAATGGTACTGCCGTTCTTGGTTTAGGTAACATTGGTGCTCTTGCGGGTAAACCAGTGATGGAAGGCAAAGGTGTTCTCTTCAAAAGGTTTGCTGGAATTGATGTTTTTGATTTAGAAGTTAATGAATTAGATCCAGTAAAGTTTGTTGATATTGTTGCTTCTTTAGAACCTACCTTTGGCGGGATAAATTTAGAAGATATTAAAGCGCCTGAATGTTTTCAAATTGAGGAAGAGTTAATCAAAAGAATGAAAATTCCCGTTTTTCATGATGATCAGCATGGGACCGCAGTTATTACTGCTGCTGGACTATTAAATGCTTTGGAAATTGCTAAGAAGAAAATTGAGGAAGTAAAAATTATTTTTTCTGGTGCAGGAGCAGCTTCAATTGCTTGTGCGAATTTATTGATTGATTTAGGTGTTCTTAGAAATCATATTTTTATGTTTGATAGTAAAGGATTGTTAACCGTAGTGAGACAAGATTTGAATAGTTATAAGAAAAATTTTGCTCAGGATAAAGAAGAAACTCTTTCTGAATCATTAATTGGAGCAGACGTTTTTATTGGTGTTTCGGTAGCTAACATTCTTACTGGAGAAATGGTCAAAAAGATGAACAGCAATCCAATTGTTTTTGCAATGGCCAATCCTATTCCTGAGATCTCTTATGAAGAGGGAAAAGCAGCAGTTCCAGAAATTATTATGGCTACTGGTCGTTCAGATTATCCTAATCAGATTAATAATGTCTTAGGGTTTCCTTTTATTTTCCGTGGAGCATTAGATGTACGGGCAACTGAAATTAATAAAGAAATGAAACTTGCTGCGGTAAAAGCATTGGCAGAGTTAGCTCATTTACCTGTTCCAAAAGAAGTAATTGCTGCTTATGGGCAAGAATTTTCTTTTGGTCCTGATTATATTATCCCTAAACCTTTTGATCCTCGTGTGTTGTACCATGTTGCTCCTGCGGTGGCCAAAGCGGCGATGGAAAGTGGAGTGGCACAAAATAAGATTGAAGATTTTGATAAGTATAAAGAAGAATTAAAAGTATTGGCAAACAATCTTTCTCAGGGAAAATTTATTTAAAAAGAAACATTTAAATTCTTTTATTGTTTCTTTTTCTTTTATTGGGGTGAAGAAGATGAAAAAAATAATTTTATTTAGTTTAATTTTGTTAATTTTTGTTATTGGTTGTGCAGAAGAACAAATGGAAGCTAGTTCTGGTGAAGATGTAGAAGTTGAGATTGAAACTTCTGGAATTAATACTGGAGAATGGTGTGAGAAAGGAGCAGAATGGAAATATGCTGCAGAGATGGAAACTGGTACAACTAATGCTAAGTGGACTAACGAAGGAATGATTGAATCTGGCAAGTATGCGGGATTGTGTCATGTGATTTATACTTCTACAGGTCCAGAAGGAAGTGCTAAGATGGATTATTACTTCTCTGAGGATGGTGAATCTGGTTATTTTGAGCTGGACGTTAATGGTCAGAAAATTGCTTCTGAATGGAGCAAATAGGAATTTTTTCTTTTTTTCTTTTTTTCTAATAGAAAAGCATAAAAACCCTTCTTAATTATTCCATTTAAAATGGAAAGAACACTAATTAAAGATCTTAAAGATAACATTGGCAAGGAAGTTTTACTAAAAGGATGGATTCAAGAATTAAGAAATTTAAGCAAAATTAAGTTTCTTATTTTAAGAGACAGAACTGGCGATATGCAAACTTTGGCTTTTAAAGGCGATACTGAAGAAGAATCATTTAATGCGTTAGATGAATTTACTAAAGAGTCTGTAGTAGAAATTATTGGTACTCCTAAAGAAAATAAGACTTCTCATTGGGGCATCGAAGTAATGATTAAGAATATTAAAATGATTTCTCTTTCGGAAGTTCCACATCCAATCGATAATTCTGATAAAAGTCAAACTAATATTGATAAGAGAATTGATTACCGGTTTTTAGATACCAGAAATATGAAGAAGCAAGCTATTTTTAAAATTAGAAGTAAGATTACAAAGACTTTAACTAATTTCTTCGATAGTAATGGTTTTACTAACATTCAAACTCCAAAAATGACAACGATTGGTGTTGAGTCGGGAGCAGATTTATTTACAGTTGATTATTTTGGTAAACCCATTTATTTATCTCAATCTCCGCAAATTTATAAACAAATGTTTGTTATTGGTGGTTTTGAAAGAGTTTATGAAATTGCTCCTGTATTTCGGGCAGAGAAGTCTCACACTAGTCGACATTTAACTGAATTTACTGGCGTTGATTTTGAGATGGCATTTATTAAAGATGAAAATGAATTAATGGATTTCGTTGAAGAAATGTTGGTTGATTTATTGACAAAGTTAAAAGAAGAATCTTCTTCTGAATTAGAATTGTTAGAAGTAGATCATAAAATTCCTGAAGATATTCCAAGAATTACGATGGCTGAAGCTAAAGCTTTATTGGCAGAGAAAGGTAAAAAGTACTCTGATGAAGATGATCTTGATCCAGAAGGTGAGAAATTATTGGGTGAGATTGTTAAAGAGAAGTATGGCAGTGAGTTTGTATTTTTGACAAATTTTCCGTTTGCTGTTCGGCCATTTTATGTGATGAAACCAGAAGAGGATTCTAATGGGACAAAAAGTTTTGATTTGTTGTTTAATGGGGTAGAGATTGCTACCGGTGCACAGCGTGAACATCAGTTAGAAATTTTAGAGAAACAAGCAAAAGGAAAAGGTTTAGATTTGGATAAGATGCCTGAGTACAAAGATTTATTTAAGTATGGTTGTCCTCCGCATGGTGGTGTTGGTTTCGGATTAGATCGAATTACTCAGCGATTATTGAAGCTGGATAATGTTCGAGAAGCTGTTTTGTTACCTCGGGATCCTGAGAGGATGAATCCTTAGTTTTTTATTTTCTTTTATTATTAACTTCAACTTCAATTGAACCTTTCTTTACATTTATATATGATTAAGATTTACTTATTCTTATTAAACGGAGGTCATCAATATGACATTTAAACAACAATGGAATACAATTAAACAAAACTGGATTTTAGTATTAGTGTTTTTGCTATTTTTTTTACTACCATTCTTTTCAGGAACTACTTCTAGTTTTGCAAAAAGTGGCAGTTTTGGAATGTTAGAATCTGCTGAAATGATGGTTGCTTCAGATTCAATGGGGAGATATTATGGTTCTGATTTTGCACCAGAAGTAGAAGATCGAAAAATAACCAAGTCCGCTTATTTATCTTCAGAAGTTGAGCGTGGAACTTTTAAAGATTCTGCTGAGAAATTAAAAAGTATCATTAAATTAAGCAACGGTTATCTTTTGAATGAAAACGTTAACAAGTATGGGACAGATAAAAAATCTTATTATTCTGGAAGTTATCAAATTAAAGTTGAAACTTCTAAGTATGATTCTGTAGTTTTACAGTTAAAAGAAGTAGGAGAAGTACAATCGTTTACTGAAAGTATGGATGATATCACGGCTAGATTTACTAACTTACAAACAGAATTAGCTGCAGAGAAATCTAGATTAACAAAGTTTCAACAGATGTATAATTCTGCAGAAGAAATTTCTGACAAGATTGCTTTGGCAGATAAGATTTACTCTTTAGAGAAAACTATTGACTATTTAGAACAATCATTAAGCAACGTACAGAAGAAAGTTGATTATTCTACAATTAGTGTTAGTTTACAAGAAGAACGTTCTGAGTATGCTAATATTGCTTTAGTGAAGTTTTCTAAATTGATTGATTCTTTAGTAGACAGTTTTAACAGCTTGTTACAGTTAATTTTTGTAATCTTTCCGTATTTGATTGTAGCGGGATTGATCTGGTTAGTTGTTAGATTTGTTAAGAGAAGATAGTTTTTTTATTTTTTTATTTCTTTTGATTCGTAAGATTTATATAATGATTTGTTTTAGCTTTGTTTATGACAGAAACAATACAAATTATTGGCGTAGATAAAGGAAAAGTAATTTTTCTTCATGGAAAAGATCAACGTTCTGCTGATTATCATCTTTTTATGTTGACTTTAAAACAAGAAAAAATTAAAATCGTGCTTGGTGATAAGAATTTTTTGGGTTTATCAATGGGTAGTGGGTTTGTAAAGTAAAATTTTATTTTTTATTTCCCATTCTAATAAAGAAAACTTAACATAGCGGTAATTGTGTTTGCAAATAAAGATAATCCTAAACAATAAAAATAATTTTTTCTTAATAATAACATTAGTAGGGGCGCTTCTGTTAAGATTACCAATAGTTCAATTAAATAAAAGTTTGCTCCAAAATTATAGCTAATAATAGCTAAAGGCCAAGTAAAACAATTAATTAAAACAATGTATAATAATAATTTTTGCCATTGATATTTCGTTATCACATAAATGATAAAATATTCAATTATAATAGTTAATAATAAAGAAAGAAGATAAATCAAAATCATTTTTTTAGTTTTCTAATTATGAAAATAATCAAGAAAATTAATGCGACTAATGATAAAGAGAATAAAATTAATAATCCTCCGTAGTTTAAAATCATGCTTGTTGGAGTGATAAGATCAGATAAAACATTTTTTGAGAATAAAACTAAAATAAAGAGATATAGGATTTGTTTCATTTTTTTCTCCATTCTTTTATATTTTTAAATTTTTTAGTTAAAAAATCAAGTGATTTCAAATGGGCCGCAACCAATTTCCGTACAAGTCCAACCATAGTCTCCATCATATTCGGTACAAGTACAAGTGTTACATCCATCTTTTACAGAGGTTCCTGATGTTTCCTTATTGCAAGGCGTTTCATCAAAGTTTATTCGTTCTGAATTACAACCAATAATTAACACTAAACTTAACAAACACAATCCTAATAATATTTTGGACATAAAAAAACTTTTCATGTTTTTTTCTTGTTTCATTTTTTTCTCCATTCCTTTAGAATTATAATGATTAAGTAAATTACAATTGCAGATAAACTTCCTACCAAGAACCATAAAGCAATATCTGGTTGAGAATATGTAATCTGTGGCAAACAATTTCCACCAATCTCTTGAGCAAGAGGGATTGCTTCTGCCATAACTTGATCTGCAGTAGCTTGTTCCAACATTGGTGCTGTTTTCTGTAGATTTTCTGCAGCGAATGATCCGGTTCTAGAAGTGAATGAAGTCATAATTTTAATAACCGCACTAATTCCTAAAGCGATAATTCCAACGGGTAGAACATTTTTTAACGCTTGTCTCAATCCAGAAACTTTTCGAGGAGCGATAATAATATATTTATTCGCTAATTTGTAATGGTTAATTTCTCTTCCTTTCTTAGAATAATGAAATTCTTCTGCAATTATTAGACTTGCTTCAGTTAATTTTTGTAAATGATAATGAACGGTAGAAATAGGGATTTTTAATTCTTGGGCAATATTTGTTTCTGTATCGTGTTCTTTCTCTGCCAAATAATTAAGAATTTTTCTGCTGGTGTCAGAAGTAATAGTTTCTGCTAGTTTTTTAGTTTTCTTTTCGTTTAGATCTACTAAAAGGAAATTGTTTTTCTTAGTCATTTTATTAGTTTATACTTAAGTATTTAAATAGGTTGTGATAAGTTTAAGTGAGGTTGAAGTTTAGAATCTAAAACTAAACTAAGATTTAGTTTTAGGTTCTTAAAACTTATCGTTGTAAGTTTTTAGAAATCATTATATATCAATTTAGTTTTCTTTTAGTTATGGGAATAATTCCAAGAAAGTTGAAAAAAATTAATGGCTTTGTTAAATGTAAATTTGGGATACTAGTTTATGAAACTGAGGATGATCGTATTTTTTTAATAGAAATTGGAAAAACATTTGATAATGCTGTTAAAGAGGGAAGAATCATTATTGAACCCGGAAAGTTGCCTACTTGGGATGGTGTAAATAAAAAAGAAATGGAAGTACATAGGATTATTATGGCACATTATCTTAAAAATATTAATGAAATTAATGATATCGTTGGTGAAAGAGTTAAAAAAGGATTCTCTTAAAAATCTATAGGGAACAAGAAGTTCCTTAATACCAAATAAGTGATGAAGATTATAATTAGAACTATTGATTCCCATTTGTTTAATTTTTCATTTCTCCACAAGAACCAGAAAATTAAACAGGCAATTCCAATTTTAAATGGCAAGTCATAGAACATAGTAACTTTTGGAATCGCATAGCCTGAAATCATTGCTCCTAAACCAAGTCCTAGTAAAGGGTTAGTTACGTTACTCCCAATTAATACTCCAGCAGAGATGCCTTTTTTATGTTTAAAGACAGCGATTAAAGCAGTAGTTAATTCTGGTAAAGCGGAAGCAATTCCTAACAAAAGAACTCCAAAAAATGAAGCGCTGATGGATAATTGAGAAACTAATTTTGTAGATGTTTTAATCACAATATTAGCGGCAAAAGCCATAATTACAAACGCAATAATTATGGTAGTTATTTGGAAAACAATTTTCCAGTCAGGAAGTCTTCTTTTTTTCTTTATTTTATTATGGACAATATTTTTGATGTTAAGATCTTCTGCTTTTCTTTTTTCTTGTCTTTTCTTTAAGTAAAATAGATATGCGATGTAGGCAGCAAACATGATAAAACCCTCAATTCTGTTGATTGTTCCACCAATGGTCATAATCCACATTAAAACAGCACCAGCAATTAAAGCACCAACTTCTGAGATGATATTTTTCTTAACAACAACAATTGTTCCAATCAAACCGACAACTGCCAGAATAAAACTTTGTTGAAAAATGTCTGAACCAACATTAGTTCCGATGATTAATCCAGAGATAGTGTTCATTAAGCTTGGTTCTTTAACAATATCAATACTACCTACAACTGCAGACATAATTTCAGGAATAGATGTGCCAATGGAAAGAATTGTTAAACCAATGAATGTTCCGCTCCAATTGAAATGGTGAGCCAATCGAATAGAATTTCTTACTGCAATCTCTGCTAAGATTAAGATGGCAATTACGCTTATTATTAATGTTAAGATTTCTGATAGCATTTATCCTCTTTTTAGTAGAGTAGAATCTAAAAGTTTAAAAATGTTAGTTTTTTGTAGTTAGTTATGGATTGTAAAAAAGAAGAAAATTTAGTGAGTTGTAAATGTACGTATCCTGGCTGTCCAAGGAAAGGGATTTGTTGTGAATGTATCAAACATCATTTGGCAAGTCGAGAATTACCTGGTTGCTGTTTTGATCAAGAGGGAGAAGCTACATTTGACAGAAGTTTTAAGAAGTTTGTAGAATTAGTTAAAGAAGGAAAGATTTGAGGTGGAAAAAATGAAACTTACGCAGGAAGGTTTAGAGAAATCACAGATTTCTCAAAAAAAAGTATTATTAATTATTGCTCAAGAAGATTATCAAGATCATGAGTGTGGGGCTCCAAAGAAGATTTTGGAAGATGCGGAAATTGAAGTAGTGATTGCTTCTAAACAGATTGGTGTTTGTCATGGTGCTTTTGGGGCTATAACTGAAGCAACTGTTGCTATTGCGGAAGTTAATGTTTCAGATTATGATGCGATTATTTTTATTGGCGGTGCTGGAGCTGTTGGATATCAGCACGATGTCCAAGCACATTTAACTGCTCAAGAAGCAATCAATCGTGAGAAAATCTTAGGGGCGATTTGTATTGCACCAACGATTCTGGCATATGCTGGTGTTTTGGAAGGAAAGAAAGCGACTGTTTGGAATGAGGATGGTAAACAAGCTGAAATTCTAACTAAGAATGGAGCTGAGTTTGTTGATGAACTTGTTGTAGTTGATGGAAAGATAGTTACTGCGAATGGTCCTCCAGCAGCAGAAGCGTTTGGTAAAAAGATTCTAGAGATGTTGAAAGAGTAGAAACTAGGTTTAGTTTGTTGGAAAAGTAGAAACTAATATAAATCATAAAGTATTCTTTATCTTATAAAAAGAGGTTAATAGATAAATGATTAAGCGTTATGATGTGCTTTGTATAGGTTCTGCTACTTTAGATAATTTCTTAACTACTGATTGTTCTTTAAAATCTGTAAAATTAGGTGATAAGGTTTTAGTTAAAAAGATGGAAAAACATTCTGGTGGTGGAGCTACTAATTCTGCTGCAGCGTTATCTAAATTAGGGTTAAAAGTGAAGTTATTATCCAAGTTGGGTAATGATCATGATGCTGAATTTATATTAAATGAATTACAACAATATAAACTGAAAAATATTTGTTTACGTGCTAGTAAAAAAAATACTGATTTTTCTACTGTAATTTCTTGTCCGCACAAAGACAGAGATAGAATTATTTACGTTCACAAAGGTGCTTCTCGTGATTTAAGTGTAAATGATTTTAAGAAATCGCAACTTAAAGCGAAATGGATTTATTTAGCTAGTTTAGTTGGGAAATCTTTTCAAACTGGAAAAGAGATTGCTCAATATGCAAAGAAAAAGAAGATTAACTTATTGTTTAATCCTTCTTTATATTTAGCGAAGAAAGGCAAGAATTATTTGAAATTGGTATTGGGAGCGACAACTATTTTAGTTTTAAATAAAAAAGAGGCACAGGTATTATTAGGGACAAAAACTAATTCTTACAAAGAATTGTTGATGGGATTATACGAGTTAGGTCCGGAAACGATAGTGGTTTCTAATGGTCGAAAGATGACTTATGCGTTTCACGAGGATAATTTTTATTCAATATTACCTACAGATATTAAAGTTGTTCATACTGCAGGGGCAGGAGATGCTTTCACTTCTGGGTTATTGGCAGGGATGATCAAGAAATATTCTTTTGAAGATGCTTTAAAGTTAGGTGTTGCTAATTCGTTATCTGTGATTCAACATGTTGGTACAAAGAATAAGCTGCTTAATGAAAGG
>JABHRR010000013.1 GCA_018670095.1 Candidatus Woesearchaeota archaeon
CCTTTAATTGGTCTATTTACTGATATATATTCTCCTGCAGCCGCTTTTTTAATGATGGGGATAGGATTATTTATCTTTTTAATTTACGTTACTTTTCTTTTTAAATTGCATCAGAAATCGCCAGTTCTTTAGTTATTTGCTTAAGAAACTTGTTAAAAAAGAAAGAAAAATATACTTGGTGAGATTTAAATAAACCTATCTATAACATCTAAACTAACTTCTTCAAGATTTAAATAACCTGGTCGTTTCATCATTTCCATTGGAGCGTCTTCCTTAGGGAATATTCTCTGTTCCAATTTTTCTTTTGAAAATGAATCTATTCCTACATCACATAGGATATAAACTTCGGATATTGATCCATGTTCTTTAGTTTGATATAACATTCTAACATAACCTCTTCTAACAACTGAGGTTTGTTCTTGTGAAAGTGTACTTTGTAATACTCCTACTTCGGCACTACCACCAGCAACAAGTTCATGTCTAATACCTGTTTCTGATCTTGCTAAGACGGTAGAACCAGAATGACAAACTTCAGACTCAGGAATTACTTGACTTAAGTCAAGATAAAATGAATGAAGCATTTCAATATTATCCCTAAAGAAATATGAGCCCTCATCTCGGACTATTTCTCCCTCTTTATTTTTTTTGTATAAAGAAGAATCGGGTTTTCTTTCGAGTAATTCAGCAACGTCATTTGAACCAAAAGTATCTAGTTCTATCCTTTTATTATATTCTAAGTAGTTTTCTATCATTTTATTGTCTTAATAACGCTTTTACTTTATAAAGTTTTCTATTTATGACTACTCTTTAATGACAACCGATTTACAAACTAAGCTTGGAATTTACTTACAAGTCCTTTCTTGAACGTAAACAGAATTAAAGTAAATAATAACAAGGCCATTGAAATATATCTTAATGTAGTGCCCATTGAAAAAATATCAATCGCTTTACCCACAACAATAAAAATTATTGTCATCATTGCATTATGAAACATACTTTGAACAGAGAGAACTGTAGCTCTTTTGTTTGATGAAATATGGGCATTAATGTAATCTTCTAGGATAATATCTTCAAAACCATAAATGAAGTACAATAACCCTATGAAAGAAACTACAACAAATAAATTTCCACTAGCCAAAAACCAAAATATAGCTACTTGACTTAACAACACTAACAATAAAGTAAGATTTTCTTTCAGTAATTTTTCAATATGATCTGCAAAATAAGCACCTATTGCTCTTATTCCCATCATCACCGCAAACAAGATTCCAAAATATTTTACCGTAACACCCACGTTTGTTAATATTGGTTGCTGAAAAAATGCAAAAACTAATTCATAGATAATATGTCCTACAAAAAAGTAAAAAATAATCCATCTTACTTGAATATTTTTGAAAGAAAATTTTAAACTCTCTATTGTCTGTTGCCAATGTTTTTTTAGTGTAAATTTATGTGGGTGTATATACGGTTCTTTCATAGTTAGTAAAACAATCGCCCCTAACAAATATATTGCTCCTGTTAAAAGAAAACCTAATCTTGGATTTACTAAATAAAGAGCAGGTCCAACAAAAACACCAATGATTGAACCAACTTGTCCAACTGCATTAATTCTTCCCCTTACTTTCTTGTATTCCTTTTCTCTGTTTACTTTTTTTAATGAGTCGTAAAGTAATGCTACATCAGAACCAGAAAAGAAAGAAAATGCTAAACCCGTGATTATAGCAATAAAATAGTAATGCACAGGAACATTCATTATTCCCATTAACATAAATCCAATACCATGCAATCCTGCAGAAATAATGATTGCTTTTCTTTTACCAATAAAATCTGCTAACGCTCCTAATGGTACTTCAAATAAGAAGATTACTAATGCTAGAATAGACTCATGGATACTCATGTTTGTAAAACTAAATCCCAACCATAAGAGAAAAAGAGTTTTAATCATCCAGATCATTCTAATATGATCTATAAAATTGTATAAACCAAATTTCCAGATGTTTCTATTCATTACCTCTTTTTCTTTAACATCCATAATCCTATTATTAATTAATGCAAATATATAAAACTTGTTCCAAGCTTAGCTTCCTAACTTAATCCCAAATCCCCCCTATAAAGCAAGAAACCACAATATCAAGCTTCCTAAAGTTTTAACTCCTAAAAACTAGCTCCGTTGAAAGAAAAAAACGATCTCCAAAAAAGTTTCTTTATAAAGTTGTTAGTTTTCCAGAACCGCATGACAATCGAATGGAGGTACTGAGAAATCAAAGATTTCTGGTACCATCCAAAAGATTTGGAGGTTTGATAAAATGGCAAAAATAATGAAAAAGATGTTTGCTTTGGCTGTACTGGCAATTTTTATGTTAAGTATTGTACCAGCAGCTTTAGCTGAAGAAGTTGCAGATGGTGCAACAGAACAAGAACCATTGAAAGCAACTAAAGAACCAGGGAAACAAGCAAAGAAAGTTTTAGCAGATACAAAGAATGGTTTGAAATTAACCAGAGAAAGGTTAAGACTTTTGAAAACAAAACATTTAGAAGCAAAAGAAAAGTTTCAAGAACAAAAACAAAACGTTCTAAGAATTAGAGACAGAGTTAAAGCATGTCAAGAAGATTCTGAAGAATGTCAAAAGAATAAGAAAGATCTTAAAGTTGGTGTTAAGAACCATTTGGTAAAAACTAGTGATTTAATTCTGAGATCTTTAGAAAAGTTAGTAGATCAAATAGAAAACGCTAAAAATTTAACTGATGAAGAAAAAGAAGAAGCTTTAGCTAAAGTAACTTCTATGGAAGAAGAGTTAACTGCAAAGAAAGCTGAACTTGAAGCTTTAGGTAGCGAAGTTACTGCAGAAGAAATTAGAGCAGGTATTAAAGAACTTAAAGAACTTTGGAACAGAATCAGAAAAGAGCAACGATGGATTGTTACTCAGTTAATCAATAATAAGATGGGTAATGTTGTTGATAAACATGATGAGTTTTATAATGCAATGGAAATGAGAATCTCTGGTTTGGAAGAGAAAGGTGTTTCTGAAGCAGACTTAGAAGCTGTTAAAAGAATTGCAGACAAGTTCAAAGAAGCTGTTGAACAACTTAAAGCAGATCAAGAAGAAGCTGAAGAAGCTTGGGCTAACGCAAAATCTGACCCAGACGCATTGGAATTAGCAAAAGAAAAACAGAAAGTTGTTCGTGAGGACATGAAAGCTACTAAAGATTTGCTGAGAGAATTTGTTAAAGCATTTAACGAAGCTAAGCCTAAGAAAGAATATTTAGGAGAAGAAACTGAAGAATAATTTTTTCTTTTATTTTTTTTTCTTTTTTTTAAAATCAAAACTTTAATAAATGATTTTTGATTACTTATATCTTAGAGGTGTATACAATGAAATTTACAAAAATAATATTGTCAATAATGATTTTGGCTAGTTTGGTTTTCTTAATCGCTTGTCAATCAGTTGTAGAAGAAACTGTAAAAGAAGATTCAACAGCTACAGAAGAACCAGCTGCTACAGATACAACTAGTTCTGAAGAAGCAGAAATCGCGGAAACGTTAGATGATTTTGATGAGTTAGACAGTTTAGAAGATGATTTAGCTGCAGACTTCGAAGAATTAGAGAATCTAGACTTAGATTAATTCTTTTTATTTTCTTTTTTAAAAGCAATATATTTAAAAATAACCTCTCACTAACTTCTTTTTAACATGAAATATCCTAATTATAATCATAAAGAACTTGAAGCAGAGATGCTCGACTTCTGGGAAAAGCAGAAGATTCTAGATAAACTCAGAAAGAAGAATGAAAACGGTAAAAAGTACTATTATTTGGACGGGCCACCATATACTTCTGGAAAAGTGCACATGGGAACTGCTTGGAATAAATCCCTTAAAGATGTTTCTTTAAGATATAAACGTTCTCAGGGATTAAATGTTTGGGACAGAGGAGGC
>JABHRR010000088.1 GCA_018670095.1 Candidatus Woesearchaeota archaeon
GGTAAAAAGTACTATTATTTGGACGGGCCACCATATACTTCTGGAAAAGTGCACATGGGAACTGCTTGGAATAAATCCCTTAAAGATGTTTCTTTAAGATATAAACGTTCTCAGGGATTAAATGTTTGGGACAGAGGAGGCTTTGATGTGCATGGTTTACCTACTGCTCATAAAGTTATGGCCAAACATGATCTTAAAACAAAAGAAGATATTGAAAAATTTGGTCTTGGAAAATTTATCAAAGAATGTACTGCTTTCTGTTTAGAAATGGCTGATCAGATGGTAATTGATTTTCAACGAATGGGTGTAAGTTTAGATTACGCTGATCCTTATATGGCTTTAAAGAATGATTATATGGAAGGCCAATGGTGGATGATCAAAAAAGCGTGGGAAAAAGATCGACTTTATCTAGGAGATAAATCAATGACTTGGTGTGGTAACTGTGAAACTGCATTAGCAAAACACGAATGTGAATATAAACTTCTTGAAGAAGATTCAGTTTTCTTAAAATTTCAAATTAAAGATAAACCAAACGAATTTTTAATCATCTGGACAACTACTCCTTGGACAATTCCATACAATTTGGCCATCATGGTCAATCCCAATTTAGATTATGTAAGAGCTAAAGTTGAATTTGAAGATCATGATGAAGTTTGGGTAGTAGGAAAAAGTTTAGTTGGTCCTTTAGTGCAATCAGTTGTTGGTAAAGCATTAACGGTTCTTGAAGAATTTAAAGGAGAAACATTATTGGGAACAGAATATGTTCATCCTTGGGAGGATGATATCCCGCAAATTAAAGAATTAAAGAAAGCTCACCCTAATGTTCATACTGTACTATTATCAGAAAAACATGTTGACTTTACAGCCGGTTCAGGATTAGTTCACTGCGCACCAGGATGTGGTCCTGAAGACCAGGAAGTTGGTAAAGAATACAAAATTCCAGCATTTAATAATTTAACAGAGAAGGGAGAATTCCCAAAAGAGATTGGAGAAAGATTTGCTGGTAGAATAGCTAAGAAAGATGATAAGCTTTTCATAGATGATATGGGAAAAGATGGTTTCTTAATTGCAACTACAAAAGTTGAACACGATTATCCTACTTGTTGGCGATGCCACGACCCTGTAATTTTCAAAACAACTAAACAATGGTTCTTCAAAATTGAAGATCTCAGAGAAGAAATGATTCAAGAGAATGCTAAAGTCAATTGGCAACCGAGAACGCAAGCTTTCGATTCTTGGACAGCAAATTTAAAAGATAATTCTATTACAAGACAAAGATTCTGGGGAACTCCTGTTCCATTATGGAAATGTACTCAAGAAGATTGTGAAGAAATTGAAGTTATCGGTTCAGTAAAAGAATTAGAAGAAAAAGTTGGTAAAGATAATGTTCCTGAAAACTTGCATCGTCCCTGGATTGATGATGTTAAATGGAAATGTAAATGCGGTAAGGGAACAATGAAACGTATCCCTGACATCTTAGATGTTTGGATTGATGCCGGAACTGCTTCTTGGAATTGTTTGTATTATCCGCAAAGAGAAGATTATTTTAATGATTATTTTCCTGCTGATTTAATTTTAGAAGCAACTGAACAGGTTAGATTATGGTTTAGTATGTTATCTATTTGTTCTCAGTTAGCAATGGGCAAGAATTGTTTTAAGAATGTCTATATGCATGGTATGTTGAGAGATATCGGTGGAATAAAAATGAGTAAATCTATCGGCAATATTATTTCTCCTGATGAAATGATTGAAAAGCATGGTGCTGATGTTTTAAGATATTACCTTTGCCAAACTAACGCTGGACAAGATATTAAGTTCAGTTGGGACGAAGCAGCATTGAAAGGCAGATATCTGCATATCCTTTGGAACACACATAAATTATTAATCAATTTGTGTAAAGAAAATAAAGTTAATCCCGAAAAAATTGATGCTAGTATTGTTGAAAATGTTTTAGGTATTGAAGAAAAATATATTTTCTCTAAATTAAACTCAACAATAAAAAACGTTACAGAACTATTTGAAGAATATCGTTTCGATGAAACTATCGCTCCTTTAGAAGAACTGTTCTTAGAGTTAAGTAGAACTTATATCCAAATGGTTAGAGATAAATCTTCATTGGGAGAAGATCAGGATAAAGAAGTTGTCATTTATACTATTTACAACGTTTTGTTAGAATTATTAAAAGCGTTTAATATTATTTCACCTTTTGTTTCTGAAGCAATTTATCAGAATTTTAAAGAAGAGTTTGCTTTGAAAGAAGAAAGTATTATGCATTATTCTTTTCCAAAAGTTGATGAAAAGAAAATTAATTTGGAATTAGAAGAGCAAATTGAATCTTCTAAACAAATAATTCAATCTTCATTAAACGCGAGAGAGAAAGCTAAACTTGGTTTGCGATGGCCAGTGAAAGAGATTGTTGTTGTTAGTAAGAAGAAAGAAGTGCAACAAGCCGTAGAAAAGTTAAAAGATATTATTAAAAAACAAACTAATGCTAAAGAAATTAGTGTTTTGGAATCTTTACCCGGAGTGAAAACAATTATTAAAGCTGATGGTGGAAAAATTGGTAAAGCATACGGAGCTTTAGCACCAGCAATAATTACTAAATTAACTATTGATAGTCCGGAAACAGTAATTGGCCATTTAGAAAAAGATAATGTTTACAATTTTGAAGTTAATGGTGAAAAAATAAAAGTTACTAGAGATATGGTTAATGTTGAGAGAGATGTTCCAGAAATTTATAAAGAGGGTGAATTTAAGTTTGGCCAAGTATATTTAAATACTGAA
>JABHRR010000014.1 GCA_018670095.1 Candidatus Woesearchaeota archaeon
ATTTTTACTTTACAAGAAAAAGCAATTGTTAACACTAACAATAATGTTCAGGGAAATATAACCCAATTAGGATTATTAACAAGAATTTTCTTAAATAATATTAAAGTATTATTTTTTTGTATCATTTTTGCTTTTTTATATGGTACCGGAGCCATCTTTATTTTGACCTGGAACGCTTCGGTGGTAGCTACGGCCATTGGTAACTTTTTTAAAATAGAATTGGCTCAGGGGGCTTCTTTGGTGGGTTTACCGACGATTTCTACTTACTTTGGTGTTGCTTCATTAAGTATCTTACGTTATATGACTCATGGAATTTTAGAAATGGTTTCTTATTTCATTGCCGGACTTGCCGGAGGAATTATTTCTATTGCTTTAATCAAACATAACTTAAAAGAAGATCGAGTTTTAGTTGATGCTTTAGATATGATTTTGTTAAGTATAGGATTTTTAGTATTGGCAGCAATTGTAGAAGTTTATATTACGCCTTTAATGTTTTAATTATTAATGTTAAATGCAATTATCTTCTTTACAACACTTTAACTTTTCCCGGCAAGTTTTGATAAATGTCACCAGCCTCTAACATTTTTTCAATTAACTTTTCAGTATCGTTTAACATTGATTTAGAAATCAGTTCTTCAATCATTACTCCTTCTCCAGGATCTAATTCTTTAATCAAATTAATTATTTTTTGTACGGGCAATAAAACATTTTCTTCAACATCAACTATTTCATCATCTTCAACATCAACATTCTCAACTTTTTCAACTTTTTTTTCAGAAACTTTGTTTACTTCTTTTTCAACAATTATTTCTGAATGAACTTTTTCTTCGCTTTGATTTTCTTTTACTTCTTCAACAACTTTCACTTTACTTTCTTCAACAATTATTTCTTTTTCTTCCTCAACAAAAGTATCTTTTTCTCCAATTAATTCTTTCAATTCTAATGCTCTTAATTTCAACCATAAATGATCTATTTTTTTTATAATTTCTGGCGCAATATATTTTTCTTGATTATAAATTCTTAATTTTCCAATGCTTAAAATAACATCACCAACATTTAAAGAATTAACAACTTTATTTTCTTCAAAAACACGTAAAGTAATTTTCCCTGTTCCATCATCAAAAAGTAAATTAGTAATTGCTCCCTGTTTTTCGTTACTTAAAACAATTCCCATTACATTTAACCGATAAATTTTTTCATTAGATTTTGTTAACAAATAATTAGGAGTTTGTTCATTCTCTTGCATATACTTTCCTAACAACAATTGTTGCACCGTAGTTTTAATGGCAACTTGTCGATCATATTTTTTTGTTTCTTCCATTTTAAAGTTTTTGCACAAATCCTCTTTTAGGTTCAAAAATATCTCCCGATCTTCTTAACTTTTCTAGAATATCTTCAACTTGGTCTTTAGAAATATTTTTCCCTTGCGCTACTTCAATAATATTTTCAATAGGAATTATTTTTGCACCCATTTGTTCTTCCAATGAACCAATTAATTCTTTAATAATACTAATCCCTCCTCTTTGGGTAGCAGTAATTCTACTACTAATTCTGTCAATATCAATTTTTCCGGTATCTTTATCTTTAGCAATTTGGTTCAAACAATAATCAATCATTTCAATTGCTTTTTTTGCATCTTCCTTTGTAACTATTTTTGCTAATTTAATTTTGGCCGATGCTTCCGCTAATCTTACTAGAGCTTCTAATTGTCTCGCAGTAATGGGAATACTTTTTCTTCCTGCATCATCACCAGCTCCAGAATTACGCATCGTAATATAATAATCTTTTAATTCTTCAATTGCAGCATCACTAATTTGTGGATGAACCATTTTTCGAACGTAAGAAAAATACTTTTTCAATATTTCTGTAGAAATTTTACCAACACCGCTCTCAGGATTTTTGTGCATACTTAAAATAAAAGAAGCCATCAGTTCATCTTTTTCTCGGTTAGGCATATCTTTGATAGGAAAAATCAAATCAAATCTGTTAATTAACGTTGGTGGTAAATCTATTTGGTTAGCAATTAATTCGTAAGGATCAAATCGACCATATTTTGGGTTAGCTGCAGCTAAAACTGTTGTCTCACATCGTAAAGTAGCTTGAATGTTTGCTTTAGCAATACTTACCGATTGCTGTTCTAACGCTTCGTGCAAAGCAGAACGATCTTCTTTACCCATCTTATCCATCTCGTCAATAACCGCAAAACCTTTGTTAGCTAATACTAACGTTCCCGCTTCTAAACTCCAACCACCAAGAAATTCATCTTTAACTACCGAAGCAGTAAGTCCTGCAGCCGTTGCCCCTTTACCACTAGTAAATCTAGCTTTAGGGGCAACTTTAGTTATTCTTTTCAACAATTGTGATTTTCCTGAACCGGGATCACCAATTAAAAGCGTATGTACATCCCCTCTGGTGATAACTCCATCTGGACGAACTTTTCTACACCCACCAGATAATTGTAACACCAATGCTTGTTTAACTTTATCATGACCATAAATGGAGGGTGCAATACTTTGAGCCAGAAGCATTAAAGGATCTGGGGAATTAGCAATTTCTTTAATTTCTTTTAATTCTTTCTCACTAATATTTAAATCGGTAATATCTTCCTCTATTGGTTCAACATAATTAGCTTCAATAATTAAATCGTACTTAATAGCTTGTCCACCACTTCTCAAAGTGATGGGTACTTCAGTTGGCCAACCAGATAATTTAACTCTTGATCCTGGACTAGTTCTTCTTTCAGAAATAGGACTTACTAAATCATCTTTTAAGAAAACATTAATTCTTTTTGGTTGTGCCCCATCTAAATCGTCAGGAGCTTCTTCTAACACTAACCCTTGTCCGTCAACTAACTCTTTAGAAATTTCTTTAAATTTACCTTTCCTTCCACATCCACATCTGCTCGGCTCTTTATATTTCTTGTCAAGCTGTAAAATATTAAGAATATTACCGCAGGAAGGGCATTCAAATTTGGCAGCAGTTACGTGTGGTCGAACATCAGTTTTATTTCTAACAACTCCTTCTGCCCAAACAAATTTGTTTAAATGTTTACTTCTAATCTCGCTAATTTGAATTTTTTGTGATTCCGGAAGATTGTTCAAACGTACATTAAATTTTTTAACTTTTTTTGGTAAATCAAACTCTTTAATTGCTAATTCTGCCGCTTTCAATAATTCTTCAGGGTTTTCTAATATTTCTTCAGTGATTTCTGTATTAAACTTGATTAATCCTGAGAAATCTAAAACAAGCCAATTTTGTCCTTTTCTAACTGCTTCTAATAGCTGAGGATAATAGTTCTGTTCAATAAATTCTCTAAAAACTTTAATTTGTTCATCAATATCCAATTTTAAAGACCCCTCTTTATGTTAAAATGTAAATAAAAAAAGAAATATATAAAGATTTATGTGATGAAATTCATCATTATCCAAAATAAATTTTAATTTTAACTTTAAAATCAAAATAAATACTTTTATTTGGATCCTAAAAAGTCTCGACTTTTTATGACTTTATTTGGCTAACAGTTTTTTAAGATTCTCAATTAACTTATCTGTAGCTTCATGAACCTGTTCTTCAGTTTTAGTTCCAGTACAAACAATCTTTCCGTTACTAAAAAGCAAGAAAGTAGCATTTGTTCCTTTCAACTTGTGTACTAAGCCTGGAAACTGTTCTGGTTCATATTCAGTGTTAGGTAATTGAATTCCTAATACATTTAAGTTTAAATCCATCCCAATACTTCCAGAAGCAACAATATTTTGTACCGTAATTTCTGGTTTAATGGTAACAATAATGTTTAGCTTTTTAAGACTTTTAATGATGCTAAGAATGCTTTTACCAACATCTTCCATCGTTCTTGCTCCAGTACAAACAACTTTTCCTGAAGAGAAGACTAATGCTGATGTTTTTGGATCTTTAATTCTTAATACTAATCCCGGAAATTGTTCAGGATTATATTCGGTATTGGGTAAAGTAGCGGCCATTTTCTCTAAAGGTACTTCTTTTTCTAAGGCTGTTGAAACTACAATATTAACGATTTTAATTTCTTTTTTACCCCATTTCTTAGAATTTTTTTTAGGATTTACTACTTTTGCATTTTTTGCCATTGTTTTAAATTCCCCCAGTTTCGTTTATAAACTCTGATTTCCTTTATAAATAAACTGAGACTATTTAAATATTACCTTTATAAATGATGTTTTTTGGTAAATGTATATACCTACCTTATTTTGTTGCTTGGTTTCTGATGGAACGCTTTTAAACGTTTATATAGCAGTTTTAAAAGAATATTTGCATCGGAAATGGTGCTTTGGTGCAAACTTTTTTAAAAGAGATTTGTATTTTAGAAAATATGGATTATACTCATGTTTTATTACGGTACGGAGAGATTTTTCTGAAAGGAAAAAATAGGGGAACTTTTGAGAAAAAATTAGTTGATAACATTAAAAAAATCGTAGGGATAGGTGTTAATCGGATCAGAAGTAGAATCATTGCAAATTATTTTTCTGAACATCAGAAGTTAAAAAATGTTTTTGGTTTAGTATCTTATTCTCCTGCTGTTAGATCAGAAAAAGATGTTGAAGAGATTAAGAAAGCTGCTTTAGAAGTTTTAAATGATCAACAAGGTTCATTTCGAGTTGAAACAAAACGTTCTGATAAAGAATTTCCTATTAAATCACCAGATTTAAATGTTATTATTGGAAAATACATTGAAAAAAATTCTAATTCAAAATTTAAATTTAAAAATCCAGAAATAACTTTACATATTGAAATTAATCAAGCTGGAGTTTACATTTTTACAGAAGTAATTCCTTGCTTCGGCGGATTGCCAACGGGAGTAGAAGGAAAAGTTATATTATTAGTTGAAAATTCTGCTTCATTATTAGCAGGATTATCATTCATGAAACGAGGTTGTGATATTGTTCCTGTTGCTTTTAAGAAACAAGACATTTCTTTATTGCAGAAATTTTCTCCTAAAGAATTGCAGTTAGAAATTGTTAAAGATCTTTCTGAATTTGCTGCTGAAAAACATCTTGAAGTTTTAGTTGTCGGTGATAACTTCGAAAACAAAAAAGATTATCCCCTTGACTTAATCTTCAGACCTTTGATTGCTTTTAATGATGAAGAGATTGAAGAAAAAATAGAAGCGTTTAATTAAGCAACTCTTCTTTCAATTTACAAGCAGCACAAACTTCATTATTAGCCGGTTCACCACAACTACAAATTTTAATTTTAGAATTACATTGTTCTTTCTGCCTTTCTTTTATTAATGGCAGAACATCCAAAAATGATTTTACAATCCCATGTTTTGTTCCCGGATACTTTTCTTCAAATTCGTTTAACATTCCTTTAACTTGAGAACGATAACCTTCATGAGAATAAATACAATCGCAATAATCTAATTCCCAACCTTTAATTTTTGTGTAAAGTTCAATTTCATGATTTGAACAGAAATATAATGGTTTAACTCTTCTTACAAATAGTTCATGTTCCTCTACTCCTGTTATTGGTCCTAAACCAGCAGATAAAGAGACATTAGCTTTGAACTGGTTCATTAATATTACTTGTGCTTCATCATCTAAATTGTGTCCAGTAATTAATTTAGTAGCTTTTTCTAAACGAGCCTGTTTGTTCATAATATATCTTCGCCATATCCCGCAAATGGTGCAAGGTTTTTTCCCTAACTTTCTAATTTTTTCTGCAGATTGATCTAAAGTAGTAGAAAATTCATCTTGAACATTAACAATTTTTAGTTTGATTTCTTCTTTCTTACAAAATTTCTTTAGATTTGCTAAAGATTCGTTTCGGTGTAATTTAATCCCTTCATCAATCACTAAGGCAAAAATGTTTTCTGTTGGTAAGCTATACTTTTCAAAATATTTCTTGATTAAGTATAAGGCCGCAGTAGAATCTTTCCCACCAGAAGCAGCAACACAAATTTTATCGTTTCTATCAATCAATTTGTATTTTTTAATAGTTTTGAAAACTTTTTTCTCAAAATATTTTAAGAATTCTCTGGGAGATAATTTACCATGTTGTAATTCGATCTCTGTGATTTTATTAGTACTATTTTTATCTTTATCGTTACATCCCATATTATTTCCTCGGTCTCCAAATAAGGCCTTAGTATCAATTAATTTTAATCGGCACTTTATAAAGATTATGGGAATTATTTACCAAAAAGGTGTAACGCTTTTTGGAAATTATAAAAATTAAATTTTTAGTGATTTGTTGTTTGGTGGTGAAAATTACAAAACCTTTTAATATGTTGAAAATATCATTAGGGTATGAAAGATTTACCTAAGAAATATTTGTCTACTAAAGACAGAAAAGAAATGTGGTCTCAAGCAAAGAAAATCATTTCTAAAGTAGATAAAGAATTAGATTTTTCTGAGGTGTATGCTGTTGGTAGTATGATTTCTAATAAGAAAAATCCTAATGATATTGATTTTGCTATTGTTACAAAATTAAAAAATAAAAAGTCAAATTCTGCTTTTCCTATAGATTTAATCATTTTGCCTGAAAATGAAGATTTACCAGATTATTTGCAATTCTTTGAAAAATATATGAAGAAAAAATATGGTTCTTCGTTTAAGCCAATAAAATTAAAGTAGATAATCTTTTTAAAGAATCTTTGTTTATTAATGATTATGCACAATTTAATCCTAGCTAAAGAAGCAAAAGAACTTTTAGAACTTAGTAAGAAACTAGGTTTTACTAAAACGATGTTCTTGGAAAAAGATTTTGTTATTGTTAAAGCTAAAAGTAAAAAAGAATTGCTTAAAGAAATCGGTCGTGCTAAAGGAAAATTAACTATCTATAAAACAGAATCTGAAGAATTGTTACGGTTTGCTTTAGAGAAAACTAAAATTGATCTGATTTATGGCATGGAGACAATTAATCCTCGCGATTCTGTGCATTTTGTTCGCGGTGGATTAGATCAAATTACTTGTCGAATTGCTGCCGAGAAAGATAAAATTATTGCTTTCTCATTTTCTGAAATTCTTAATGCTAGAAATAAAGATAAGATTATTGCCCGAATAAAACTTAATGTTAAATTGTGCAAGAAATATAAAGTTAAGATGTATTTTTCTTCTTTTGCTAAAAATGAAAACGAATTACGTTCTGCGCAAGATTTGTTTGCTTTCTGGAAGGTTCTGGGCGGCAGAAACAAGAAAGAACTGGTTGTTTGATAAAATTTTATCTTTATCTTTTTCGTTACTTTTATAAATAAAAAGAATATTGTCTATAATAATATAAATGATAAGTAAAAAAAGAGGGGTTACTTTAGTAGTTTTATTTTTGTTTCTAATAGTTTTAAGTTTATCTGTAATAAGTTTAGAAATTAACGAAAATAAATATTATGTTGCTTATGTAAGTGACAATGATGGTGAAGTTGGGACTTGTGAGGATCATAATCAAGGAGATATTCAATGGGTTACTTTTGGAAATGTTCCTCATTGTGATAAATATGGTAATTTTTTAGAAGGTGGAAGTTGCGGAGTTATTGGTAAACATTGGGCAAATGAAAATGAATGTGGTTCGATTAAAATTAGGACTGGAATAATTTTAGAAGCCGAAGAATGGATAGATTGGAATGATGGTAATAAACATATCTCCTTTAGTCAAAAGGATGATGGGCTAGATTCCGAGTGTATGATGACTGCTCACAATTTTAAGAATACTGAAAGTGCAAAAATATGCGCTGATGACAACTATTGGTATGGGTGTGATGGTGAACCTTTTGAAGAGGGTGGAACATTAGACACTATTACCTGGGCAAAAAAGAGTATTTACAAATGTGCCATTGAAAACGAAGTTCCTATCTGGCAAAAACTCCCCGGCCTAGATTTAGATCATGATACCCATCCAGACCTTGAAGATTGTGAAGATGATCCTAATAATCCTAATTTAGAAAGTCCTGCTAATTGTCCAGAAACACCAGGTGAATGTTCATATCCACCAAATTCCCGTTGTGCAATCTGTATTAATCCCGGTGCGCCAGAAGTTTGTGGCGATGATATCGATAACGATTGTAATCCAGATACTTCCAACGATTGTCATTTAAATGCAGAAGCTTGCCGTGGAGAAATAAATCTTGCTGGAGATGTTATTGCTGAAGAAAAAGCTGCGGCAACAATCGCTGCCGGTGGAACTCCCGAAGAAAATCCAAAAAAAGATGTTCCTGAAACTCCTACCAACATTTATGGCCAATCATTCTCCTGGATAGAAACTGCAGCAGGAGGTTATTGTTGCGGTTATGAAGGAATTGATGATTTAGGTTTAGTTGAAGCAGGTGTTGGAACAAACGAAAATAGTAATTATGTTTGTTTAAGTAAAAATCCAGAATTAACTGGTTATAGTGCTGACTCTGCAAAAGTATTCGGAGACCATTGTGGAACTGATTGGTGTTGGTTAAACGCTAACGAAGTTTCCACAAAATTTAATGTCTTTACAATAAAAAAAACGGGAGACCCTGTTTATGATCTTGTTTCCAATTCTAGAAACTGGCAAACCTGTAACTCCACTAATTTGGGCCCCATAAAAAATGACCCTTTAGTTGAAGATAGAGATATTGCTAATCGTTTTTATTGTTATCAGGAAGGTGAACATTATTCTTGGGCAGAATGTTTTGGCGAGAAAGAACCAAATAATGAAAATGTTAAAGGTAGACACGCTGGAGATGGACTTTATAATTTGTATTTAAGAGATGCAGTGCCAAATGAAAAAGGAGAAGCAATTGTTTCTGGTTCAGAAATTATCATCAAATCTGATGAGGGTGCTTATCAAGACTTTTATCAAACTTTAACAGATAATTCTGTTTATTTTGACTTTTCTGGTTATGATCAGTTAGAATTTTTTGTCCGTTTTACAGATAATGGGGGAAATGTTTTAACTTTTGATACTTTAACTCTTCCGCTTGGACTTGATTTAATTCTTTTTGGCCCAGATGAGGAACTTTATTTTCAAAAAAATGTTATTGGTAATGTTGCTAATAATATTCAGTTTGGTGAAGATAATTGGTTGCACATTAAAGTTCCAATTCCAGACAATCTAAAAGCAGTTTCTCATTTGAAAATCACTCCCTCTCCTACAAAGAATCAGTTAATGATTAAGAATGTTCAGTTAACTAATCAAGGAACCCAACCATTAATCTGTTCAGGTAAAGATGACATTAGTAGGTCTTCATGGTTAGATTCCTTTGATGACGGGAATGTTAACACAAATGTTAATGCTGAAGATATGTGTACATCTCATTACGGTCAAAATGCCTGGCTGGGTGATGCTAATGTCGTCGAAGATCCTTCCGCCAGTTGTTGTGGTAATGGCGATGCTTCAGGAAATTCAGAATATTATTCTGACGAAAGTAAACCTATTGGCGAAACAAAGTACGGTTGTTGGAATAATCAACCGATCGCTAATGAACAAACAATTATGGATGTCGAATTTAAAGTTGATTATACAGAAGAAAAGATTACTATTAATTATCCTGGACAACCTTTGATTTTAAATCTTCTTGCCCATTATTATGTTTGTCCAGATGATGATTTTTCTGGCATGTCAGCTTTATGTGATATTGATGTAATGATTCATTGTCTTGGAGATCATACAATATTTAATCAAGAAACATGTATCGGATTACCTAAAAATAAAGAATATAGTGAGATACGGTGTCCCAAAAATGGTGCTTATGAATATTGCAAAGAGGATGATTGGGATGATTGTATAAGTAATGGTGAAATTAAAGAATGTGATTATGTGTCTAGTAATTTAAAAATGATTTATAACACAAATAATCAAAATGAAAAAATTTCAACGTTAAATAGTCCAAAACTTATAAGTTCTTTAACATATACAGAAGAAGACCATGAAAGATTAAATAAATTTGTTTTAGAAAAAAACAGTGATGAGATGATTCCAGATGTCTTTTTCTTCCATCCCTCCTTAGGTAAATCTACAGAACTTTCCATAGAACATTTAAAACAATATGGTACAGTTGATATTTATGCAGAAACAGATGTAGTAACGGTTAACACACCAACCCCAAACCCAGATTCTCAAACTTTCATCTATCCTTGTAACGCCACTGAATGTCTCTATCCTCTGCCAGGAATACCTTCAGAAGGAATCACTGTAACTAACTTACATCCAGAACTGTATGAACTTTACTTCGTTACTTTTAATGAAGCTACGCAAAAAACAGATGAACAATTAATCACTCCAGGTAATGATAAAATTGAAGTCACAGCAAATCTTTTAGCAAAAAAGGTTGCTCAACAAGTTGTTTTCATTAGTCCTTTTACTACAGACGAACTTCTTAACGAAGATGCGATTGTAGATGAAACCCCTTCCGGATTTTATGGTTGTCAAGCTGCAAGTTATTTAGAAGGTCCTAATAAAATTAATTCAATAAACAATGGAGGTTACTGTTCAGTTAAAGGAAATTTCTTTTGTGCTCCTTCCGTAACCCATCTAGCAGAAAAAGACAAATACACTACTATCAATTCTTGGAGTACAGAACCACTTACCAAAGTTGGTTATAAACCAGTTGACTTAGATTTTGAAGAGGTTGAAGATCATTTCGAACAATTATCATTAGAACTTAAAGATGAAATATCAATTCTAGCAAAAGAAAGAAACTTCTCAACTAAAGTTCTTCCCGCCAGAAATTTTATTCCTAACGCTGAATTTAAAACTCAAAATAAAAAATTACCTCATTGGGAAATTTTTGCCGGTTCTGTTGTTGAACAATCTGAAAAAGGAGATGTAGAAAAGAAATTGCAACAAATCAATCTTCCTGTAGGAAAAACTCTGGAAACGGAACGGATTGCCATCCCCAAAGATTCAAATTTAAAATTTTCCCAAAGTGGAACTGCCCCTTATGAAATAAATCTTGTTGATAAAGATGGCGCCTCTGTTCTAGCTACCGGTAATACCTTCCTCACCAATCAAGCTTCATTCTTGATCATTAAATTTACTGGTCCAGGAATTGTTAAAGAACCTCTCTTACAATTAGTAGATTTCTTAGGACCAACAACTTACTCTTACAATCCTGTAGAAGAAATTCAACGTTCCGGTTTAGCTTGTTGTCCACAAGATTATTGTTGGAATGGTTATGCTTGTATTGAACCCATGAATTTATTCGCAGAGTATACTCAAGTATCTGAACATATTGAAGATGGTAGAAATTATCGTTGTATTGCAGGAGAATGGAGAAATTCACCAATTAAATGGGATTGGAACGCTGAGAAATGGGGTTTCTGTGACGATAATAAACAATGTTTTGTAACTAAAGATGGCAGTTTAGAATCTGAAGCAAACTTTTACGATCAAACTCCTCCAACTACACCCCCAATTTGTGTCGACAACGAAGATTATGTCTTAGACCATTACTGTGAAGAAGGCGATTGGAGTAGTAGAACAAAATTCTTAGCTACTAAATTATTAGAGGTAGCAGAAAATAATGATAATTATGTTCTTTATTGTACGGGTTATCAAGATGCTTTGTTAAATCTTGGTGACGAATTAAGACTTGGCGGTGAAACTCAATTAACAGTAACTAAAGAATCTCCTAATCCTTTAACACCAGCAACTGAAGAAATTGTTTACACTTGTTTTGATGCCCTTCCTGATACCCTCTTTAAGACAGAAGAAAATACTTGTGTTAACAACGTTTGCGTTTTAAAGTTCGATAATGGTGCAAAGAGAGCTTTTGGAACCACCTTAAATAAAGACGTTACTAATCCCGATTCTTTCCTTCATACTTTAAACATTCCTCAAGACCAATATGAAACTATTTGTGCTGGTACAGATGACGTTATTCAATGTGATTTGTCAAATACTAATGCAGAAGGCGAACTGTGGTATATTCCAACACTTAACGCGGTAATTTATAGTAAAGAAGGAATTCAATTAACTCCTACTATCTTAGATACGGTTGTTGATTGGTTTAAAGACCTTTTTGGAGTTGATGCAGAACTTTCCGGTCAAAATCTTTTTGTTCAAGAAGCTAAGAATTTCAATGAACTTTACCTATTAAGTAAAGGCGATAAAAAAGCTAAAGTGATTAAAGAAATATTTCCAAAAAATAAAACTATAGTCGCAGAATATGAAAACTTTCAAACCCCGGTTTGTGATTACGTAACTGCTTATAATCAAAACACTTTGTTTGGGCAAGAAGTATTAGAAATTATTTCTGGAATGAAAAAATTAGTTTGTACTGTTGATAATACTACTAATATTCAATCAGTAGAGATTGCTGCTGACGATGATGCTTTAGATTTCATCTGGCCACAATTGACTGGAAAGTTACGGGTAGAAGAATAAACACAAACATTAGCTCATATTCTACATATAAGAGAATAAGTTTTATAAGTTACTTAATTATTATTTCTATTATCATGGTAAAAAAGAGGTTAGATCAAAGTAGAAAGGGTCAGATCACTGTTTTCATTATTTTGGGTTTACTTCTTTTATTCATTTTCGTGATTACTATAAAATTAGCTAGTGATGTAAAACTATCTGATCTTGAAGCCGAAAAAGAAAAAGTTGTTTCTAAAAATTTCAAAAAGGAAGCTTTACGAATCTACGTTGAGGATTGTTTAAATGATGCTCTAGAGGAGGGTTTAGTTCTTATTGGTAAACAAGGTCGATTATGGCAAGATCAACCAGGCGGAACTAAACCATTTGTTGAAAGCATCACTGGAGTAACTTACCAACCGGGAGAAAGAATTTTTTACGGAATCAGTAATGAAAATTATGCTCAACATCCTAATGCTTATCCTTGTGAAAATGATTCCTATTCACCAGAATTTTGCCAATACCAGTATCCTAATACTTCTATCGGTTTCGGTTCTCGGGAGATAAAAACAAGTACTATTGAAGGTGATTTACGACAATATTTGATTAATCGGACAATTTTTTGTGTAAAAAATTTCACCGAATCAGAAATTTCTAATAAAGCAAAAATTGAAGATACCCTTATTAATTTAAAACTTGACTTTACTAATGATGGAATTAATGTTAATGTTGAATATCCTTTAAAATTATCTTTGGGTAAAGAAGAATTTTTTCAGCTTTCTCAATTTGATTTCTTTTACCCCACTAAGTTTAATATTTTGTTAGATGCCGCAGTTGCCAGACCAATTTTTTATGATTGGAAATTTGTAGATTTTCTTTACACTAAAGATACTCTAGAACTATCTAATTTTGATTACGTTAGTACTTCTGATAGTTGTGACCCTCTTGAAGATAACGATAATTTGTTTGTATGTAAAGGGACTTTATTGTATGATAAATATAAATCATTAGCTATTGAGATGGAAGAACTTCCCCTTCCTAATGGCGATACTATTTTAACTTTCAAATCTCCAGAAGTTCTTAATTTGCCTGAACCTTACGAATTCAGATTTGCTATTCAGAATCGACCTCCTGCTTTAGATTATGTCAACCAATTAGCTTGTATTGTTGAAGATGATCCTGAAACACTGGATATAGACGAATCAATTAATAGTTACGATTATTTGGTTGTTCCTGGCCACCAAAATTACGGAAAGATTGACATTACTTTGAATGTTTTAGATGCCGATGGTGATGAGATTGTTGATTATTCTTTTGAATCAGAATTAACAAATGAAAATACCGATGATCCAAAAAAGTTTACCATTGATGATGTGAATTTACCAGCAAAAATATATGAAATAAAAGCAACAGCAACCGACGAACACCAATTAAGTGATTGGCAAGACGTTAGAGTTTTGGTTGATACGTCTCTAGACGGAAGCATGGATATTTGGTATCCATATGAGATTGAAGATGCAGAAGGAAATGTTGTTTCTTATTCAGAATTAGTAGATAATTTTATTTCTTTAGAAGATCCAGTCTTTGTAAATATAACTTATCCGGAAGATTCAGTTGTTGGTAAGGTTCCAAAAGCTCAATTGGATTATTCTGTTAATGATGAAAATGTTTTTTTGGAAAATTTAATTAAACCAGTTACTTTATTTGAAGATGCTTGTTATAATTTCCCTTATGGGTCTAATAATTTTTGTAATCCTTCTTCTTACTTTTTAGAATATGAACCTAGTTTTGATCAATTTGTCATTGAAGAATTTGGTGAAGTCGGTTCCGCAGGAAAATTTAAACTTTCACTTTCACAAGATTATTGTTTTAATACTATCGAGAATCCTCAAGAGGTTGAGGTTACAGTTGTTCAATGTATCCCGCACGTTAATCCAACTCATCCTTATGCTTCCCCTTATCATGAAACAACTTATGGATTAACCACAACAGGAACAACTGATTTTGCTAATCCTCTTGCTGATGAACCAATCAGTCCATTCTTAGCAACTCATTCTTGCTGCGATGATTTTACTTTTGCAAATGAAGATCAAGAATGTTACTCGGGAGAAGAAGAATTAGGTTGCTTTGGTACTAAAGATAATCCTGATGAAGTAGGTTCTATTTTATCTAAAAGAGTTTTCAAAGCTTATTGTTCAGGAACAAGAGGAAATCTTTGTGGTAATGATTATAAAGATGGAAATGTAGTTGAATCCCATGAAAATAAATGTGGTAATAAAAATACAAATCCAAACTGTAATAAAGTTGCTCCAAAATGTTATGACCAAGATCCATACTATTATGAAACTGGACCAAACGGTTTCTGGTGTCAAGGCGATTATGGTTGTGGTGAGAATAATGTTGCCTGTACCACAGAAATTGTTAGTCCTACCAGTTTAGGTTTAGCAGAACTCTCCGGACAATTTGTTTGTGATTGTTCACATCCAGATGCAGAAGAAAATAACAGATGTTGGATTTTAGAAAACGGAGATGAAGGAACTTGTCAAGGGGGAACTTGTAAAATAGAAGATGAATAAGACAATAACAATAATGACATTAACTTTTCTTCTATTGATCAATCTAGCTTTGGCCCAATCAGGCTGTTTTCTTTATTCCGATAGTCCTTTTTATTGTTCAGATTTAAGTATTGAAGAAGCGGAAACTGAATGTTTCTTTTACGATGATTGTGTTTTAGAAGAATCTTTCTTCTTAGAAGAAAGTTGTAATGATAAACAATTATTTACTGAATGTAAAGTTGTTTTCTGTAAAGATACTTGTACAGAACAATTGTTAAGTCAATGTGAAGCTGGTCCTGTTCCTGCTGGAGAAGAAGAGTTGTGGTGTGTTAAAGGCGGCTGTTGCCAATTTGAAGATTATTGTCAATATAAAACTAGTGAAGGTCTTTGTGAAATTGAAGCAACCAATAATGATTTTCAAGACTTTTCATTTACCGAATCTCCTGAAGAAGAATGCTTAGAATCTTGTTTACAACCTCAAGTAATTGAAACTGATATCATTGAAAATATTTCAAACATTAATGAAAACATTACCAAAATAGAAGATGATTCTTCAAATAAAGTTTTCTTTTGGCTTTTCCTCTTGATGTTTGCTATTATTGTGATTATGATTATTCACCATTTTTACCATTTCCAATATTTTAAGAAAAATTTTTGGAATAAAGTAAAACATCTTTTTACTAAGAAGAAAGAAATAATTAAAACAAAAGAAGAATTAAAATGGTACTCACCTAACTTTTCCAATCCTCTTTTAAGAAAAGAAATTAAATCAATGAAACAAAAAAGAGAACACAAAATTAAACAAAGAAATCGAGAAGATTATTTAGCTGCTGTTGGTTTAATTCCTAAAAAAATAACTAAAGACGAATTCTCAAAATTAAGACAAGTAGTCAGTGCCCATCAAAGAAAAAATAAGTATCATCCAGAACCGAAAAAAGAATATTTCCATAATCTTGAACAAGTTGTTGAAAAGATTAAAGAACGGGAAGAAAATTTCAGAGAAAGATTAACCCACCCTAAAAAATTTAAAGAAAAGAAAGATGTTGATGAACTAATTGCTCGATTAAGAAAAATAGCTAAATAATTATAGTAATATTTATAAAGTTTTTACTATTTAATAGTCATACTTATTAACGGGGGATTTTTATAATGAAATTAGAACAAATTACTAATCATACATTTAAACAAAAACAATCAACATTCAATAGATTTCTAACAGGAGTTTCCAAAAGATTATTTTATGTTGCTGTACCTATGGTTCTTGCTACTGGTGTTGCAGATTTGCTATCTTCCTGCGGCAGTGAAGATAATAACGAACCACAGACGTATGGTTGTATTTCAGATAGTGAATGTAAGGTGGATAGAATTTGTGTTAAAGGAGAATGTGTTCCTTCCACAAACAATAACAATAATAACAATTATACTCCTGAAGATGATCTTTACATTCCTTCAGATAATGATGTTTATACCTCTTCAAATAATGACGTTTCTCATTCAGATGTTAATTTTTCTCCAGACAGTTATTCTAACTATCAAGATTATTATTCTCAAGATGTAAGTTCTCCTCTTGACTTAGATGGTGGGGGTCTTCCTCAATCCGAGATTTGTGAGTGGTATTGTGACGATGGAAAATGTATTCCAAGCTGGTGGGTTTGTGATGAGATTCAAGATTGTAAAGGTAATGAAGACGAAAAAAATTGTCCTTAGATTATGAAACTAGAAAATATAACTGAAAAAGAATTCAAACATTCACCTACTAAAAGAATTATAAATGCAATTTCTAAAGGGATAATTTATGCTACCACTCCCCTATTAATCGCTACCAGTGGATTGTCTTGTGATGATGGGGATCATAACGAACCTTGCGTTACAAATTATAATTGTAAGAGTGGTCGGATTTGTGTTGAAGGCGAATGTGTTAATCCTCCCGAAGAACCTGAAATTGTTAATGAAGATAATGATGATGACGGTTTTAAAGCAATAATTCATGGTGGAACTGATTGTGATGACTTTGACGATTTAATTAACCCAGAACAAACCGATTGGTGCGATGGTATAGATAATAATTGTAATGATCTTATCGATGAAATTGGTTGCGGTAATATCTATTTTATTAGGGGGAAAGAAGTTTTCTATACTGATTTAAGTACTTTAGAAGAAACCGAAATCCCTTATTTTTCTGGGCTTGATTTTTATTTTTCTTCTTTACCTAAAATTTCACCAGACAATTCTAAACTTTCTTTTGTTGAAAATCCTGGGACTATGGAAAGAACTATTTACTATTTAGACATTGCAACCTCAAATGTTAATCAGATTACTGAAGATGCGGGAATTGGCGCCATTTCTTGGTTCTCCAACAATAAAATAGTTTATTTTGCTCGTATGAATGGTCCTAAAGATGTTATTTACTCTGTCGATATTGATGGAAGTAATAAACAAACTTTGTACACCAAACCACTTGGTGAATCTGCATCAGGACTTCATCTTTCTTTCGACACTTCTCCAGAAGGGAAAATTGCTTTTAGTATTTCTCCAAATGGAACCAGAGATTTAAGAGAGATTTATCTTATGAACGGTGATGGAGATAATTTAATAAGATTGACTAATAATGGTGGTTGTAATTGGAATCCTGTTTTTGGCGGTGCAGATAAAGTTTATTATGTCTGTTCTCCAGAAGATTGTTTTCCTGACCAAAAAAATCTTTGTTCAATCTCTCTTGACGGATCTAATCAAAAGTTAGAATTTGAAAAATATCGTGGCTTAATCTTTAGTCCAGACAATTCAAAAGCACTTATGGACGGCGATTATGGTGTTCAAGATAAAGTTTGGGATTTAAATACATCAGAACTATTTCAATTTGATTTGTATTATGATCATCTACTTACTTGGAGAAAATAAAACAATTGAGGAATAATAAATGAAACTAGAAAATATAACTGAAAAAGAATTCAAACCAACTTTATTACAACGAATCAGAAATTCCGCCACCAACAAATTTGTTTCTTTGTTTGCTTTAGGCACTTTCGCCTTTGCCGGTTGTGGAACTAGTCAACAGAATTCTTGTAAAAACGATTTTGATTGTCCTGGTCAAGAGTTATGTATTGATAACTATTGTGTTGGAGAAGAATCTTGTAATAATGATTTTGATTGTCCTGGTGATGAACTTTGTGTGGATAATGTTTGTACTAATTCTCAACCAAATTCTTCAGCAGATATTCCTAATACTACAAAAGTATTGAGTAATAGCGAGGCAGCTTATCTTGAAAATGTTTCTAACGATAAAAGCACTTTAATCTTTGATGATGATTCAAAATATGCTCAAAATTTAAATAACGGAGACGTAATTGTTGCTGGAATAAATAACAAAACCCCAAAAGGAATTTTACGTAAAGTAATTTCTACAACCCATTATGGTAACCAAATAACAGTAAAAACTCAACAAGCCACTCTTGAAGATGCAATTCAAAACGGAACTGTAAAAGCACACCTTGATTTTTCTGAAGATTATTTGGGTAAAGCAGATGCAATGATGGATAATGTTTCTGTCGAAACTAAACAATTTCCACTTTCTACCGGATTGAATATTAATTTTGATAATACTAATCTCTATAATAACATTCTTTTCCTTGACGGAAATTTAGATATGTCTTTGGGTGCAGATTTGGAAGTAGACATTAATTGGTTTAAAGTTGAACGTGTTCGTTATACCCTTACGGGAACAGAAGATTTAGAATTAAAAATTAGGGGGGAATATTCTCAAATTATCCACGATCAATTGCCACCAATAGAACCGGTTAAATTCCCACCAATTGCTTTTGCGATTGGTCCTGTTCCAGTTATTATCACTCCAAATTTCACCATTACTTTTGGCGTTGATGCTAACGGTGAATTGAGTGCCGAAACTTCTATTCAACAATCAACGGAATTACAATATGGTGTTGAATACAATAATAAACAATGGTCACCAATTAAAAATTTTGATAACCATTTTAATTACTCTCCGTTTAGTTTTAGTAAAGCTAATGCTTCGATTGAAGTTTATGCTAAACCAAAATTTTCTTTAGAACTTTATGGTGTTGCTGGACCTTACGGAGCAGTGAAAGGTTTTTTAGGTGCTAATGTTAATTTTCTGGATAATCCTTGGTGCGATGTTTACGTTGGCCTTAATGTTAGTGCTGGAGTTCATGTTGACGTTTTCGGTAAAACTCTTGCTGACTTTGAAACTAATGTTTATAATTTTAAAAAAGAAATTGCTACTTGTAAAGATACTGCAGATTGTAATCCTAAAAATAATAAAACTTGTTATGATGCCAATAACGATGGTAATAAAGACGTTATCTGGATGGATTCTTGTGGAAATTTAGATGAAGTGATTGATTATTGTAATTCTAATGAAGATTGTAAAAACAATTCTTGTGTTCCAATCCAAACCGGTTGTACTTCTAACCAATATGAATGTGACAGTGGATTTTGCATTTCAAAATTATATCTCTGTGATGGCGATGAAGATTGCAATTCTGGTGAAGATGAAGATAATTGCAGCCCTACTTGTAACGACGAATGTTCACCTTCTGGAAAAAAAGAATGTGTTGGTGACGACTGGAAAAAATGTGGCGATTATGATTCAGACAGTTGTTTAGAATGGAGTTCTAAAGAATATTGTGGGAATAATGAAACTTGTGAAAATGGAAGTTGTGTTGAAGATCAACCACAGTGCACTTCTAACAATTATAAATCTTGCTATCAAGGTGATGTTTGGTCATTTGATAGCTGTAATCAACCGGAAAATGTTGCAAAAGAATGCAAAGGGACACAAAAATGCAATGATGATTTTTGTTCTCAAATCAAATGCGATTCTAACTCTGATTGTGCTACAAATATTGGCGAAATTTGTAAAAAAATGTGCGTTGATAAAAATTTGGTTGTGGAAGAACCTTCTTGGAATTTTGGTCAAGATTATTCATATTCAAATTGTACTAATCATGCTCAATGTGATGGTGATAACACCTGTCCATCAATTTGTTTTCCTTCCAGTCCAGATGGTTATTGATAATAAACTTTAACTTTCTCTTCTTATATTTTCTTATCTCTTCGATATATTTATAAATAACAAATATTTATCTATATTATATATAATATGATTAAAAAAAGAGGTATGATTCTAGTAGTCTTAAGTTTATTTCTATTAGCTGGCTTTTCCTTCTTATCTTTAGCTGATGTTAGCGGTTGTTATGTCTATCCAGAAGCTTCTGAAGATTTGTATTGTCAAGCAGGAATTTTGGATACAGAAGCACAAGTTGACTGTGAATTTTATGATTCCTGTAATTTGGAAGAACATTTTATTCCTGCTTCAGATTGTTCAGAATTAGATGAATGTGAAGAAATTATTTGTAATGTTGATTGTCAAACCCACGCTTTAGGAATATGTACCCAATTAGGTGGAACAGCAGTTCCTGACGAAGAATATGATGCGCGGTGTTCTCCTGGATGTTGTAAAATTGTAGGTAAAGATTTTTGCAAGTATAATCTTTTCAAATTTGAATGTGATGATAAAGCAAAAAAATTAGGATCATCTGAACCACCAATTTTTAGGATAGACGTTGATCTTAACGAGTGTAACATAGGTGTCTGTCAAGTAGAACTTAAAAAAGCATCTTTAACTATTTTAGTTCAAGATGAACAACAAAAACCAATTTCTGGTGCAGAAATCACTTTAACCACAACAATAAAACAAACCACTAGTACTTCAGGTAAAACAACTTTCGCTAACATTAACTCCGGAACGTATTCATTAACCGTTACCGCAACCGATTATGCTTCTGGCTCTTTAGTTGTTTCTTTATCTTCTGGAGAAGAAGCTGAACAAACTATTATTATAAAAAAAGTCGAAAATATTGCTGCTCTTGAAGGAACAGTAACAGATTCTTCTGGAATTTTGAAAGGCGCAACAGTTTCTTGGACTGGTCCAGTTTCAGGTCAGACTTCTACTGATGAGCAAGGAAAATATAATACTGGCCAATTACCGCAAGGCGATTATTCTTTTACTGCTAGTAAAGTGGGATTTAAATCTAAAGTGGAAAAATATCCGGTAAACACAAAAGGCACTTTTCCTTTAAACTTTGAACTAACCCCTGTTGAAGCATTAGGAATTTCTGGTAAAGTTTTTATTGATTCCAATAATAATAAAGAAATCGATTCTGATGATCAGGTTGTTTACGGTGCTACTTTTTACTTGGATGGCGTGTTTAAAGGTTATTCAGTTTTTCCCGAAGGTTCTTTCAACATTGAAGTTGAAGTAATTTCTGTTACTGGAAAAGAAACTCATAATCTTTCTGCTGTTTATCAAAACTATCAGTTTGAAGAAGAATTTGTTTTCGAGAAAGGAATAAGTTTGACTAACCAAAATTTACTTTTAACCACTTATATTGGCGAATGTACTGAACCTGGTACAGAACTTCCAGTAGAAGAATTCACTGTAATTCCTCTTCCTGGTGAAGAAGTGTTAAAAATAGAATGGACTAAACCCTGCCCGGAAGTTATTGGTTATAAAGTCATCAAAACCCATGAGGGTGTTGAGATTGAACCATTATCTGCATCTCCTGCAGAAAGTTTTATTCTTGATCATGATGTTAAATGGGGCCAAAGTTATACTTATAAAATCATTGCTTACTATGATAAAAATAGAGAAACAGTTTCTGAAATTGAAGCTACTATGAACGTTGGCGATAAACGTTGTGAGAGTAAGTACAGCGAAACTGAAGGCTGGGACCTTTTTTGTTTGGTTGGCGATAAACCAACTAGAAAAACAATTTGGAGCTGCGATAATTTTAATCAATTAAATCCTGTCCAAAATTGTGGTGGCGATCCTGCTCTTAACGAAGATTATTATTGTGCTCAAACTACAGAATCTTCAGCTAGTTGTCAAAATGCAGGTAACTGCGGTGCAAGCCCTCAACAAGCTGATCCATTTGGTTTGTATTATGATCGTCAAAAATGTTATGGTACTGGTTCTCCAGAAGAAGGCACTACCAATTATTGTTATTTTGACTTTACAGACACCATTTTTAACGAGTGTAAAGATTGTACAAAAATTGATAATTGTTTTGATTATCAAAGTAAAGATGCTTGCGAAATCAATAATTGTTTAGGCACAAAATGTGATTGGCTTGATGATGCTAAAAATACAGAATTGGTTGATTATAGTTTGATTAATTTACCTGTCTTTACAACTCCTGAAACTGGAACAGGTTATTGTGTTGAAGAAGGTTATGAAGAAAATCTTCTTGATCCCGAAGGAGACGATTATTGTTCTTCTTGTAATCCTTTAGCAAATCTTTTTGAAAATAATTTTTGTACTGCTGAAGTTTGTTCAGGTTTGGGAAGATGTTTCTCTGCATTTAATTTAGCGCAATGTTCAAGTTGTGGCGAATTCCCTAATACTGAGAGCAATTGTTACGCTTATAATACGGAATTAGAATGTGCTGGTCAACAAAATTTACAAAGAGACCCTTATGGGGAAATAATCAATTCTAATGACGAATGTGGTTGGAATAAATGTTTGTGGACCGGTGCTAGTAATGGTTATAGTGAGAATGGTTGTGTGAAAGATGGTAATGGTGATGGCACTTCTGATTGTGAATCATTTTCCAGCGCTACAGATCAAAAGAATTGTAAGTTGGACAATTCTGCACCAAAAACTAAAATTCTTCCGGAAGGAATTAATGTCATCTCTTTTGCCACTCCAGAAATATTTTTTATGGCTAACGACATTCATAATTATTTTAATCAAGAAAATTTCTTAGGTACAGCAAGTTATTGTTTAACTTCAACAACCTTTGATAGTTGTTTTGATAAAGATGTGCAACAAGCGTTTACAGAAGTTTCTTATCCTGGAAAAGCTCTTACTGAATCAATCACTTTAAACTTAATAAATTCATCTTTCTTGCAAGGCAAAAAAATTAATGGTGAAACTTATCGGTTGAAATATTATTCAGAAGATAAATATTTTAATCAAGAATCAGTTCAGGAAACCTTTGTTTACATTGATAATGTCGTTCCAGAATTTGAAATTAATGAAAACATCAATACTATTGAAGACATTACAACTTTATCTGTTTATTTAACTGGAACGAAAGAGATCATGAGTTGTACTTTCACTTTAAACCAAATTTTGCCTTTGGGCGGTAAGAAAGTTATTGCTGTGCCTCGAGAAGAAGAAATCAAGAATGCTTTGTTTGAAAATTTAAAAGGTGTTAAGTTCGATTTAGATGTAACCTGTATAGATGATGCAGGTAATGAAAATAGTAAAGTTAAAAATTATATTTTTGATTTGGAAGAGAGGATTGACATTATTAATCCTGAAATGGAAAGTGCAGTTTCTGAAACTGAAATTTCATTTAAAGTAAATACTGTTGCTGGTGCAAGTTGCGGATTATATTTAACTGCTAATAATGAAAAAGTTGCGGACTTTATTTCTGATCAAGAAGGAAAAGAACATCAAACAGAATCTTTACTTGGCTTTTTTGAAAAAGAATATGTTGGAGAATATAAAGTTGTTTGTAATGAATTGTTAGATCAGACAGAAACTTATGAAGATTACTTTAATTTTGTTATTGATTTTTCTTCACCGGAAACACAAATTATTTTGAAAGAGGGAAGTAGAGAAGAAAAACCTACTCCTTTTGGTTGGGAAGAGTTTTTTATTGAAACAGTTACCATTGATTTTGCATGTTCCGCTACTGGATTTTCTTGTGATAAAACTTATTATTGCCTAGGCGATAATTGTCAAGCAAACTTCTTTACTGCTGAAAAAAGTAATTATCAAGAATATACTGCTTCCCTAGAACTTTTGGAATCGTCAACCATTTGTTATTATTCAACTGATCTTGCTAATAATCCAGTTTATCAACCTCTTTGTGGGAAGGTCTTGATTGAAGGTTATGGTATTACTTTAGAAAACCCAGAACAACATTTTTACCAGGAAGAACAATGGGGAATTAGTAATCAGCCAGTTTTTACTTTCCAATTTTTTACTAAAGTGCCAACCACCGAATGCCGGATTGACTTCTCTCCCGAGTTTGATTATGATGCTCTTCCTGTACATAAAAATAAAGAAATTAACGCTGATAAGAAATATCTCTTTGATAATTTCCCGGAAAGTATTTTTACGTCATATCCTGATTCTTGTTCTGGCGATGATTCAAGTTGTGTGAAAACAGTTTATGTTAAGTGTAAAGATCTTGACGGAAAGATTGGGCCAGAAACTAAGATTTTCTTAGAATACGATTCTACGGCTCCAGAGATTACTGCTGCCTTTGCTGATCCGGACGAAATATTTGAGGGAGTTACTACAGAATTATTTGTTGACACCGATGATAAAACTTTATGTAAATTTAGTGATGATTCTGAGGGAGCAGGTTCTCAGGAATATGGTAATATGGAATATTCGTTCCCCGGAACTATTGATAAAATATTAAATCTTAATCATCAGGAAATTTTTAATATCAATTTTATTGGTCCAACTAAACAATATAGCCTTTATACGCAATGTACTAATGGCGCTGCAGACTTATCTTTAACAGAACAGATCAATTTTTCCGTAGATTATTCTCAAGCAGGTTACATCCTTGAAAACACTTTGTTACCTTCTGCTTATATTTGGGGTCAAAATATTACCATCTCTGTGGGAACTTCTAAGAACGCTTTTTGTAAATATGATTTCAATTCTGAAGGGTATAAACCTTTTATTAATCCTGAAAATCAGCAAATCCATACTGCGGACATTAGTATTTCTGAAGAGGGCCAATATATTATCCCTGTAAAATGTGTTATGGGCGATCATACCATTTCTGGAGAAATTAAGTTTACTTATGATTTAACCGCCCCCACCGTTACTAATATTGAAGATGGTAATCTTACTTGTGGTAGGGAAGAAATTAATTTAATTGTTAATACTGATGAAATAAATGATATTGGTGGATATGTTTACCAAGTTTATAATCAGGGTAAAGATTTTGAAGTAGTTAAAAAAGAAGAACAGAAAAAAAGTAAATTGGCAGCATTGGCAAATTTTGCGGCCAAAATAGAAAACAATAAATCTGTTAAAAAAGAAATAAATAAAACCGTTTCTGCACCTAAAGCTGTTAATCCTGGAAAAGTTGGCGCAATGGTACTTAATGGCGAAGCCGGTCCAGAATCACCATTAAAAATCCCTACTGCTGAATTAATTTTGGGCAATTATTATACTGTAAAAGTTAAAGTAATTGATGGCGCTGGTAATGAAGGTGAATTTTATGAAAGTGATGGTATCGCTGTTGTTAATCAGAGTTATTTTGCTTGTCAGGAAAAGAAAGCACCGGAAGTGACTTTCACTTTAAATAATTCTTTATGTACTTCAACAATGGTCGAAATGACTTGTCAGGACAATTCTGGTTGCGACAATTTCTTGTATGGTAAAAGTGGAACTAAAGAATTATGTAACACTACTGAGATTTATACTGGTAAAAAAATAACTTTTAATACAAATGGGTGGATTTGTTATTCCGTTAGTGATTATCAAAATGAAACCCATAAAGATAGTAAACAAATTTCTTTCGATGATACTGATGGTGATAAAGTTTTAGATTCATGTGACCAATGTCCAGAAACGGCAACAGGTAAGATTGTTAATGATCTTGGTTGTGCCGATAATGAAGTTTCTGAGGAAGAAATTAAAGAAGATTCTGATGGCGATAGCTTACCCGATAAATGGGAAAAAAGTTATGCTGCTTTCGATTGTCTGTTAGATTATACTAACCAAGATTCTGATGATAATGGAGTTATTGATAGTGAAGAAGATTATGATTTAGATACAATCAACAATTATCAAGAATATCTTTTTGGAAATAATCCTTGCTTGGCTGATGCACCTTTAACAGATTTGACTGAAGAACCCTCTGCCCCTTATTCCCCTCCAACTCTTCCTGCTGGTGGTGATAATACTTTAGCCACCATCTTTTTACTTTTAGGAATAATGATGGTCTTTGGCGGTATTGGTTATTTGGTTTATTATTACATTTATTCTCCAGCTGGTAAAACAGTGGCTCGTCCAGTTTCCACGGTGAGAAGAGCTGTTCCTGGTGTGAGGGTTGCTAAAACCAAACCAAAAATATTAAGTGACTGGAAAAACAAATTGTTACAACTTAAAAAATCTCGTACAGAAAAATTAAAGCAACGACAACGTCAAGGTGTATTTGGAAAATTCAGTCCGCAATCGCAAAAAATTCCTCATTTAGAAAGGTTTATTCAGAAAAAGAATCCGGACTTGTCACATCTGCAAAGTATGGCTCATAAATATTCTCAACATAAAAAAGAAATTAAACCTGGCTTGAAAAGTGGCGAGAAATCCATTTTTAATAAATTAGAAAGTATTGCTAAACAAACTAAGGATAAAAAAATTCATCAAGTTGTTAATAAAACTGAAGCTAAAGATATTTTTAGTAAACTTAAAACTATCAGTAAAAAAAGAAAGGGTAAATAAAATGAGATTAAACAAAAAAGGGATGGGTGTTGGTCAAGTATTTGTATTTATTATTGCGGCATTAACTTTTGCCTTGATTATGATTTTCGGATATCAATCTATTTCTCGATTTATAGCTAGTGGCGAAGACGTAGCTTTTGTCCAGTTTAAAACTGATTTAGAGGGTTCTATTAAAACAATTTATACTGAATTTGGGGCAGTTAGAATTGAAAAATTTTACCCTCCTGAAAAATTTGAACATATTTGTTTTGTTAATATGAATTACGATTTTACTGTTGAAGAAAAACAGGCATTGTGTAAAGAGAATCCTCTTGCTTGTGATGTTTTAGAAGAAGCTCAAGCGGGCGTTGCTGAAGGAAGATGTTTTACGGGTTACGATTGTGTTGAAAAAAATGTTTTTTTTAAACCACAATCTACTGTTCCTATTAAAGTTTATCAAATTTCCATCTCCGATTCTGAAGGTGAAGAAGAATTTGGTTTCCTTTGTAAAAAAATAATTCAGGGCTTATTTTCTCTTGGTGTAGAAGGTAAAGGCGACCACACAGAATTGTTTAATGTGGGATAAATAAATTATCATTATCATAATTATTACTAATTAATTTAGAGAATGGTCAAAAACAAATCAGACAAAAATAGGAGATTTTCACATCGGCATTCTAATAAATCAGGACAAGTCCAGTTAACATTTAGTTGGATTTATATCATGCTGGCCGGGGCGATAATTCTCTTGTTTTTTGTTGGTCTTGTTTTTAAACAACAAGCAGCTGCTGAAGAATCTTTAGCTTTTGATGTTGTCCAAATCATGGATTCCATTTTTACTGGTGCTCAAGTTTCAGAGAAAACTAAAAATTTCATTGATGTTAGTGGGCTAGCAGATTATACTTTATCATTTACTTGTGAGGATGGTTTATCGGAATTTGGAATTAAAGGTCAAAGTAGTCCTGCCCAAAATGTTGTTGATCCCATTTTTTCCCCTCAAGAAATTAAAACTACTCTTTTGATTTTGTGGAGTTTACCATACAAATTACCATTTAAAGTGATTGACTTTATGTTTGTTACTTCCATTAACACTAAATATTTTATTCTCGGTGATGGAAGTGGTTTTTCTGAAGAATTTTATAATGCTACTAAAGACTTTAATCGTGTCCTTGTTAGTAACCCTGCCGAGATTGATCCGGGAAAGAATTTTCAAGTTAGAATAATTGATTTAGATGGTGTCTATGTTCAATCAGGCCAACCAGTTCCAGAAAAACTTTCTTCGTTAGATGATAACAAAGTTACTGCCGTTTCTTTTACTGCTTCCAATATGGTGAATTATTTTCAAAAAGAAGGCAACTTTTGGAAACAAACAAATCTTAATCTTGTGCAAATAATTTCTTTATCCGGAGAGAGAAATGCTGCCAAGTACGCCGCCATTTTTGCTGCTAATGATAAAGTTTACAAATGTAATATGAATAAAGCTTTCTTGCGTTTGAAATATTTAATTGAAATTTATGAAGAAAAAGCTAAAGAACTTGAATCGCATTATAATCTTAACCCAGAATTACAATTAAATAAAGATTGTTTGAATTATATTCAAAAAGGCGGTCATGAACAAAATATTAATGGTGCTTTAGAGTCATTAAAAAATATTGTTAATGGCTGTTTGCTTAAACCAAGTTTGTGTGGTGGTTTATTGCAACCAGCAGAAGATTTAAAACAAGCCAATATCGATTTAGGGGAAAAAGGGGATTGTTTAACCTTATACTAAAATGTTAAGAAAAAAGAAGGGGCAAGCACGAATGAACGAAACTATTGCTATCGTTTTTATTTTCTTCGTATTAATTCTTTTTGGGATCATGTTTTTTTATCAATATCAAAAAGTAGCGATTAAAGAAAAGAATGAAGAACTTCTTGGAAATCGAGCCATGGATACTACTTTAAAAACTTTATTTTTGCCTGAATTAATTTGTACGAAAGGCGAAGCTGAACCAGAAGATAACTGTTTTGATTTAATGAAATTAAGATATGCAGAAAAAACTTTTACTGCTCATTTAACTGATTATTATTATGAAATATTTTCTTATGCTAAAATTACTGTGCAGGAAGTTTATCCAGGAAATAAAACTTATTTGTTGTATGATAAAGAAAAACCTCCTCAAGAAGACGGTTCTCAAGGTTGGACCAGAAAAGAACCTACTTACTTTGTTGTTACTTTGAAAGATGAGAATAATTCAGAAGAAAAAGCTAATTATGGTTTTGGTTATATTAATATAGAGGTATATTCATGATTGAAACTAAAAAAAGAGGTCAAGTAGAGATCATTGGTTTAGTAATCATTGTTATCTTGATTGCTTTAGGAATGCTGTTCATGGCTAAGTTTGCTTTGAAAGAAGATGCTAAAAAGAAAATATTTACTCGTAAAGGTCTTGCTTATAGTACAATGTCCTCTTTAATGAAAACTACTATTTCTGATCAAACTTGTTCTGGCAGTTATCAAAAATGGGTGCAACCTCAGTTAGGTAAAGATTTATTGGAAGATTGTGCAAAAAATTATGATTATTATTCTGTTGATGATCCTGGCAGTTATTCATTGTATCAATGCCAAGAACTTCATAGTTGTCATTTTGCTAATCAATTGATTAAAGAATTATTGGACGAAACATTGGGTGAGTGGAATAAAAAATATGTTTTTCAAGTAAAATTAATTCGGGCACAAGAAGATAAACCAATTACTATTGTTGGTCCAATAAAAGTTGGCGGTGGTTGTCCTAGATCTAAAGATCGAGATGTTTCCGGATTGTTTCCGTTACATACAGATGCCGGTTTGATTGAAAGTGAGTTATATTTGTGTGATTAAGTCTGTTTTTAGTGGTTTCTTGGCTAAAGCATTCAAAACATACATAAAAACTTTCAGTTTTTAGTCGTTGCTAAGATTAAAATCTTCGCAACATTTATATACTATTTTCCTTTCTTTTAATATAAATAATATTAACTAAAATTGAGGTGAATTGAAATGGTTTTTAATAAGAAGGGACAAGGTTTGTCTTTAACAACAATTATTGTGGCTGCTTTGGCTTTAATTGTACTAGTAGTTTTAATTATGGTTTTTACTGGTAGAATTGGAATTTTTCAGGGTGGATTAGATAAGGCTTCTCAAGCAGAACTGGTACAAATGAAAATAACTTATGGTGATTGTCACCCAAGTGCAACTGCAGAAGTAACTTTTAGTAATGACTTTAAGATTGCTGAATCTGAAGAATCTAAAGAATTAGCTAAAGCTCGGTATAAAGACGACATCAGTGCTTGTAAAGGTTATTCAGATAAAGGTACTTGTGAATCATCTGGCTGTAAATGGAACTGAAGATGAATCTCTTTAACAAAAAAGTAAGCAAAAATTCTGAAAAGAATTTTTTGACTTTCTTTTCTAAAGAAAAGAAAGCTAGTGCTAACATGTGGTGGATTATTATCGGAGCAGTTATTGCTCTGGTAGTAGTTATCATTTTAATGGTTATCTTTTCAGATACCACCGCTGATTTATCGACTGGTTTATCTAGTTGTGAAGGTAAAGGTGGCATTTGTATTAAAGGAAGTTGTCCACTTGGCTCTTTACCTGCGAGTGCTTTTGGTTGTAACGATAATACTAATCCTGATTGTTGTTTAGGCACCCCTAAAAAAACAGCAGATGTTGCTGGCGGATGTTCTGAATCTGTTACAGCAAAAAATGTTGAATATTGCCTTAAGAAAAATTAATCATTTAAAATGAAAAAAGCTAGTGCCAACATGTGGTGGATTATTATCGGGGCAGTTATTGCTCTGGTAGTAGTTATCATTTTAATGGTAATTTTTTCCGATACTACGACTGATTTAGAAAAAGGCTTATCTTCTTGTGAAGGTAAAGGCGGCGTTTGTGTTTTGGCTTCTGGATTGGGTTGTCCAGGAAATACTTTTTCTTCAAGTGCATTTGGATGTAATAATAATGCAGTTTGCTGTATTGGTTTGCCTAAAAAATGTACTGATGAAACTGATTGTGGAAAAAATGAAAAATGTGAAAATTACGGGGAAAATAAAAATTATTGTTTAGAAAAATGAAATTCAATAAAAGAGGAACAGCCGAAAGAGCCAATATCGCCACGGTGATAAAAGTTATTTTATCAGTCTTGTTAGGATTAACTTTCCTTTATTTTATTTGGACATTAAGAAGTAAAATAGGACTATGAACAAAAAAGGAATGGAAGTACAGAAATTAATAATTATCTTTTTAGCGATAGCACTTCTCTTATTTCTCTTGTGGTGGTATAGTGATTTAGGTGGCGGAATAGAAGGGTTATTAGATAAAATGGGGGCTCTGTTTTAGATGGCTTCACAACTTTTGCAAAAATTAATTTTTTATATCATTCCAATTATTGTTGCTGCCCTTTTATTATTCAATTATTATGGTGGTGATGCCAGTGCTTTTGAAAAACTTAAAAGTGGTGTGGAAGGAGCAAAAGATTATGTCCCTAACATTTCTATTGGTGATAAAGGTTTAAGTACTTCCAAACCAACTATTCCTGCAGAACATAAGGCTCAACTTTTAAGATTGAACGAAACAATTAACCAGATGTTAAAAAGTTCTAAGCAAAATTGTTTTGCTAATTATGGTGGGTTTTCTGAATTGGGCGAGAAAGGCACTTCGTTTGTGATGACTTATTCTGAAAGCGGAACAAAATTTAAAGTTTTTGGCGGTGCTGGTGGAGATCAACTAATTACAGATTTATCATTTGAGATTGAGGGTATGATCCCTTGTGTTATTGCTGGTAGTTCGACTATTACTGAAAATTTTGAAAACAGTTTTTTGACTGGAAAAAATATTGTTGGTAATCATTTCATGAATGTTAATGTAATTGCATTAAAAACTGATGATGGTGGGGCTTTTGGTTTAACAGAAAATAGAATTGATTCTGGAAGCGGTCCTAAAGATTTTGAAGATGCCGGATTTATTTATACTCCTGACAATGAACACATTTGTTTCTTCCCTACTGTTGATGGGGGAAGTGATGCCGACGGTTTAGATGATGACTTTTTAGGAGAAACTCCTAATGCAGCTACTGCTGTCCCTCGACAAGTAAGTGAGGGTAGATTAAAAACATGTTAAAATATAAAAAAGGAATCACTGCTGGAACTTTAGTAATTATCATCTCAGTAATTGCTGCTTTTATAATTATTGCCAGTGTTATTGTTGGTTTTATGGGTAAAGTTGAAACTAAAGAAGCAGAATTACTTTGTAAAACTAGTATTGATGCTCGAGCAGCCAGTACCATGCAAGTTGGCAGTGCTGATGTCGCTTTAGCGCCAGTTTTATGTAAAACTCAAGATAAAGAAATTACCGGTAATCGTGAAGAAATTAAATCTCAATTAGCCTATATGATGGCTCGTTGTTGGTGGATGTTTGGGGAGGGTAGATATGAAGAAAATTTAGGCGATCCTGATGTTATTAGAAAAACTTTTGGCGTTCCTGCTGGTGAAAACAAATGTTTCTTATGTTATACCACAATTATTGATGAAACAGAAATTGAGGGTGGCACTGTTGGAGCAAGAGAGATGTATGAATATATTCAAGAAACTGACCATCGTGATATTAAAGGTTTAAAATATTTAGATTATTTCCAAAGTTATGGCGGCCCTGGTAAAGTAATGGTTGGTGAAGATATTAAGGCTGAAAACGCTTATGGAGTAGTTTATTTAGTAAAAAATAAAGAAGAAAGTGGTGGTTGGTGGGCCACAGCGATAGCAACAGTTGCTATAGCAGGAACAGTTATTTGTATTATAGCCGAACCTTGTGGAGCTATTGCTGGAGTAGTAATGGCTGGGACAGCAGGATTTGCAGGCACAGTTGCATATAAGACTCATAAAAGAAATTTTTATGGTGATGATGAGAGGGATGTAAGTGTGGTTATCTTAGATCATATGAAAGGAATAGAAGCTGGGGGCTGTGTTGTTAAAGATTTAGGTGGCCAATAATATTTATTTAATTAACTTAACAAAAAGAAGAGGTGTTTGAAATGATATTTAATAATAAAAAAGGTGCAGCCCAATTATGGTGGATTTTAATGGTTGCTTTTATAGCTATTGTGGCTGGAATTTTAATTATGCTTTGGTTTCGAGGAGGAGGAGAAAAACTTTTCGGTGGAATTGGTGAAAAGATAGATGAGTTTGGCGATTGTGATAAAGATCGTGTTTCTAATATGTTCGATAAATGTCCTTGCTTGTCAACAAAAGGTAGTGAGATGAAAGATTTACGTGGTTGTCCGCAGGGAACTACTATAGAAAGAGCTGAATGGGACCGACAGACTTGTAATTGGCTTGTACCTATTGGTGGCGACCCTGAAAATCCTGCAAAAGAATGTCCGGATAATACAGTTTGTAAATCTCGTTGTGAGATTATTGGTGGTGTAGTTGAAGCCGTTCCAGAATCTGCTGGTCAAGGTGTTGCTACTCAGGGTGATTTACAAATCACTAAATTTACTGCTGGTGGTAAATCAGTTGGAGAAAAATATAATAAAGACTTAGCTGGTACAACCGAGTTTGAATGGATTGAAGTTAAATCTCAAGCAAAAAATAAAGGTGAAGAAACAATTACTAAAAATTTCAAAACTAGCGTTTTTGTTTGTGATGCAACTAACCATGATGATTGTGTTAAGAAAAATCTTTACGAATCTGATTCTCCTACCAGTACTTTTGTTCCTAATTTGGTTACTACTCATGAAATGGATAATGTGAATGATCAAATTGATTATTCTAAGTTCGTTAAAGTTGGTGAAGATGGTGACGCTTGTGATGGACCAAACATTCAAGAATGTTGGTTAAAGATTAGAGTTGATTCTGAAAACGATTTGGCTGAAAAAGAAGAAACAAATAATGAAAAAGGAATCAATGTCGTTTTGAAAAATCAGAAATTTGAATTGTTTCAATTTGAAAGTTTTAAATCAATTGAATTGGTTATCAATGATGATTTAGGTCCAAACCCAGAACAAAAACCAATCACTCAAATGTGTCGTGGTTATATCGGAGATGCTTCTGGTTATGATTGTTCAAGTCTTGATAACTCTTGTGGTGACGGCGATTTCCCTAAATCTGCAACATGGAATCCCGAAAATAATGGTTGTTTAATTGTTGTTTCTGAAGATGACCCTACTACTAATGATTGTGGTTATGCTGGAGCAGGAGATGAAGTTATCATTTCTCACAATTCTCCCAAATTGATTAGTAACTTAAAGACATCTTTTGTTACTACAACTCTCACCGATGCTGCCGAAAATGCGATGGCTTATTCCTGGAAATCTACCTCTGCTGGTTCATTGATTTGTCAGAAAGGAGTATGGAAACTTTGTAATCCTGCTGGTAATAATAAGCAATTAAAGTTTGGTAACAAATTTTTCAAATGTGAAAGTAGAAGATGGATACCTAAATAATTTTTTTTTAATTTTTTTAAAAATGAAAATAAACAAAAAAGCGATAATGATAAAGTTTTTAGTAACACTTTTACTAGCGATTATTATCTTTGCTCCTGCTTGTATGTTCGCTTCTAAATTTTTTCAATTAAGCGGTCAAGCAAAAGATAATTTTGTTGATTTCGTTAATGAAATTAAAGGGATAGAGAAAACACAACTTGGCGAGAGAAAAAATTTCATTTTAATTATTGATAAACCTACAGCTTTAGTTTACTTTGAACCTAACAAGAACCAAGTAAGAGTAGATGTTGATGCTAATTGTGTCATCACTTGTTCGGATTATCATTTTGTTTTTGAAAAGCCAGGTCAATGTGAAGAGGATAAAGGGTGTTTATGTCTTTTTAGGGAAGTAGAATATGATGTTCCTTTAACTGAAAATTGGTTTTCTGTAAAACCTGTTTCTGCTATTTGTGAATCTTTTGACATTAATTTAAAATTAAATGATTGTAGTATTGGTGTTCCTGAAGATGTTAATTCCTATTCTTGTTCAGACGGTTTTGCTATTGAAAGACATGTTGCTGATGAAGCAAGTTGGAGAGTTGACGCTTTCTTTAAAGCTCCTCGAAGAATCTCACTCACTTTAGAAAAAAGACCTCATCAGATAAATATATACTCAAATAATGCGGTAGAAATACCTGACGAACCATTTGAAGGCGAAGGCGGTTCATTCGGTGGTGGTGGAGCAGGAGGAACTCACTAAATGAATAAGAAAGCTGCCAGTGTAATTATGATTACTTTTGAAATTCTTGTCGTTCTTCTAGTTGTTTATATGACAGTTTCCATCGGTAAAGCTTATGGTGAATCAGATCAAGTAACTAAAATTAATGCCGCTGAAGAATTGAGAATGATGATTGACACTTTGGTTGCTGTTCCCGGTGATGCTATTGTTAATTATCCGCAAGAAGTTTCTAAATTCTCTTTTATCTTAACACAAGGTTCAATTTCAGTTTTTAATAAAGGTGAAGAAGAAAATGTTTGGATCGTAACTACTTTCTTCCTTCCCGATAATTATCAAGCAGAAGGAAGTGTTTCAGAAGCCAATTATATCTGTTTAGAAAAATTAAATAAAAAGATTATTTTGAAAAAATGTCTTGACGTAGCCGATAATGAAGTTCCACCTCAGTTAGGTTCCCCAGATAGTTCAGGAATTTACACTTATGATGCTGGAATTCTTGCTACTTCGCTTTATTACAGATATCAAGATGGATCATGGGAATGGAGTCCTGATAAAATTAATTGGATGTCAGTTAACACTATTGTTGTGAGTGGTGGAGAATTTGATAAAGAAAAACCAGTCCAAGAAAATCAAAAACTAATCAGATATTTACAAAAATTCAACCCCCCTGTAGAAAATGAATAAGAAAGCACAATTTGCAGCTGCAAGGAAAACCATCTATTGGATGATTGCCGGATTAGTTATTACTATGGTCGTAATTGGTTTTGCGATGGTGATTGCTAGTTATCGAAACAATTTAGCTAAAGTGCCGCCAGAGATTAGAGCAGAATTGATTGCTTTAAGATTTACTAATAATCCCGATTGTTTTGCTTATAATGTTAGTGATAAAGTTCTTCTGGGAACGATTGATTTGACTAAGTTTAATGAAGAAAATATGTTGAAATGTTATAGTACTGCTTCTGCTGGAGGAATTAAAACATTTAATTTTAGATTGAAACTGGAAAGTTCCGGCGAAGAAATAAGGACTGATAAATATGCGCACGTCGATAAATTTACCATTTTCAAAGAAGTTTTAGTTAAAAGACAAACTGGTTTGTTTAAAGATCGATTAATTATTTATGTACAGGAGAAAATAGGAGTATGAAAAGATTCAATAAAAGAGGAATGCTGGACGATTTGTTTGACTTTTTATTTACTATCACTACTGCTTTCTTTTTATTAATTTTCCTGGGAGCAATTCTTAACGGCGGTGTTAATGAAAGTAATGAACAAGCAGTTAGTCGTGTGGCTGAATTTAGACAAACGGAATCAGCAGTAAATAATCTCCGTATTCAAATTTATCAACAGGACAATTTTTTTACAATAGAAGAAATTGATGATCAAGTAGCTGGTAGTAAAGTTTTAGCAGGAAGGGTTATCACTGGTTGTTCTGATTATATCACAAGGACTGATTGTACTAGTGATGCTGTTAGAATTTATACTAATACCCCTGGTTTCTCTTGCGATTGGGATGAGGAAGATGGAGAATGTTTTGTTTCACCATCAATAACATAAAATAAATAAAATGAATAAGAAAGGCAGTTTAATGCATTGGACAATTTTTGGGATTATGGTAGCTTTAGGAGTATTTTTCTTTTTCAGTAAAACTGGTCAAGTTGATGTTGGGGTGAAAGGTGAATGGTCAACAGACTTTTTAGTTAATAATGTTTTAGCTGCAGAAAAAGAATCTTTATCTGTTGATAGTGTTGCTATAAAAACTGGCAGAGAGATTGCTCAAGAACTGGCTGAGAATTCTGGTTTCCCACCTGGAAAGAGTTCTGATTGTGCTACCATTAATAGTATTAATCTCTGGAATAAAGAAGATAAAAAATGTTTTCCAGACACTAAAGTTTCATTAAATGAACATGGACAAAAAAAATTAACTGAAAAAATCCCTCAAAATTCTTATTTCAATATTGAATTTAAAGATACTTTCTTCCTTGCCGATGGAGATAAAAAAGATATCATTACTCCAGCAGGAAAATATTATTACCAAACAGATTTTATTGTTGATTTAGGTTATTCGTTCCAAGAGTATGATTCGTTAATCTCTACAGCGATAAATCTTCTTGCCACTTGTCAGAACGTTAATGATTTATCTACTTGCCTTACTGCTAATAAACTTCCTAATTGGAAAGATACTTCTTGTAATACTGAAAATTTCTTTGCTGGTAGAGAAATTGGTTTTTGTGTCATCTCAACAAGTTTAAATTCAGTTAAATATAAGTTTGCTTTAGATTTCACTCCTACTGGTGCTTTATCCGTTGATAATACACAAGTACAAACTCAAACTGATCGTTATGAAATCTCTGTTGCTAAAGATGATACTGCTGATAGCTACAAAGTTTATTATACTGATTATTTAGCTTTGGCTAGTCAAACTGGTAAAGCGATAGATATCTTTGCACAAGTGCCAACAAACTTACTTTATTCTCACAGTTCTTGGACTATCAATAAAGCTGATCTAAATACCGATTGTACTACAAAAGAAATTGCTAAAGGTTACCTTTGTGAAGATAAAATGGTTTATATTGTTGGTAAAAGTTCCCTTTCTCAAGAGTATGGAAGTTATATTTTTGCGGTAACTACGCTTAAATCTGGAACAGAATCAGACATTCAAAGTTTTACCTCCTCTTAGTATATCCTCTACCATATAAATTCTTATAAATCTTTTTCTTTATGTTAAATTGTAAAAGGGTGGTTATCAATGTATAAAATTCCATTAAATGATATTAAAGAGAAAATTGTTGCTTCTGGCAAATTAGATTTGAATAATTTAGACTTAAAAATTAAAGAAAAGATTAACGAACTTTCTGGCTTGATTAGTGAAGAGGGTGCAGCCCATATCATTGCTAATGAGTTAGCGGTTGAATTGGTTGATGTTAATAAAAACAGACTTAAAGTTAAAGAAATTTATGCTGGGATGAAAAACGTTTCCGTTTTAGGTAAAGTAGTGAGAAAATTTGATGTTCACGAATTTGCTAAAGGCGATTCAACTGGAAAAGTTTGTTCTCTAATCATTGGTGATGAAACTGGCACGATGAGAGTAGTTTTTTGGAATGAACAAACAGATTTGTTAGAAAAAGTTAATGCTGATGATATTATTTTAGTTAGAGAAGCTTACGTTCGAGAAAATAAGAATCAAAAAGAAGTTCATCTTGGTGAACGTGGGGAAATTGAGGTTAACCCTGAAGGAGAAACTGTTGAGAATGTTCGTCAGGGTTCAGGTTTTGAAAGGAAAAAAATATCTGAACTAAATGATGGTACAGAAAATGTAGAATTACTTGGTACAGTAGTTCAGGTTTTTGATCCTCGTTTTTTTATGGTTCATCCCGAATCTGGAAGAAGAATTCAAGAGGGAGATGATGTTGTTCCTGCTTTATCTTATGTGATGAATGTAGTTTTAGATGATGGGACGGGCACAATTCGAGGAGTTTTCTGGAAAAATCAAACTAATCACCTTTTAGGAAAAAATGAAGAAGAAATGGGTGCCTTTAAAGAAGACCCTTCTTTGTTTGAATCTATGAAAACTGATCTTCTGGGTGAACAGTTTAAAGTTATGGGCCGTGTAAAAAAGAATGATATGTTTGACCGTCTAGAATTCAATGCGCAAATAGTAGAGAAAGCTAATCCTCAGGAAGAGATTGCGAAGGTAGAAGCAATTATTGAAACAGTTGAAAAAACAGAAAGTGTTGAAAAAGCTGAACCTGTTGAGAAAGCTGAAGTTGAGGAAAAAGTTGAATCTGTAGAAAGTACTGAATCAGTGGAACCTGTTGAAAAAGTTAAAAGTTCTGAATCAGCAGAAACAAAAGAATAGAAAAAGAAAGTTAATTAAACTCATTTAATTTTTCCATCTTATGTTATTTCACACTCATTTAATGATTGGACTGGTTTTCTTTTTGTTATTAAAAGATTATTTTACTGGCGGGAATGAAATTTTATTTTTGGCTTTAGTTTTGTTAGGGAGTATTTTTCCGGACATTGATGATGGGAAAAGTAAAATGAAAAAAGCTTCTGGGATTATCGGTTCGATTATCAGTTATTTGTTTAAACATCGCGGCATTTTTCATTCAATTTTTATGGGGTTAGGATTATTTGTTTTATTTATTGTTTTTTGGAACAGTTATTATGCTTTTGCAATTTTAATTGGTTATGGGTCACATTTGTTTGGAGATATAATCACCCCCATGGGCCTTAAATTATTTTATCCTTTATCAGATTTTAAAATTAGAGGCCCGATTAGAGTTGGTGGACTTGGTGAGTGGGTAATCTTGTTTGGAATGGGCTTAGTGGTTTTAAAAAGTTTTTTCTGAATTGTATTTAACTCCTGTTAAGCTTCCGGGACTTTATGCTCCTGCAAGTATGGAACATGCGCCGAGTTATTTTGAGCTCGTTCCGATAAGATTAAATAAACTAACAATTTTTCTTTATCCATGAAGCCAAAGTTTCTTTATCATGGAAGTAATGTGTTGATTAAAAGAAAATTTCTCAAAGTGAATAGACCTACTGACAAATCTTCAGTTCATAATTTTGTTTATGGTGTTTATGCAACAGACAGAAAGGATATTGCTAAAGGAATGGCGCTAACTGGTTTTAAATTTACAAAAAGTTTTGGAGATTATTCTAAAAACCCATATAAATCTATTTTTGTAAGGGGAAAACCAAAAGGAAGATTTGTTTATATGTATAAAGTTTTATCATCATCTTTTGTTGAAAGGCCTAGAGGATCCCATCAGTGGATTTCTGAAAACAATGTAAAAATTATTGATGTTCAGAAATTTTCTGTTTCTGAATTAAAAGATTATTGGCGAAAAGCAACATTAAAAGAAAAATGGTGGTATTATAAACATAAGTCTAAGAGCTTAAAATAATTTATCGTCCGGGAATTATTGCGGTTGCTTCAATTTCTATATCTATTTTGTCAATAGGAGATAGTGCTTGAACTGTTACTCTAGCTGGCTCTTTACCTTCTTTGAAATATGTACTATAAACTTCATTCATTACATCAAAGTCTTTTTTCACATCTTTCATATAAATTACACACTTAACAATGTTATCCATTGATGAACCAGCTGATTCTAATAGAAATTTTATATTTTCAAGAGCTTGTTTTGTTTGTTTTTTAATATCCCCATCAAGGATTTTATGAATTTTTATATCTGCAGATAATTGACTAGATAGAAATATGAAATTACCTGCTTTTACGATGTGATTAAAAGGACTGGGTGGGACAATAATTCCTTTTACTTGAATAATTTCTTTTTTCATGATAAAAATATAGATTAAAGACACACATATAAATTTTTCTGAATTACATATGGCTATTTAAGAGTTCTAAACAATAAGAAAAAAAGAGCACGATTTAATTAATTTGAATGAATAATTTTATAAACAATAATACTTTAATTATCACTTATTGTATTAAAGAGGTAAATTCATATGATTAAAGGTATTATTTTTGATGTTGATAACACTTTAATAGATTTTTATCGAATGAAAAACATTTCTATTTCCGAATCTATTGATGCAATGATTGATGCCGGTCTTAAAATAAAAAAAGATAAAGCATTTAAGATTATTCATGAAATTTTTAATGAGTTAGGTATTGAAGCACATCATATATTTCAAAAATTTTCTCTTAAAGTGTTGGGAAAAGTTGATCATAAAATTATTGCTGCAGCAATTGTTGCCCATAAACTTGTTTGGAATAGTTTTTTACACACTTATCCTGGTGTTATGGAAACTTTAATCAAATTGAAACAAAAGAACATTAAATTGGGTATTGTTAGCGATGCCAGAAAAATTCATGCTTATGAACGTTTATATGGGATGAGAATAGTAGATTTTTTTGATACTATTGTTGCTTTTGACGATACTAGAAAATTTAAACCTGCAAAAAGACCATTTCATCACGCTTTAAAGAAATTAAAATTAAAACCTGAAAATTGTGTCATGGTCGGTGATTGGCTTAAAGGTGATGTTGGCGGTGCAAAAAAGTTGGGAATGGTTGCTTGTTTAGCTAAATATGGTGCACCTTCTAATCATGATAAGAAGATATTAAGTCCGTCTCATCTAAAAAAATATAAAATCAAACCAGACTTTATTCTGAAAGAATTTAGAGATATTTTTGATGTTGTGAAAAAATATAGCACATAATGATGTTAAGTTCTTCCGAGTATTATACCAAAATAAGATATTGAAACAGAAAACCCATAAAGTTTAAATGTTATCAAAGATTAATGATGGTGCTATGAAGACAATAACTGTATTCAACAGGAATGATTTTAGAAAATGGTTAGTAATGCATCATGATAGCGAGGATAAGGTTTCTGTTATAGTTTACAAGAAACATACTGGGAAATCATTTCCTTCACATAGAGAGTTAATGGAAGAAGCGATTTGTTTCGGTTGGATTGATACTATACTCAGAAAGCTAGACGAAAACAGATATATAAGAACATTTTCTAGAAGGAATAAAAATAGTAAATGGAGTGATAACACTCTCGGATATGCTAAAGATTTGATTAAACAAAGAAAAATGACTCCTGGGGGTTTGAAATTTTACAAAGAAGGTCTGAAAAAACCGACACATGATCATGGAATTCCAAAAAATCCAGATATGCCTGCAGAATTAAAAAAAGCTTTGGATAAAGATAAAAAAGCAAAAGATAATTTTGATAAGTTTCCACCCTCTACTAAAAAAATGTTTTACAGATGGATTTTAAGAGGTAAGCGTGATGAAACTAGAGCTAAAAGAGTCAAGTTAATTGTTGAGAAAGCAAGAGTTGGCAGGAAAGATATTTTTGAAACACAAGAAAATATTAATGCATGATTTATCAGCTTTTATTCGAAGATTGAACTCTTAGTTTATAGAACTCAAACACCTCAATTATTAATAGAGAGGAAAAACTTTTTTATTTTTTTGCTATATATAATAAGTGTTCTCCATATCCAATCAAAGAAGGGTCATTGGCTGTTTTTCTCAAATAATCTAACCAAAATGCAAATTGTTTTTTATTAAATTTATTTATTTCATCTTTTAATAACCTTGATATCCCATCCGGAGACAACAGATCTAATTTCTTCAATTTAACTTTTCCAAATAATTCTTCGATTTCATCAACTGTTACTAATGTAAAAACGTCATCTTTGCGATGAAAGTTTGAAGTGTAATTATTTTCATTTCTCATTAATTCTTTAATATTTTTTTTAAAATTATCTGCAAGTGGTAAGTAATTTGAAATAAATGCAAATATGAGTATTCCATTTTTTTTGCACACTCTAATAGATTCTTTTAGGCATTTTAATCTATCTTTATTCTTTAGATGATACATAGGGCCCAAACATAAGACCATATCAAATTTACCATTAATCATCTTTAAATCTGTTGCATTTCCCAATATGGTTTTTATTTTCATGTTAGGTTTTATTTTTAATTTTAACATGCTCATATTATGCTCTACTAATTCAAGAGCTGTAACATCATAACCTTCTTTTGCAAGTTGTATGGAATATGCGCCAGTTCCAGCTCCTAATTCAAGAATTTTCATGTCTCGCTTTAGATATTTTCTGATAGTTTCAAAAGTCAGAATGAATTCGGGTTTATGCATATTATCTCTTTTAAATCTAATATTTTCGCTATAACCTTCAGTATAGTGTTTTTTTATTTTTTCCATATATCTACTACTATTATATCTGTGTTTAAATACTTTGTTTTTTTTGCCCTATGCGTATTAAAGTGCCCAAAACCAAATTAGACATAACGATGTTAAGTTCTCGGGACTTTATGTCCCGCTGGAGCATAGCGACAAGTTTTTTACCGCGGAGAATTCTTTTTTTTAAGAAAGGGAGACTTAAGACTTTAAATTACCAAAAGATTGATAAAACTGAATAATCTTAATGGACTTATGACTCGAGTTTTTGGATTTGAAGTAAGAGAAAAGTTACCGAAAGAACGTATTAGAGAATTAGTGGATGGATTATTTCAAAATATTCAAGATGGGTTAAATGCAGTCTTGGATAGAAAGTGGGTTGCATATGGTTTAGGTTTTATTGTAGCTTTTGAAGATGAGGCTGTACCAGTAACAATCTATAATGGATATAAAGGAATAACTCAAGATGACTCAATCAAGGAATTATTTGAATCTGAATATCAAATTCCAGAGGATAAAACAATTAAAGCCATCTTTGGATTGATTCAATGTGACCCGGATATTAGTGGAAATGAACCTATCCAGCGTCAGTATAAATTTCCATGGGAAGCAGAACAATGGTATGTCATGACTGCTGGAAATTATGCAGCTGCTGATTTCTCGGATGTATCTTGGAATAATCAAGAAGCACCTTGGTATTCTTTGGTTAATTATTTGAATACTAATCCAAAAAATATTAATTTTGACTGGATTAACAAGGAAGTGGCCCCTATAATTATGGCTGTAAGAAAAGATGGATCAAAAATACTATTTGAGGATCAATTTAGTGGAAATAATTCTTTAGAAAAGACATACAAAGTTGAAGACCATGGTACTCATATTGTTTATTCGGGTGTAAGAGATTCTAAAGATCGATTAACATGATTTTTTATTAAGTCCCCCTAGTTTATAGTTTGCAAATAATTTTTTTATAGTAAGAAAATTAAACATAACGATGTTATCTTTCCCCGACTTTACGTCTGGGTGAGAAACTTGTTTCTCAAGTTTTTCTAGCATTTAATTGTTTGTTAAAAAATCCCCTCAAGAATCGTTCTCAGAAAATAATATAAACTCCTCTACTTTATTTGTAAATATGTGGCCATTAAGTAAAAAAGAGGTTCATAATTTAGATGAAAGAAAAATTATTATCCTTGATAAAAGTTACTTCTGGAAAAAAACATATAAATATGACCTAATCAAACAAAAACCACACGACGAACAAATTAATTTTATTAAAGAGAATATTCTGAAAATTTGTAATAAAAATAAAATAGCTAAACATTTTCCTGTGTTAAAATTTGTTTTAAGTGAAATGGGGAGTTATTCTAAAAGAGCCAATTATCAAATAAAGAAAGGAGTACCAATAATCACACTCGCTATCAACTTTTGGTCAGATGATTTGCCTAAAGCTATCATTCATGAATTGGCTCATGCGTGGCACGAAAAAGTGGGTGGTTATTATACTTTAAAGAATGAGATTAATCAAAAGTTAAAGTATGTTTTATGGAAAAAGATACGTCCTAAAAAGAGCTTTTATCATTTCGTTAATTGGAGAACTTATTTGCAAGATTTTTTCTATGGGATGATTATGGAAGGTTTAGCTAGTTATATAGAACACGATGAGACAGATAAAATAATTCTTTCTAAAAAACAATTCAAATCTTTTGAAGGAGAAGCTTGGGCTAAAGCTAAAAGTTTTTTGTTATTTTATGAAAGAAAGTTGCTAACTTCTAAAAATTTAGATGAAGTTAAGGAAAATTGGGAGAGATTTACGAATCTTAAAAATTCTGCCCAATATCCAATTGGTTTACATGTGGTTTATACTTTAGTTTTTTTTGGAAATCTCAGTTTAGAGAAGATTGCAAAGATGAAGTTTTATTCGTTGTTAAAAAAATATGAAAGTATTATAATTTCTAATAAATTAGGCAAACCAATAGTTTCTGCAACTAGTGGAAGAGGAGTTCTTGATTATAAGAGAATGATAAATCAGAGTTTAATGTATTACAATAAACAAGTTAAATAAGAGGGGATTTTTTTAATAATAGATATTATAATTGTTACTAATGCTAGAAAAATTAAAGATAACGAGGTTAAGTCTCCTGAGGTTTATCCTCAGGTCGAGCGTAAGCGAGAAGTTGAGTTTGGGCTAAAGCAAGCACAGAATGAGCTGCGTCTTAATGCGTTCTTTCTCTTTTTAGTTTTAGAATAGATAGAGTTCAAATGCCCTATAATTCTCTGATTTTCTTAATTCTAATATCTTCAAATTTTGTTTCTTCTAAGATTGTTTCTAATTCAGAACTTCTTTTTATTGTTAGTGACCATTCTGGTTTTTTATCTCTCGGTGTTTTTTCTCTTATATGGACTTCATAAGTATAATCTAAAACGTTTCTCATTGCATAACTTTGATCACGAGTGTCAAATTCTTCATAATGTGGGTAATATCCGCCTCTGTAAAATAATTGCATTGCGAGAATTATTATACCGTTATACTCCTCTTGATCTGATTCCATTTTTAGTTCTAAAAGATCAGAGAAGATTACACTGGGAAAAGAATCCATCCACCTATATACAAAAGTTCTTTCAAAGGGGCGGTAATTTTCCTCTTCCATTTCTGGCGTACAATATCCGTGGTGGTACAATTCAATTTTACATCGTGTTCCCATGTTCTATTCTTTGGTTGTTAATGAGAATTATTTAAATTGTTGTAGTAGTATATTTAACGACAATAGTAAAATTTAAATAATGGTAGTTATTTTTGCTCGATATGGAGAAAGAAACTGTTTTGAAAAAATTTGGACTAACTGAGAAAGAAATTAAAGTGTTTTTGGCTAATTTAGAGTTAGGACAAGCAACAGTTAATGAAATAGCAAATAAATCTAATACTTTTAGGACCTATTCTTATGATATTTTGAAATCTTTGATGGAAAAAGGATTAGTGAGATATTTCATTAAATCTGGTGTTAAATATTTTGAAACAGTTGAACCAGAAAAATTGATTAATATTTTGCATGAAAAAGAAGATCAAATAAAATCAATTTTACCGGAGTTAAAGCTATTAAGAGCAAAAACAACAGAAAAACCAAAAGTGGAATTTTATGAAGGAAAAGAAGGAGTTAAAACAATTCATGAGGATATAATTAAGACGAAACCGAAAGAAGTTTTAGTATATGGGAACACAGAAAAACATTATGAAGTTATGCAATGGTATTTTCCTCGTTATCTTAAAGAGAGAGTAAAAAACAAGATAAAAGCGAGAGTAATAACAGAAGAGACAAAATTTACAAAAGAAAAGATTAAAGGATTAGAGAAAAAAGAACTTAGAAGAACAAGATTTTTTCCAAAGGGGTTTACATTTCCTACATTGAAATATATTTATAGCAATAAAGTAGCGATGATTTCTTTAGGTAAAAATATTGTGGGAATAGTTACAGAGAATAAAGATGTAGCAGAAGCGGAAGCAATGGCATTTGAACTCCTATGGAAAGGTGCGAAGCAGTAAGAAAGAACGCCGTCATCATCTAGCCCAAACTCAATTAGACTTAACATCGCGATTAAGAGAAGTTCGGTTTTGAGGCAACCCACAAAACCGAATTTGGATGGAGAAGTCTGCAAGATTTCGGAATCTCTTAATCGCTGTTATGCTCGTCTGACCGAAGGGCAGACCTAAAATTTAGTGCAACGTTCCGAAGGAAAATTTTAGAGTTTTTGAGAACGCCGTCTTCAAGCCCGTAGGGCAATCTAACAAATACATCACGGGAAGGGGAACTGTATCTTCATTCTAAAGTAGTTATTGGCAGAGGGTTTATAAAGGAGTTTATATTCCTATGTCCTATGGGAAACGAATTAACCTTAGAATGGCTTGGGACTGGTTCAGCAATGAACTATGAACTAGGAAATTCAAATTTTACATTATCTAGAGGAGATTCTAAAGTTGTTGTTGATTTATCAGCTAATAATGCAAATATGTTAGTGGCAAGAAATTTTGAACTTGGTTCCTTGGTCAATTTAATAGCGACTCATGATCATGGGGATCATATTGATGGCTTGGAAGGTGTTGGTTTTTTAGGATGGAATGCTCTTGGAAGAGAAGATACCGAAAGACCAACTCTCTATGTTGCTTCTCAGAAGCTATTAGGTGCAGTAAAATCAACACTTTACCAAAAAATGAAAGATCAACAACATCCTGATAATGCACCATTCCAAGCAGACTTCGATTTTTATTTCAATACTGTTATTGGAGAAGAAATAAAAATCCCGGGTTTACCTGCAATATATCTGCATCCAACATTACATGTTCAAGATATGGAATGTTATGGAGTTCATATTCCTGAATATGGTTTATGGATTTCTGGCGATACAAGACAAGTTAAAGAATTACCAGAAGGAACAGCACTGGCTTTTCGAGATGCAGGAGGTCCAGGTAATGAGGCCAGAGTTCACTCAGATTTAGATCTTGATTTAATTGATAGATCCGCTGATGAGAAAGCAATTACATTCTTATACCACATGGGCGGTACATGGAGAGACTCCAATCAAAAACAACATGGATTCGCAGGGATGGCAATGCCAGGAGATAAATTTATTCTTGATGGTAAAGATTATAGATTAGATACAACAGAAACTTTTATTCATCAGAGAGTTCCATATTCCGGTCCAAGAGAGTAAGTTCCCCTTCCCTTTCTATTACTTAGGCGTTCTCAAAATTTGAGCATAACGTTGGAATTATGCGAAGTGGCGAAGCCATTTGGGTGAGTAACGCAGGGGCTTTGATGCCCCGAGTAACGCAACCGCATAATTCCTGTTATACGTAGCAGACCTTTGATGGTCTGCGGAGTTTTTTTGTCACCGAAAA
>JABHRR010000089.1 GCA_018670095.1 Candidatus Woesearchaeota archaeon
CTGTTAATCCCAAGATTATTCTTTTTTCAGTCATAGGAGAGATATTACTGTTTTATTTTATAAGGTTTTCGCCAAAAGATTTTTAAAGCAAACACGTATTTTCTGAATTACTAGTGCCCCGATGGTGTAGATAACCTTAAACGGTTAGCACGATCCGGACTATCATTCTGCCCTTTCGGCTTTCCGAAAAGGAAGATAGGCAGCGACCCGAGTTCAAATCTCGGTCGGGGCGCTTTTTTTCAATTTCCAAGAAAATTTCTGAATTAAACTAAAACCAGATTTAAAGTTAAATTTATATAATATAAAAAAAACTCTAAATAACGGTGTCTTTCAAAAAAGAGGAAATTTCTGAACTAACAACAGATCTCAAAAAACTAGAAAAAGAAGCTCAAGAGATTGAATTCCCACAAGGTTGGTTTTGGCATAAAGATAATATACGGATGTTAATGCATGTTCAAAAAGGTCTTGAAAATGATATTGAAAAACTTAAGGACCATAAATATCAGGTTGGAGAGTATTTAGACAGACTTAAAAGGTATGTTCATTATTTAAGATCAGCAATTGAAAGAATTAAAAAAAAGGACATTAGTGCTACAGACATTGAAATATCATCAATAGAGATAAAAAGAAATATGGAAGCTATAACTTCCTATCTTAGTACACTTATTCCTAAACTTGAAATTTTAGAAAAACATTATTCATTAGACCCAAATTTAGAGAAAAAAAGAATTCTTATTAAAATGGGAGTTAACTTTGCAATAACCCCTCTTCTTGCAGAAAGATTAATTGATAACTGGGACATTGTTGAGGAGGTAATTAATATTTATGATTCTGATAAAAATGACCCAATGTATCAGAAATATTATTACATTTGGGATGTCATCCATCATTTTGACAAATTTATATATTTATCATTAAGTGAAGAAGAAGTTAGTGCATTAAGAAAAAAAGCAGTTGGAAATAAAACTGCTCAACAAATTTATCAAAATCCTGAGTTTATGGATGATCTGAAAGACTTTTTACATAAAATATATTTGAAAAGGAAAGATTTGGAATTACAAAATAAACAAAATTTTCGGAAGATAGTAATTTTATTAGCACAGATAATATATGGCGGAACCACTGGGGAACATCTTGGAGATAGAATTTGTAGAATTGCTATCCCAAACTTAAGTGAAATATTACAAAATAAAGAAGATTTAGAATATTATCATGATTTTTGTTTAAAAGCGTTTAAAATTAAAAAATCACTACCAGTAAGAATTACTGAGACCCTTAGTGATTATAAATTTCTTATTGTTAAAAATGTTTTTGATTGGAAAGAATTTTCCTCAATCTTATTTAAAGAGTATGTGGAATTTCCAAAAGAAGATATATATTATACTTATCATAATTTTGTAAAAGTTTTTAATAAAGTGACAATAGGTTGGGAAGAGTACTTGAGTATGATTAATATTTTTAATAAAGTGATAGAAAATAAATGGGGGACAAAAGAGCTGTTTGAAAAGCAAAATAATTTTTTATTATTAGTAGTAAATGGTATTTCTGGAATTATGAATTTGTCAAAAAAAATTCCAATTAAAAAGATATTTGAATTTCTCTGTGAATTGGTCAATTTATCAGAAAAGAAAAAAATAGAAAAAATTCTTAACACCCCTTTTATTAGTAGCGGATTTGATTTTGTTGATAAAGGATTATTATCATTAGAAGAATTTTATCAAGGCATAAAAAACATTGATAAAAAATTAAATTATAACTCTGAAGTATTTTCTATATTAGTACCAAAATATGGGGAGGATTTGTTAAGAAAAGGAATTTCCCTGAATAATATTCTTTTAGGATTATCTTATTTTGCAGGTGATAAAATTAATAAAGACTTAATTGAATTATTTTCATATGATATGACATCAAAGTTTTGGGAAGAATTAACCGAATTTTCAGCGAGGATTTCCTCATCAAAACATAACATTAGAAGATTAAATAATATTTTTCAACATTTGAATCAAGATTCAAAAGTTTTTTTAAAATATTTAATTATGTTTAGACCTAACCAAGTACTTGATATTTTTGAGAAGTACGTATTGATCAACAAATTAGGTGTTGATTACAATCAAGAAATGAAATTGTTCTTAAAAATTGCTTCCCCCATCACTCTAAAAATAAATAATTTTTCAGAGTTAACTTCAATTTTATTGCCAATCAAAGATCTGAGTGCACAAAAAAGAAATAAGTTCACTTCGTTTTTAGATAGTTCTCGGTTAGTATTTCAAGGACTGAAATCTAAATTCACAGAAGCATTATCACAAATTCCCGGTTTTGAAAATATTGAAAATTTTTCATTTATAGAATTAGTTTATATTTACTTAAAACATTCTGAAAACCCAGATTTAAACGTAAAGAAGATTAAAAAGAAATTAGCTAAAATTAGAAAGAATGGTGATAAGATAATCGGGATCATCAGTGATAAAAAAAATATTAATGAAGTTAATGACAATAATAAATCTGATTTAGAATGGAAAAAACAACTTAAAGTAATGGAAGAACTGAAATATGCTAAAGAGGTTATTTCTCAAGAAATTAATAAAGCTAAGAGAGAAAATGAAGTTAAGAAAAAGATTAGAGAGATGACAGTTATTGATGAAAAACTTGAAAAATCTGAAGAGAAAGTTAACAAATTATTTAAGAGAAAAAATGATGCTTTGAGATTAATTGAAAATATATTAAATTCTGCATTAGATAAAATTGCCCAAATGTTCTTTGAACCCGTAGTTGCTTTATATCAGCAATCTAGTCAAGACAAAATTGTAGAAACAATTAAACAAATGTTTAATCTTAATACAGTCAAACAAATAGAAGAAAAAATATCAAATCAAAATTTTCAGAATGCAATAATTATTTATAATAAGATTAAAAGTTCTGGAAGAGAGGTATGTAAAGAACTTTGCTTTAAACTAATTCAAGAATACCTCTTATCAAACACCTACCCATTCAAGAATATTCCAAAAGCGTATCCTTGGAATGATGAGAATAATCAGGCCTGGTTAAAACAATTACCCACTCCATTTTGGTTGAAAAAATTTGAAAAGGAATATAGAATTACTGCAGAAGATTTGGGAGAAGATAATACTGAACAAAGAATCAAACACCATTTAGAACAAGCAAAAGATATTCTCAACAAGTTGGGTGTTAAATTAACCGATCAGACAATTAAAGAAATTGAAGAACAATATAAAACACTCACCAAGAAATCAGAAGAAAAAGATTTGTTAAACGATTTAAAAACACAAATTAATGCATTAAAATCTTTATCCGGACAGGAAGAAGAGAGAAAAGGAATCATTGGAGGAAAAATCACAATAGCTTCTGAATTTGATCCTTTAGAAATACTTCAAATGGGAAATTATGTTAATGGTTCTTGCTTAAACACTTATGGAGCAAATTATTGGAGTACAATTATTAATGCTAGTGAAGTTAATAAGAGAGTATTGTGGGCAAAAAATCATAAAGGAGATGTCATCGCAAGATTATTAATAGCTGTTGATGAAGATAAAAGAATTGTACGATTTCCAACATACTATGCAACATCATTAAAACTTGAACGTTTCTTTGATTATTATATAATAGAACTGGCTAAAAAATGCGGGTTTGGAATTAATGGAGATAAAAATAAAGTATTAAGAATATTTGATGGTGGGTGGTATGCGGACGGAACAATCCTAATTGGAGAAGAACTTCAAGAAATGGAAAAATATAGAAGAACTGGTTAGACTATCTGAACCAAAAATACTGCACAACTACTAGAATTAAGGTAACAATCAAAGCGATATTGACGCCTTTGTAATGAATTTTTATTCTAAACTTATCAAGAGTTTCAGCAATAAAAGAATGATCATAATTTTTTTTACTTTTCAAAGGATAACCACGTAACCATTGCATATATGTAGTCAACGGACAAATGATGTCAAACTTTCTGAAAACTAATAAAGACCAAATTAGTTGAATTACCATAATACTAAAAATGAACCAGAAATGGAAAGTTATTCTTCCCGGCCAAATTGATTTTGGCACTAAAAATAATCCGAACCAAAGAATAATAATTGGTTGATGTAATAAGAAAACTATCTTAGCAACAAAATTATTTTTATTTCTGTTCTTTTTGTTAAAGAAACCTTTCTTCCAAAGAATGATATAAATTAATGATAAAAATATCAAACTCCAATTTGAAATGAAAAACCATCTTGTTCCCCAACTGATTCCTGGAAAAGCCCAATTTGAAATTGGCCAAAGGAAAGGTGTTGGTAAAAAATCTTTGGTGTGAGTTAAAATGTCCATGATAACTGCTATTGGCCAGGCTAAAATATACCAAAAAAAAGTTTTACGATAATGATAAACTAATCCAATAACCAATAAACAAGCAATAGTGCTAATAATTAAACTATGACTTATCCCGTAAAGGGTAAAAACCCAATCAGGGATATTAAGCAAATTAGGTTTACCAAAAGTAAATCCTTGCGTAAACAAATTGTAAAAGAAATAAATCACCCAAGAAGCTGTATCAGGAAGTAATCCAAAAAGAACTGCCAAAAATGGTTTTTTAGTTCTGTGAAGAAAAATGTAACTCCATAACCCATGTGCAAAGTAATCCATATTGGTTATTATATTGTTAACTTTTAAAAAGCTAACTGTAAATTGAACTAAAGATGGTTAATAAAATCAATATCAAAGAAGCTCTTGAACTTAAAGAAGCAGTTTTCATAGATGTACGTTCACCAGGAGAATTTGTAGGGGACCATATTTTAGGAGCAGTTAACCTACCAATCTTAACGGATGAAGAAAGGCACGAGGTGGGATTAATCTACAAACAAGTCTGCCAGAAAGAAGCGATTGAAAAAGGAATGGAATTTTATGAAAAGAAAATTCCGGCAATGACAAAATTTGTTGAAGAATTTAAAGATAAAACAATTGTTGTTTATTGTTGGCGTGGAGGGATGCGCTCAGAAGTGATCACTACTTTATTTGAATCTCTAGGATTTAAAACTTACCAATTGAAAGGTGGATACAAAACTTATCGGGCATTAATATTAGAGGAATTGAATGAGTTTAAATTAAAACCAAAATTAATTGTTCTAAATGGATTGACTTGTACTGGCAAAACTGCTTTATTACAAAAGTTACCAAACTCAATTGATTTAGAAGGATTAGCGCAACATCGAGGCAGTTTATATGGGGCAGTAGGTTTGAAACCAAGAACACAAAAGATGTTTGACAATTTGCTTTTGGAGAAGTTGAAAGAATTAAATGAAGAAAAGTTTATTTTTATTGAAGGAGAAAGTAGAAGAATAGGGAATTTAATGATCCCTGAATCTCTCTGGAAAGAAATGCTTAAAGGGACAAATGTTTATGTTGAACGAGATTTACCAATAAGAGTTAAAGAAACTGTTAAAGAATATTTCTCAAATGAGAAGATGATTGCAGGGATTAAAAAAGTTTCAGAGAGTTTATGGCGAGTAATTTCTAAAAAGAAAAAAGAAGAAATGTTACAAGCATTAGAAAATAAAGAATATGAAAAAGCAGCAGAGATTCTGTTAACAGATTATTATGATCCGTTGTACAATCATTCTTTGAAGAAGAAAGAATATTCTTTTACAGTTAATTGTAATGATGTTGATGATTGTGTTAAAGAATTAATGGAGAAAGTTAAAGATTAATCAACTTAATGATTAAATTTATTTCCAATTCTCAAATTTCCAATCATTCTTTTTCTTATAAAAACGGCCTAAAATTTTAACTTTGATAGAAGTATATCTGGGAAAAGCCCATTTACTTCTTTCTCTGAAAATATTACCTACTCGCTTTTTCCAAGAACGTTTCTTTGGCCATTTAGAAAAATCCCAAACAGTTCTACTAATCCAAGGATTAAGACTTTTATTAATTACCACTGGCTTTTCTTCAGAAAGATCTCTGAAAATATTTTTAGTTTTTGGATCCCAATAATATCTTTGAGTAGGTCTTTTTGGTTGAGGATAATAATGATTATTATTCAGATTATTTTGAGGAGTTTGATTAACTGATTCGGCAATAAGATTATTATTCTCAACTTGTTCATTAGCAACTGTTGCTTCTTCAATATTTGCATAGGTCTCTGGTTCTCTTCTTTTAAACTTTGGATATAAATATAACGTCAATACAATTATTAATAACAAACAAACTATTCCAGCAAAAATTAAACCAATCATTTTCCAGAAAGAGGATGGTTCATCTACTCTCACTTCTAGCAAGCCATCTTTTTCTTCAACAAATATTGTTCGATGTGATAACGCTTGATAATTCTCGAAACTAACCTGGACATAAAACTCATATGCCCCTGCAGTAAGTTCTTGAGGGACAAAGATTTTTGTCTGTTCTGTTTTTTCTTCAAATGAACCTAAGTAAATTACATCTTGGCCAGAACTAATTTTTTCTCCGTCTTTTTCCAGCCAGAAATTAACAACTACATCACCATTAATATCCGCCATTCCTTTAATGAAATAAGTGAATCCTAACAATCCATCATCACCAATAGGAGAATCAACGTCAAGAACTTTCACGTCAAACAACTTCACACACTGATTGTAATAACAAGTTTTATCTGGACTACATTCTGCGTCTGTTTGACATTCAGGTTCAATTTTTGTAGCAGCCGCTACACCGCCACCATTTCCACCACCACTACTTCCTCCTCCACCACCGCCGGCATTAGAAGCACTAGAAGCTGCTGGGGTTGCTACAGTCCCTCTAATTGCAGAATATTGTAAGTTTTCAACTTTAATGGTGGTTCCTAAATCAGTGCAAGTAGTTCCATTAATAGTTGTTGCGTTACTATTACCTAAACAAGAAGTAAATAGAGTTTCATTGGCCTCATCGCAAGTGGAACTAAGTGCATCAATTGAACTTACCTCAGCATCTTTAACACATAAAGTAATAAAACTATTATCGGTAATAAATAATGTTTTATTTCCTTGTAATTGTCCTGAAAAGTTTACAATTAAATAATTAGTATCTTTAATGATTGTAACGTTACTTAAGTCTAAATTTTTTGATGAAAAATTGTGACTGAAATTGATCATTAACGTATTTTGATCATAAAATAATATTTCTTGTTTACCACTATAAGTTTCGTTGGTCCTATTACCGCCCACAGTGATATTTAATTTTGTGATTCCTGATTGAGTTACATTAGATTCGTTATATAATAAAGGATCATTAGCGTCATCAACTCCATCATTGTCAACATCAGGTAGAATTGTAAAAGTGACAAAATTATTTTGTTTATTTCCTGCAGTATCATTTACCCAAACAGTCACGTTATGATTTCCTACAGACCAAGTTACAGAGGTAATGTTGGCACAACCGGTTAAAGTAGTATTACTAGTCATTGTATCATTACTATACCAACAAGATTGCCGATTTAAGTCGGTTGCAGTATAATTAACATTTAATGCAGTATTAGTTGTATTGGTGCCATTTGTCGGCGAACTAATTGTAATTGTTGGATTAGTTGTGTCAATTGTAATTGTTCGAGTGGTAGTAATATTCTCATTTTCATTGGTATCTTTAGCAGAAGCATAATAGGTATAATCACCATCAGATAAAACAGTTGTTGCGTTCTTACTTTGATTAACATAAAGATACCATTGTGTTTGATTGAATTTGTTTAAGTTAGAAGCGTATTGCTGATAAACTTCTACAGCAGATAAAGTTCGATTCCAAATACGAACTTCGTCTATTGAACCATTAAAAGGGTAAAGAACAGTGTTCCCAAAACTTCCACCAATTGTTAAACTATCATCATTACCTCCTCCTCCAAGTACCACATCCATCCAAGTGTATTTACTATCAAAAGCACCATCAACATAAAATCTAACATCACTAACTTCTGAAGTGATTGCAATATGGTACCAAGTACCTGTTTCGAATGTAGAACTTGTAACCATATCTCCTCCACTAACGCCAGAATCATATGTATAAATTCTTAGTTTGGTGTTAGGAGCATCATTATCCCAATGCATCTGCCAATTTCCAGATTCTTCAGCTGCATCATATCTTTGCCCGAACATCCCTTTCATGGTATCAAAATCGTTTGTCTTAAACCAAAAAGATAAAGTTCTAGTCTCTCCATAATAAGAAGTATTGACATAATCATTTATCCCATCAAAATCAAATGCCCCTCCGTGTTTGCCGGTATTATTAAAAATAGGACCACCAACAGTAGTACCGTTATTTCCATTCCCACTAACATCAAATACATGAGTGTCATTCTCTCCTAAAGCAGAGATATTATCGAAGTTCATCATTACAACAATAGAATTGTTATATATTGTATAATTTGTTCCATTCCAGTTCCATTTCAGTTCATTGAGATTTGGTTCGACAATGGAAACATTAGTAATTACATTGGTTGTTGTTTGAGCTATTGTATTACTTGGGGTTGGATCTATGAAAGTAATGGTGGAACTAGAAGCGTCAATAACAAATGTTACAGAAGCACTATTACTATTTCCTGCACTGTCATTAGCCCAGAGATTAATAACGTGAGTGCCGTCAATCCAGTTTACAGTTGTAATGTTTGCACAGTCAATTAATGTTGTATTTGATCCATCATCATCATTGTACCAACAAGATTGTAAATTAGCATCAGTAATAGTGAAATTAACATCAAGATCATTATCGTTTGTATTAGTGTTATTGGTAGGGGATGTTATTGTTAAGGTGGGATTGGTTGTGTCCACATTAAATGTAACACTGGTACTATTACTATTCCCAAAACTATCGTTAACCCAGACAGTAACATTATGTTGGCCATCATTCCAAGTTACAGAAGTAATGTTTGCACAACTAGCTAAAGTAGTATTACTAGTCATCGTATCATTACTATACCAACAACTATCACGATTTGTATCTGTGGCAACATAATTAACATCAAGTGTGTTATCATTACTATTGGTATTATTATCGGGAGAGATCATTGTAATAATTGGAGTGATAGAATCAACATTAAATGTAACACTGCTTAGATTAACATTTCCAAAAGTATCATTGACCCATATAGTAACATTGTGTTGGCCATCATTCCAAGTTACAGAAGTAATGTTTGCACAGCTAGCTAAAGTTGTATTGCTAGTCATGGTATCATTACTATACCAACAAGAATCTCTATTGTTATCAGTAGCGATATAAGTAATATCTAAACCACTATTTGTTGTGTTTGTATTGTTACTTGGAGAAACGAGAGTTATGGTGGGAGTAATGGAATCAAGGGTAAAAGTAACTGAATCACTAACAACATTATTTACACTATCATTTACCCAAACAGTTATGTTATGGTTACCATCATTCCAAGTAACAATTGTGATGTTAGCGCAACTTGCAAGGGTTGTATTACTAGTCATCGTATCATTACTATACCAACAAGAATCACGATTTGTATCAGTAGCAATATAAGTAATATCTAAACCATTATCACCAGTGTTAGCACCATTACTAGGAGCAATAATAGAAAGTGTAGGGTTAGTTAAATCAATTGTAAATGTAACAGAAGCAGTGCTAACCAAATTATCTGTATCGTTTGCATATATCGTTGCAGTTGTTTCTCCTTCGCCCCAGGTTTTACCAGTTATATTAATACAATTAGCTAAAGTAGTATTAGTTTCCCCACCATTAGCGGTGTACCAACAAGAATCTAAAGTTGCACTAGTAGCAGTATAAAGAATATCTAATCCCGTGTTTGTGGTGAATGAATTTGCAGCTGGGGAAGATACAGTGATGGTAGGCCCCAATGCAGTGGTGGAATTTGAGATTGTAATATTCCAAATTCTCGTTACAGCTTTTACAGACTGATTCGAAGTCCAATTAGCATAAACAAAAAATTCATGAGTTACATTTTGATCACCAGAAGCGTTTACATTCCAAGTAATAGTGGAAGATCCTCCCTCAGCGATAGAAATATTAATAGGATTCTGAGTATCAGTAACGTAAAAAGGAGTAGTCCCATTAACTGTGCTAATAACACCGCTTTTTGTTGTCGTTCCATAATCAGTATCTTCTTTAATATAAGCATTGGCTATCCAAGTTGTTGAAGCCGTTTTAGCACCATTAATAAAATAACCATTACAAGTAGTATCCCCCGAATTAGCATTCTCAAAACCAAAACTGCCAGTACTTCCACTTAAGTAAGGGCCACCATTCCCATCTAAAGAACTAGCATTAGCAACACCCCAAGTACCGTCGTCCGCTGAAAAAGTTGTTCTTGAACCCCAACCAGAAGAGGTCAATCCAGCACCATCACTATAACGATAAGAGGTTACAACCCCCGTATAATCATTAGTTCCATCACTTGCCACCCAACTAGCAACTTCTCCAGTAGCAACAAAATCAATAAATCTTTGAGATAAATTCTTACTAGTTGAAAAGTTCATCACATAATCAAATTTATAACCACCAGTATCATTAAGAACCATCATGATTTTTGAATGGTTAAGCCCACCAAGGGTTCTGCTTAAATATTGTCCTGAAGTAGGACTAGTCAAATTATTGTTTCCAAAAGTTAAAGATTCTGCACAATTAGCATAATCCATATTAGCAAACAAAGTCCAACCACCATCATTTCGAGTCATATCACAATAAACACTTACTGCAGTAACACCATCAGGATAAATAGTATATTCCCCATCAGTAATACTTCCTTGAGAATACAATTCTTTACATGAAACAGGAGTGCCTACAGGGTCCAAAGTCACATTAACATTATTACAATCTGTGTTTGTACAGGTCAAAGTAGCCGAAACAGTAAAAGTTTTATTTTGTGTAACATTAATATTTTTTGTTGGTGTTACCCAAGCCAAACTTAAAACTGGTTGCTTAGTAAAAGTAACTGTACCTGCGCCAGTTAAACTATTATTATCATCACAATAAACTGTCCAAATATTTGAATCTGTTGTACTTACTAACCCTGTAAAATTAATACCAGCAGTAACTTTAGAAGTGTTTGTCACACCGGAATCTGTAGAGGCCCAACATTCATTAATTATTTGGGTTGTAGAAAAACTGTAGTTAATTGCAGTGATGTCAGTGATATAATTCCCATTAGCAACAGGGTAAATTACAGAGATACTTGGTGCTTGAACTCCAATAGTATCATTAATAATAGTAACATTCCAATGACTTGTTTCATTACCAATTGTCATATCTGAGGTTATATTAGCATAAACAAAGAATTCATAAGTTTGATTTACAGTTCCGGTTGCATTAATGGTAAAAGTGATTGTTTCTGATTCACCAGCATTTAAAGAAAGGTTGTATGGATTTGTAGTTGTAGTATAGAAAGGAGTTGCAGAGGTGTTTGTAGAAACTAATCCCCCTTTCACTGTTGAGGATATAGCCCAGTTAACAACTGCATTTTTCTCTGCATCGCTCATGCCACTTAAGTGTTCATCGTCATTAAAGTTAGTATAAATATCATCTGCTTCTGCCTCTGATTCAGCCCGAGTATTGTGTTGTGTGAAGAAGTGCATTAACACTTTAGTTGAGCCCGCACCAACACAAATATCTTCCCACACCCAATTATTTGCTCCCCCAGAAGCCGTAACTGGACTAAGTGTATCAATTGTTTCAGTTGCACCATCTTGTTGATACACAAATCCCGCAGCATCGTCTCCAGCAGCAACACTTGTATCGTCCCACATCATCCAATGATCAGCTACTTCCCAACTTCGATTATAATCCGAAGTGTTCATAAAATCAGATCCGTCAGAACCCATGTTAGAAGAAATCTTAGCATCTACACAAACTGTTCCTGCAGTAGGATTATGTAAAACTTCTAAGTACCTTGACCAATTTGCTGTTTTCGGAACGTAAACTTTTCTAGAAATGTTTAGTAAAGATCTTGTTTGACCATCACAAAATGCTTCCCGTCCAGAATCTTCAGTTGTAGTTCTTAAGCCAGTATATTCAGTGTTGTTAATATATAATCTTAAACCATAATCAAAAACATCTGATTGTCCATCAATAATGTCACAACTATCTTGGATGTCATAAAGAAAACTTTGATTGTCATAAAGATTTATTGCACTTTGAGTTGTTAAGCCCTCATTCTCAACCTTTAGATTATTGTTGTTCTCTACAGGATAAGGGTCCAAACTAACATTTACTTCCCCACAATTAGCATTGAAACAACTTACAGTTACTTGAACCGTAAAAGATCTATTTTGAGTTACATTAACACTAATTAAAGTTGGAGAGTCTAATGTCAACCCAATTGCGGGTGTGGTAGTAACATCAACTTGTATTAAATTGTAAGCTTCATTATTAACAGTATCATTAGCTGTTATATTAACAACATAAGTTCCGA
>JABHRR010000015.1 GCA_018670095.1 Candidatus Woesearchaeota archaeon
GAAAAAGATAATGTTTACAATTTTGAAGTTAATGGTGAAAAAATAAAAGTTACTAGAGATATGGTTAATGTTGAGAGAGATGTTCCAGAAATTTATAAAGAGGGTGAATTTAAGTTTGGCCAAGTATATTTAAATACTGAAAGAACTGAAGAATTAGAAGCAGAAGGTTATTCCCGAGAAGTTACCAGAAATGTTCAACAACTAAGAAAGAAGGCCGGTTTTGAGAAGTTAGATCAAATTGTATTGTTTATCAAAACAAGTAAAGAAATGAGAGAAGCCTTAGAAAACTATAAAGAAGAGATTGAAGAAAAAGTTGGCGCTGACAAAATGGAAATCTCTATTGTTAATTCTGTAAAGAAACACGAACAACAAGCTGAATTTAAAGTTAAATGGGAAAAGTTCCAGGTTTGGTTCAGTAAAGTTTAATTCTTACGGTTGATATCCTGTCAACCACAGATAAATAGCTACCATGATTATGATTAGAATTACTAATATTATAAATGACGATCCACTATTTGCTTTCTTCATCTGTTAAAGGAAATCTTTTTAAGTATATAAATTTTCTTCTTTACATTAGAGGTGAACATAATGCGAAAAGTATTAATTATTAGTTTAATTGTTTTAAGTATTTTCTTAGTTGGTTGTGGTACAGTTTTAGATTATCTTTTAGATGCAACAGACGATTCTGATTCTACTCCTCCTGCCACTGTAGACAAAGATGATCCCAATAACCCAGATGCGCAAGATTCAGGAACAACTGTTTCAGCAGGAAAGAAAACTTCAATTTCAGATTCAGATACAGCAACCGGAACAAAAACTTCAACAAAAGATGAACCTGAATGTATTCAAAATTCTGATTGTGCTTGGGATGAATCTTGTATTGATGGTGAATGTGGCACTGTTGCTAATCTATATGTGACGGAAGGTTGTACAAAAAAATGTAATTTTAATTCCGTTGTCTTAGAAACAAGCGATAAACAAACCTTTACTCTTAACCGTGGAAAAGGGGATTATACTGCTGCTGGTGCTATTGAATGGAAACTTGTAACCGGTCCAAATTATTGTCCCGGAGATGATATTATTGTTCCTGTAAGTATTAAGAAAAAGTATTCAGGAAAAATAGTCAATGAACAATACGTAACTGTTAAAGTTGGTGAGAAAAGTGAAGTGATAACTCATCCAAATATGAAATCAATACAGTTTACGTTTACTGTGAAGAGTGTCAAAGAAGAATGTACTGGATCATAAAAAATAGTAACAAATATAAAGCGAAATAATATCCTTAATTAAAAAGAGGTCAGATGGAATTAAATATCTTACAAAATTTTCTTATTGCTTTAGGTTTAGGTGCATTAATTGGTTTAGAACGTGAATATGCACGTTTTAGAAAACGTGGTCATGATTATGCAGGGATTAGAACTTTTCCTTTGATCGCTCTTTTCGGAGCACTTTCTGCCTATCTTGGAGATTTAATCTCGCCATGGATTTTAATTGTCGGAATTTTATTGGCAGGAATTTTAGTTATTGTTGCTTATTATGTAATTGTTAAAAGTTCAAAAGCACATTTTGGTGCTACTTCAGAAATGGCTGGTTTTCTTACTTTCTTTTTAGGAGTTTTAGCTTATTATAACGAAATTACACTTGCTATTGTTTTAGCAGTTGCGATTACGATTATTCTTTATGCCAGATCAATATTACATCATTTTGCTGAAAAGATTAAGAAACAGGAAATGGCTGATACCTTAAAGTTTGCCGTGATTGCTTTTGTTATTCTTCCTTTATTACCAAATCATGGCTATGGTCCTCATGAAATGTTTAACCCTTACGTTATTTGGCTGATGGTAGTTTTCATTTCCGGAATTGGTTTTGCTGGTTATGTGTTGATGAAATGGTTTGGCGAGAAAGGAATTGAGTTGGCAGGAATTCTTGGTGGTTTAGTAAGTAGCACCGCAGTTACTTCAAGTTTCGCAGCCAGAAGTAAAAAAGAAAAGAAAATTTATCTTGCTCTTGTCTTGGGAGTCATTTTAGCTAATACAATTATGTTTATCAGAATTCTTATTGAAGTGTTTGTTATTAATCGAGCCTTATTACCAAAAGTTATTGGCCCCATTTCAATTTTAATAGTTGTTTGTTCAATCTTTTCATACTTGTTATGGAGAAAAGCTAAAGATGCTAAAGGTAAAGTTGAATTATCTTCTCCTTTCACGTTAGGACCAGCATTAAAGTTCGGTGCTTTCTTTGCCGTAATTTTAGCTTTAGTAAAACTAGCTGATGTTTACTTATCTTCAAGAGGAGTTTATTTGGTAAGTTTCATCTCCGGATTCGCTGATGTGGATGCGATTACTGTTTCTTTATCACAGCTAGCGAAAACTACTTTGTCCTTAGAAACTGCTCGTAACGGAATCGTTTTAGCGGCTTTAACCAATGTGGGCGTGAAAGGCGGAATTGCTTATATCTTCGGAGATAGAAAGAAGTTTGGTAAAATTATTTTAGCGTTTTATGTTGTCCTGATTTTGTTGGGATTAGGGTTGTTATGGGTGTTTTAAAAATAGTGCTTTACATATATTAAATGGTGACGATAATGAAAATTAAAGAATTTTTTACAACCGGGGAAGGTTTACTTCGTCTTGGAGTATTTGGAAGTTTTTTCGGACATGGAATTTTTGCGTTACAAGTTAAACAAAGTTGGTTGCCATACTTTACAGCTGTAGGTTTATCAGAGTCAGTTGGAACTGTTTTGTTGCCCTTGATTGGAATAATGGATATTGTTGTTGCATTGATTGCACTTTTGTATCCTTTGCGGATAGTGTTGGTTTGGGCAGCGGCATGGGGATTTTGGACTGCTTTGATGAGACCAATAGCTGGAGAACCAATTTGGGATTTTGTTGAAAGATCTGCAAATTGGGCGGCACCACTTGCTTTGTTAGCTTTACAAGGGTGGCCAAAGAAAGCAAAAGATTGGATTATGAAGTAATCAGTTCTAAAAAAACTGTAACTTCGGTTCTTCGTTATCTTGATTTTATTAGGATTGCTATGGGTGTTTTAGATATTTGTTTAACAAGGAAAATTATTATGCGAAAAGTTTAATAATTAGTATGGAATTACAAAAATAATGAGATTATTGAATATATTTTCAAGAAAGAAGAAAGTAGTGTCTAGTAATTGGGTGGAGAATGGCTATCTTCTTCTTGAGAAATTAATGAAAGGAACGGAAGCAAAGGACATACGTTCTATCTTGAAAATAATTAATAGTGGTGAGTATCAGATTTTTGATAGAGATATGGCAGAAACCATTCAGGTAGTTTTAGAAAAAGTAGATTCTGGAGAGAAAAAGTATTCAAAAATTTTAGAAATTAGTGAAGAGTTTACTGGGTGGGACAGAGTTCCTGAAGCGAAAAGATGGAAGTTAGGAGCGCATCCTGGTAAACAAAACATTTTAGAAATATTAAGAGAACAGGGTAAAAGATTTCAGGATTGGAAAGAATTGAAATCTGAATTAGAGTCTATTAAAATTTTTTTGTTAGGATTAATAGCCGAAGAAAAGAGGCTTGGAATAAAATTACATGAATTATCAAATAGATGAGATTACTTCTTTTTAGATTATTTTTTGCCAGTTAATAATCATAAAAATGCCTAAAACCAAATTAAACTTAACAAAAGCTAACAACCTAGAAAAACTGTAACTTCGGTTCTTCGTTTTCATCTTCTTCTTTCTTGTTAACTAGATTCATGAAACCAGAAAAGTCTGGGGCCGTATCTGTTTCCGGTTCTTTCTTCTCGCCGGGATTGGCAAACATGCTCATTAAGTTTCCCGTGTCAGATGGTTCAGAATTAGAACTAGCAGAATTTAATCTTTCAGAATCTAAATCAACACTTCCTTCTTTCTTTTCCAGGATGTGCGTTAGAATGTGTAATACTTTACGAATATCATCATGAGTGTCATGTTTTGTATCAATAGTAAGCTTCATTGTCTATCACCTATACCCAAGAAAATATTATTAGTATATAATATTTACTACTCTGTTACCTAAGTATTTAAATAGTAATTTCTAATTTTTGAAAAGAATTTCAGAGCAATCAATAAAATGACAGACATTGCAGATAAGTTTAAAGAAAAACTTAAAAAAAGTAAATCTAAAAAATCAGTTGATTTGCTAATTTTAATTAATAAAATCCCTGAAACTTATTCTGTTTGTTCTGATAATGGAAAAACAAGAGTTGTAATCCCTCTTGGTAATCATAAAAATTTGATGGGACAATTGAAGACCTATTTGAATTCTTTTCAAAATGGCCATGAACAAAATTATGATTTTGCTGAAATGTATGGTCTTATTCAAACTAATTTAACTGCGAAAGAAGCAACTTCTTTGTATGAAAATAAAAAGTTTAAAAGAAAAGTCACTCTTCTACCTGGAAATTTAATTGTAACATTAAAACCATAAATAGGAAAATGGTGCGCCTGCTGGGATTCGAACCCAGATCACAGGCTCACATCAAAGTGAGTAGTTGACTACAGACCTTATGGAAGGCCCGGATTCTAGCCATTAAACTACAGGCGCGTAATAGGTTTAATTTGCTAGTTATTTATAAAAGTTACTTACGAAAACAATAATATTATAAAATAAAATAACTTTCTTCCTAAAATGCCACAAAAAAAGAGGGAATCTATCATTGTCTTCGGTTCGCATTCAGACGATTTTGTTATTGGTGCAGGTGGTGCTATCGCTAATTATGCTCAAGATGGTAAAAAAGTAACTTCTATAGTATTTTCTCATGGTGAGAAGTCTCATCCTTGGTTGAAAGAGAAAGTTGTTCAAGATATGCGTTCAAAAGAAGCTTTGGAAGCCAGCGACCTTTTAGGTTGTAAAACTGACATCTATGACTTGGGAGAAATGAAATTCTTAGAACATTATCAAGAGAGAGGATTAGAAAAAGAGTTATTAAAAAAAATAAATAAAGAGAAACCTACAAAAATATTCACGCATAGTATTGAAGACCCTCATCCTGATCATAAAGCCGTGTATCAAATCACTTTGGACCTTTACGAAAAACTCGATTTTAAACCAGAACTGTATGTTTATTCTGTTTGGAATCCAGTTTCATTTAAAACTAATTGGCCTTCATTGTATGTTAATATTACAAAAACTTTTTCATTGAAATTGAAAGCGTTAAAATCATTCCGTAGTCAGAAAGTTCATGTTGCTTATCCTTTTTTACTTTTATTATTTAGAGCAATTAAGAATGGATTTAAAATTAGAACTCTCTTTGCAGAGAAGTTCTTCAGAATAAAATAACCCCAAAGTAAATAAAATGACAGAAAAGAAAAAATTATTACTTGTATCCGACACTTATCATCCAAAAGTAGACGGTACGGTGATGTTCATTGACGAATTTTTAAGAAGAGCAGCAGCATTTTTTAATTTAAGTTTACTTGTTCCCAACTTTGGCCCCCATAAATCTAACAAAAGTATTAACACATATTATTTAACAACTTCAAAATTTATTTCCCCACTTCCAACATATCCAGCAATTAGATTATCATTAAAAAATTTCATGGAAACAAAAAAAGCTGTCAAAGAAACCGATTTAGTTTTTGCTCAGGGTCCTGCTCTAGCGAGTTTTCTTGCTATTCGTTATGCTCGTAAATATAAGAAGAAAGCTTTTTTTTATACTCATGTTTTACCCTGGGAACTTTTAGAAAAATCTAAACGTACTTTTTGGAGTAAAACCCTCGCTTACTTAGTAAAAAAGATCAGTATGCATTATTATAATAAATGTGATAAATTGATTGTTCCTTATCATGAACTTGGCGAACAGATGAAGAAGAATGGTGTTAAAACTAATATTGCTGTTGCTCGGTTAGGAATTGATATTGATAAGTTTTCTCCAACAAAAGATAAAGCTGCTAGTAAAAAGAAAATTGGCATTGAAGAGAATAAACTAGTTATTGGTTACGTTGGTAGAATCTCAAAAGAAAAGAATACTGAAATTTTATTGGAAGCATTTCAGAAATTAAATAATCAAAATAATGTGGTCCTATTAATAGTTGGAGATGGCCACAAAGGTCTAGTCAATAAATTTAAAGAAATTAAGAATTGTAAAGTTACTGGTTTTGTAAATAATGTTGAAGATTATCTTAAAGCGATGGATATCTTTGTCATGCCTAGCTTAACTGAAACTACTTCACTTGCTACTTTAGAAGCGATGTCTTCCGGCTTGTCAGTTATTGCTACAAAAGTTGGTTTTATTAAAAATTATATTGTTAAAAGTCATAATGGTGTTTTTTTCCCTAGAAATAGTTCAACAATGTTAGCTATAAAAATTGAGAAATTATTAAATAATGAATCATTAAGAGAAAAGTTGAGTAATAATGCCCGAAAAACTGTGGCTTATTCATTTTCATGGGAAAGATCAATTAACAAGATCAAAAGGATATTATTGGAATAATCACTTATATCTAAGCTAAAAAACATATGCGCATATATACTATAGGCGAAAGATTTAAAAGCAAACCCGAAAAAATATAACTTAGGCATATGGAGGTTGAATAAAATGGAAGATTATGTTGATGATGCAGAGCCAGTAAAGAAAGAACAATTTATTGAGGAAGACGATCTAGACGCAAGTTTCATGAAAGGTTATGCTGATGATGAAAAAATGGACGAATGTGCAGAGTGTGGTTCAGCAGTTAATGATGAAAAGAAAGTATCACAGGAAATTGAAGGCGAAGAATATGTTTTCTGTTCTGATGTCTGTTTGAACGAATTCAAAGAAAGTATTGGTGACTAATTTATTTACTTATTTTTTTAACACTTTTTCAATTTTATTTAAGTTATAACAATTTAAAATATCTTTTTTCTCTAACCAACCTCTTCTTGCTTGAGTAACTCCTAAAACATAATTTTCTAAATGTTGTAAATTGTGGCCGTCTGTACTTAATACAAATTTGCATCCCATTTTCTTTGCAGCTTTGATGTTCTCACCATTAAGATCTAATCTTTCAAAAGATGAATTAATTTCTAAATAAACATTATTTTTTTTAGCAGTTAAAAAAACTTTTTCTAAATTAAGTTTAATTGCTTCTCGGGAATTAATTAATCTGTCGGTGGGATGAGCAAGAATATTAACTGGATAATTTTCTAAAGCATCACAGACTCGTTTTGTCATCTTCTCTTCAGGCATTCTTGTAGCTAAATGAATTGCTGCAATTACCACATCTATCTTTTTCAATTTCTCTGCGGATAAAGGAAGTTTTCCATCTTTAAGAATATCAATCTCAACCCCTGAAAAAACTTTAATTTTTACTTTTTTTCTAACTTTTTCTATTGCTTTTAGATATCCAACAAGCCTTTTTTCGTTAAGTGGATTAGTAATTGCTATATCTCCATAATGATCATTGAAAGAAATGAATTTCATTCCTAACTGTTCTGCTTTTTGAGCCATTTCTAGCATGGAATTATTACCATCACTCCATTTAGTATGATTGTGAAAAACACCTTTAATATTTCTGTTTGTAATTAATTTAGGTAGTTTCTTCTCTTGAGCAGCTTTAATTTCTCCACTGTTCTCTCTTAGTTCCGGTTCAATATAATCCATTCCCAATTTCTGATAAATTTCTTCTTCAGTTCTTCCAGCAACCCATTTCTTTCTTTTGAGTCTAAACAATCCATACTCGCTTAACGTATAACCTTTAGATAAAGCGATTTTTCTTAATTCAATATTATGTTGTTTGTTACCAATAAAATACATTAGCGCCGAACCCAATTCTTTTTCTTTAACCACCCTAAGATCTACTTGTAATCCGTTACTTAATCGGACCGAACTTCTGGTTGTTCCTTTTGAGATTATTTTTTTTACGTCTGGTAATTGCATAAATAATTTCATTACTTCATTTGCTTTATTAGATATCACTAAGAAATCTAAATCGCCAATTGTTTCTTTTCCCCTTCTAAACGAACCCGCAACTTCTATCTTTTTAACAAATCCAGATTTGTTAAAGTAATTTTTTATTTCGTTAACAATAGGAAGGGCTTGATAGTAAAGAAATCTTTTTGGACGGCTTTTAACTAACTTAATCCCTTCTGATAAATTTTTCTCAGTTTCTTCTCCAAACCCTTTCAATTTTTTTAATTTCCCTTTCTTGATCGCTTTCTCTAAATCTTTGATATTTTTGATCTTTAATTTCTCGTACAGAAACTTAATCTTCTTCGGTCCTAAAGTAGGAATCTGATGAAGTGATTCAATGTCAATCTTAACTTTCTTTTTTAACTGATTATAATACTTTGATTTACCTTTCTCTAAATATTCTGCAATCTTTTCCGCAATGTGTTTACCTACTCCTGGAATATTCTCCAATTCGCCTCTTTTGTAAACATCTGCTATATCTTCAGTTAACCCTTCTACTCCTCTGGCTGCGTTACGATATGCTCTAGGTTTAAATTGTATTTCCTGTAGTTCAAGAATGTCAGCAATATTGTTCAGGATTTTAGCTATTTCTAGATTTCTCAAATTATCTACCTCTTTTATATTCTCAGAAAGATTTTTATGTTTATAAAAATTTGGATTATAATTAAAAAATAAATTAAAATTCTAAACCGCTTGATCTAAGTTCCTATAATCTCTTGCTGGTGAAGGCGCATTTAGATTATTATCTCTGTTTGCTCTTTGAGCATTTAAATCAGTAACATTATTACCATTAGCTTGATTTTCTTGCATTCTTAAATCATTAGCCTGATTTTCATGATGCCTGATTTGATTATTTCTCATCTGACTCTGATATTCTTCACGATTAAGTGCTTGATAATCTCCTGCCCCTAAACCAAACTGACTTGGGTCGAAAGGTATTCTTTGTCCATTCTGTTGATTTATTAAATATTCATCCTCTCCTTCTCTTAAAACTGGAATTCTTCCGGACCTGACTGCTTGTCTAAACTTATTTATATCCTCTTCTGAAATTTCTCTTCCTTCTCCTCTTTGTTGAGGAACAACATCTTCCGAGATATCACCAACATTAAAATTAAATGTTTCAGCAATCTCTTCTTTAGTTCTCTCTCTACCAACGTAATCTTCTTTCTTTTGATAAGACTTTAATGTGTCCATATGGTCTGAAGTGATAATTCCTTCTTTAAAAGTTTTATACCATAATTGGAAAGCTTCTTTATTTACAACATCATACTTCCGTTCAAAGTTTTGGGGCATATATAATTCTGCCATTTCTTGATAATCACTATCTTTTATATCGCCTAGAATATGTTCTTGGTAAGCGTTGCTTAGATTTTCTTGACTTTCTTTAATCACCGAACCAGAAATATTTTTCAAATCATCAGCGGATTTAGCATTACTTACTCCTTCACGTAAAGATGGCGCTAATGATCCATGATTTATTCCAAAAATTAATTTGTTAATGCTAGCTGTTAAATATTTGCCTTCAAAACCATCTAAATCAAAACTATCTTTAATATAATCCCAGTTAACACCGAGAGCAGAACAAGATTCTTTTGTAATCTCTTGATGGATTTCATCAATAGTTTGTTCTAAATTTGTTAAATCTAATTTCCCATAACTATCAATCAAATGATTGTGGGTAATGGCAATTGAAATATCTTTAATTTTTTTTGCTGTTGCTTCTAGTTCACTTCCCATCACCATAATGTTTCTTCTTAACAACGAATCTTTCTCAGCTGCATTAGATAAAGATGAATAATTAACATCTATCTTTCTAGTTAATTCCAAATTATCATCTAATGATAAGTTATTACAAAACTCAGGAATATTCCTTTCTTGTAAAATAACTGTGTTCTGTTCAGTAAAATCAGCTTTTTTATTTTCATAATCTAAATCCCAATGTCCTGTTTGTTTAATTTCAGTTAAACCTTTTAATGAGGAAATAATTTCGTACTTATTTATTTTAGTTAGCTTGTTTTCATCATTGAATTCCCCAATTAAGAACGCAGGTATATCGGCTCCGTGAGTAGATCCAGCCGGGCCAGGATTCACTAAAAATGCACCCATCTCTTCATCATATTTTACACTTGTTGCGTGTCTATGACCATGAAGATGTACTTCTGGAACATCAAACCCTTGTTGTTTTCTTGCTAAAATTGAATTTTTTAAATGTTCAACTGCATTTTCTTTTTTAACATTCTCGCCATCAGTAGTCGGCATATGTGATATTAATAAATCTGCGTCAAATGATTGACCAGATCTTAATTTTTCAGTCCAAGTTTGATATTGTAACCCTTGGTGATCTTCATTGTCGGCTAAAGTTTCTGTTCTACAAGTAAGAGCAGTAGGACTACCTCCACCTGAAAAACCTAATACATTTAATCCCGCAATGTTTTTTGTACTAGCATTAAGATAATCTCCTTCAAATACTTCTTCTATCTCTTCTTTATAATCCCAATTACCACCAACTACAGCTAATTCTAATCCAGAAAGAATTTCTTTCATTTCTTGATATTCTGCTTTAGCAATTTTCTTACTTACGGTTTTATTATATTCTAAAGAATGAAGTAAACGATTAATTTGAGTTTCACTAAATAACCCTTTTTGGTAATCTTGTCGAAATGTGGAATCTATTTTTAGTTGTTCTACTAATGAATGAGCACGATTTTCTTCAGCTGAAGTCACTTCTGAACTCGTTTTATATAGAAAATCTCCTAGGAATACAGATGAATCTACACCTAAATTTTTTAAGAGTTGAGCATAGCAATATAAGCTTCTCTTATCGGAGTGCAAATCTGAAAATATACCTACTTTTCTACTCATTTTTACATATATAATAGAATTTAGTTTATAAATCTTTCGGTTTATTTATCCCTGGCCAGTGACACATTATTTCTTCTTTTTCTTATCTTTCGGTTTTAACTTTTTTCCAACGATTCTCTTCAAAAGGTCTTCTGATATACTCTCACCTTCAGATCTCCACCCTTTAAGTAATGCTTTGGATTCATCAACTGAAAGTTGACTGGTTAACCTATTTTCAATTCCAAGATCTTTAGCAATTCTCTTTGTATGTTCTTCATCAATATGTTCTGTTGTTGGTGCATAAACTTGTGGTTCTAATTCGTTTTCAAATCTCGGGACCACGTTTCTTTTATAGAAATCCCAATTAAAACCACTGCCATATTGATTTAAATGATCATCAATAATACTCATATCTACGCCGTACCAGACTTTAGCGATACTATCTCTAGCAAACTCATCTTTGATTTCAGTATTTAATTTTTTTTCAATTTTTTTAACATAAAAATCACGCATTTCTTTTTTGAAACTTTTTCTTACATCTCTTGCTGAAATCTTTTTATCACCATCTTTTTTACCCTCATCTAACCATTCATAGTGGACTTCTCCTTTTTCATCTGTTAAATGTTCATCAACACTTTTTGCATACGCTTTATGGTGGTGGTGTTTAAATGTGTTAAAAGAAACTTCTGCAGCATCGTGCATCTTCTTATGTTTCGCTAAATAATCATCTTTCGCTTCTGCCATATTACCCAGTAAATCAAAACCCTATTTAAATATTTCTTTTCTGGATAAGCGAAAGAACTGCAATAAAAGTTTTTTAGGGGACTAAGTGAGCGTAACGAACGCATGTCGCCTCTCGCTCCCAGTTCGCGAAAGAACTGTAATCAAAAGGTCTCACCCCCCTCCCAAACAATTATAACCACGTAAAACATATACTCTATTACAACATTAAAAAGTCACACCACAAATAAGGAGATGAAAATAAATATGGCAAAAAAATCGAATAAATCTGTTAAACCAAAATCAATGAAACCAGCTAAAAGTAATGAAGTTGCACCTGCAGGGGCACCTAAATTGCCTCCTGAATTGGAAAAGAAATTAAAAGCTTTGAAAACAAAATTAGATAAACTTAAAGATAAAGTTCTGGATAAATTTGGAGATTATATTGTTGGTATTACTTTATTGCCACCGGAAAAAACAGCTCCTAAAGATGAAAAAGCTGATGATAAGAAAGAAAAACCTAATCCTGATCAAATTAATATTATGGTTGTTGTTGATGATACCACTTCTAAGAAAATGTCTAAAGATGAATTACATCAAAAGTTCTCTAGTATTATTGGCAAATTTGCTGAAGAGATTGATAAAAACATTAAAACTCAAAGTATCTTGTTAACTGACATTTGGCAGAATTGTTATGATGGAAAAAGTGATATGAATAAATTGATTTCTGTTGGTGCACCAATTTTTGATACTGGAATGTTAGCAGCAATCAAGATTGCAGAAATTCATAAATCTATGGTTATCAAGAAATTTGATAAATATATTTTAAGTTACGTTCTTGCTGGAAGTTTAGTTCAGGGTAGAGCTACTGCCACTTCAGATATTGATGTTTGGATTGTCATTGACGATACTGATGTTAAGAAAATGACTCGTGCTGAATTGAAAGATAAGTTGAGAGCAATCATTATTGGGATGGGTGCAGAAGCAGGCGAGATGACTGGAATTAAGAATAAATTAAACATTCAAGTTTATATCTTAACTGATTTCTGGGAATCTCTAAAAGATGCTAACCCTATCATCTTTACTTTGCTTAGAGACGGAGTTCCATTCTATGACCGGGGAATCTTTATGCCTTGGAAACAGTTGCTTAGAATGGGCAGAATCAAGCCGAGCAGAGAAGCGATCGATTTGTTTATGAGTACTGGTGAGCAGAGTATTAACCGGGTAAAATTAAAACTGAAAGATATGGGCATGGAAGATACATTTTATGCTATCTTAACTCCAAGCCAGGCCGCTTTAATGCTTTATGGAATTCCTCCACCAACACCAAAAGAAACTCCTGAAGTTTTGGAAGAGATCTTTGTTAAGAAAGAGAAAATGTTGGAACCGGAATATATCGAAATTCTAAAGAAAAATGTTCAAGTTAGAAAAGATATTGAACATGGTACAAGAAAAGAATTGTCTGGGATTGAACTTGACGAATTGATTAAGAACGCTGAAAAATATCTTAAGAGAATTAAAGAGTTGTTTAAAACAATTGAAGAGATGCATAACCAGAAAAGTGTTATAACTCTTTATGATGAAATCATGACCATTATCAGAGATGTTCTGAAAATGGAAGGTATTGAAAAAGCACAAGATGAAGAAATCATCAAGTTGTTTGAAGATGAATTAATCTCTACTGGAAAAGTGCCTGCTAGATATTTAAGAGACTTGAATGAGGTTGTGGAAGCGAAAACAAAACATGATCAGAAAAAGTTAAGTAAAGCTGCTGTTGAAAAAGCTCGTAAAGGTAGTACTGGTTTGATTAAATTCTTGATTGAGTACATGCAAAGGAAACGTGGCCGAGAATTAGAAAGAACAAAAATCAAAGTTAAACACGGCGATAAGTATGGTGAGGTTATTTTGCTTGACAAAGTAGCTTTTGTTATCCATGACATTGATGCTAAAGATAAAAGAATTGAGAAAGCTAAAATTAATGAAGATGGCAGTTTGGGAACTTTAACAGATTCTTCTCTTGGGGAATTTGAAAAAGCGTTAGCAGATCTGAAAATGCCTAAGCGTGCGTTCATTAAAGAACCAGTTTTCGAAGACTTGAAGACTATCTTTGGTAGAGACGTGCAGGTGTTAGTTAACTATTAATTTTTATTTTTCTTTTTTTAATTTACTTTTTCTATTCTTTCTTTGTCGTAAGTGATACAATTCTGACGAACATTTCTAAGATCTTTCTTGAACCGCTTTTTAGTCAAACCTCTATGTTCTTCGGGAAGCATGTTTTGAATTGGTTCTTCTTGTAACAAATTAAAAAGATCTTCAACTTCCCAAATGTGGTAGAATTCAAAACCATCATACTCTGGACGTGTAATACTATCTTTCTTTCTTTGACCAGCCTGTTTAAGAGATAGGTTGTTCTTTTTATCTAATATAGAACAAGGGTGATATTCAATAAATGCTTCTCCCACCAAAAAATCAATACTGTTTCGCTTTTTGCAATTAACGTGAACGTGCAGATTAATCCCTTCTGTGAATGAATCTACCAACCCATACTCACCAAGCATAATCCCCACAATCCTTTCCGGATAAGAATCAAAATGTGCTTCTTCATCTCCAAACACGTAGAAGTATGGGGCTTTACGTGGCGGAAACAATATTTGCGTTAATTCTTTCCTTTTCTTTTCATTAACTTTTCCATTTTGATCTCTTGCTTCATTATTTATCCATACTCTATAAGCAGCGTAAAATGCTTTTGCTCCAGATTCTTTATCTTTTTGCATTTCCTCAGTTGATTTCCCTTTCCATTCTGGATTTTTTTCATAATGAGCAATCCAATGGTCAATTGTAGTATATGCAGACCAGTCATTATGTCGTGATGGAAAGATTATTTCAATTAATTCTTTTCTTATCTTTTCATTAACTGTTTCTTTATTTACCCATGACTTGAAAGCAGCATAAAATTTTCTAGATTCTTCACCTTTTCGCATTTCATGAGTTGATTTTCCTTGCCATTCTGGGTTTTTTTCATAGTGAGCAATCCAATGATCAATTGTGATGTAAGAAGACCAATCATTTCGTTTTGGTGTGAAAATTCTTTGAGTTAATTCTTTTCTTTTCTTTTTATCCTCAATTCTATTTCCATTAGTTGTTTCTTTTTTTGTCCATTTACTAAAAGCAACATAAAATTTTCTAGATTCTTCACCTTTTCGCATTTCATATATTGATTTCCCTTGCCATTCTGGATTTCTTTCATGGTGAGCAATCCAATGATCAATAGTGGTGTAAGAAGACCAATTATTTTTTTTTGGTGTGAAGATTCTTTTTATTAATTCTTGTTCTTTCTTTTTATTAGTTGTTCCATTTTCATTAATTGCTTCATTTTTTACCCATCTATTAAATGCATCATAAAATGCACTCGCTCCAGATTCTTTATCTTTATTCATTTCAGTTATTGATTTTCCTTGCCACTCTGGATTTCTTTCATAGTGATCAATCCAATGGTTAATTGTGGTGTAAGCAGACCAATCATTTTGTTTTGGTGTGAAAATTCTTTGTGTTAATTCATTTCTTTTTTTTTTATTCTCAATTCCATTTTCATCAGTTGCTTCTTTTTTTGTCCATGCCTTGAAAGCTTGATAAAATGATTTAGCCCCAGATCCTTTATCTTTTTGCATTTCAGATGTTGATTTTCCTTGCCATTCTGAATACAAACTATGATAAAGTTTCCAATCATCTATTTCTTCAAGATATCTTGCACGTGGTTTTCGTTTCTCTGGATTATTAACTTCATACTCAACTAAACATCTAACTCTCTCAATAGTCTCCTCACTATATTGGGTGTTTTCTACAAGTACATTTTCCAACATATCTTCTAGTCCCATTTCTTCCCTCTTAGAAATTTCAATATAGCTTCCTCTACCAAATGACTTTTATTACGAAAAGAACTATTTCTAGTAGAATCTCTAATCTTCTGAACTGTTTTTTCATCTAAAGAACATATAAATACTTGCTTTGTCATTGAGAAGTAATAAATATTATTACTCATTTATAAGTCTTTCGGCTATTTACTATTAATAGGTAACAACTTCTAAAATGTCTTACTATAATCAACGTCACCGGTAACGCCATATAAATTCTCAAATAAGTTCATCAAACCTTTGTTGAAAGAAACCCAGGTAGCAAATTGTCTTCTTTTTTCAAGACTCATTTCAGTCATTGATCCTAAAACCGTGGCGTACTGAATAGAAACAAGTGTTTCTTTAGCTTCTTCTATATCCATGTTTTCGTAACCATCTCCTGAATTTGCTAAAGAGTCATTTTCATATACATCAAAACTATTTACTTTAATTCCAGAAAATGTATAAGAAAATAAATTATCATAATCCACATTTGATTTATAGAAATTCTCTGCTAATAATTGTTCATGTTGAGAAGCATAAGTAATAGCATCATGATTCTTAATATTATCTTTTTTAACAGTTTTTTCTTCTAATTTTTTCTTTTTATCTTTTAATGATCTTTCTTTAATAGGTTTCTTCTTTTCATCAGTTCCAGATTTTTCTTCATCAACTTTTTGTTCTAATTCCCCTTCTTTATCTTTAGTTTCTTTTTCCCCTTCTTTTTCAATAATAAATTGGTGTATTGCAATAGCTATTTCGTTAAAACTTGAATACTTTTCAATAACATCCTCTATTGCTTTTTCTAAAATATTACACCACCCTAATCGTAAAGTATTGGAAGAAACGTTTTTTTACTTAAATGTTGTTGATTGTGAGTTAGTAGTAAATCTCAAATTAATGGCGGATGAAACTTTTCTTCTTTAGCAACTAACTTAACATGTTTAAGTTCATCATTAATTACTTTATCAAAGTTTAAATTAGTTCTGTTTGTAGGGATTTCAATTACTTGGTAATCTGTTCCTACATCTGTAATTAAAATTTGTACATATCTCTTTGGTCGAGGAATAAGTTTTCTCATATTTATGTCTAAATCATATTCATCTCTCCATGAACCTGGATGAATTAAAGCGATATTATCTTTATCCTCAACAAATTTTTCGTGAATGTGACCTAAAACAAAAATTCTATCTTTTTTAAACGAATGTTTTTTCTTTCTTTTAAATGTGGGTATCACATTGTCAACGTCCCAATGAACATTTTTTAATCTGATATATAATTCCCTAAACAATTCTCGGGGATAAGTATAAGTTGGGTCATAAAAATATCGTAACGGATAATATAACATACTTTTTACAAAATACCCTACCGTTCTTCGAGTAAGTTTCTTAATTAATCTCCGCTGTAATTTTAACAGGTCTTTTCTAGGGAAAATTCTTTCTAGAAATGGATGGGCTTCTTTCATATGCATAAATCTACTAATCAAACCGAACGAAATAAATGATTGGTTTAGAATTTCTTTGCCCCGATAATTAAGAAATAATTTATCAAAATTGATCTTTGTTAAAAAATCGTATTGTTGTCCATGTTCAACATGAACATTTTTGTAACGATAAACTTGTTTAAAATAAATGTTTTTTGGATTGCCCAATAATTCTTTGATTCTTTTTTGTACTCCCAGGTAAACTAAATCTGTATCGTGGTTTCCAATATTAAAGTATAATTTATTATTCTTATCTTTACAAAACTTTCCTAACGCTCTGAAAACTTTGTTATGAGCATGATAAATCAAATTAAGTTTGTTAATAGAAATTTCGCTAGTAATGTGTCGCGGATAACTTAATTGATTAGCACTAAAGTAAGGGCATTTAAGAAAGTCAAACGTATCACCATTAAGAACCAAATCAATAGCATGGGGCCGTTTGCTTAGTTCAATAATTAATTCCGATAAAGCATTATCACTAATAAAATCGTCAGTTAAATTACCAGCGCCCATCTCAATATCTCCAAGGACAATTATTTCTCGTTCTAACGGCATAAATAGAATCATTACTTTCTAGAATATAAATTTAATGGTTATGTGTGGAAAAAACAGTAAAATTAGCTTAACTATCAACTAACAGAATAATCTAACAAATCATTCAAATAATCAATCTAATAACTCTTTCCAAAATGCATCCATAATTTTGCTTCTTCTTTACAGAATGAACATTTCTGACTTTTTTTCAACTTAGGCTGCTCCAGAGGGCTATTTAATGACTTAGCTCCTGTTTTCTCTTTAAAGATATCTTCGCATTCAACAGCACTACACCAAGGGGCAATAACAATCTTCTTGTCTTTAAATGCGGCTTTAGCATCTTTCAAATTGTCAACTTTAAGAATACTTTTATCAAGAATCGTTTGTGCTTTATCAAACAAACTTTTTTGAATATCATCTAATAAAATTCTAACTTCATCAGCAATTGCCGTTATTTCTAAAGCTTGTTTCTCAGAAGTATCTCTTCTGGCAACCATAACTTGATGTTTCTCTAAATCTCTTGGCCCTAACTCTATTCGTACAGGAATACCTTTCATTTCCCATTCATTGAATTTCCAACCAGGACTATAATTTTCTCGATCATCTAAGTAAACAGAAATTCCTTTCTTCTCTAGACTCTTTTTAATTTCTCTAGCTTTCTTTAATACTTCTGCTTTAGAATCTTCAAATAGAATTGGCACGATTACTGCTTGAGTTGCTGCTAATTTAGGAGGGAGAACTAATCCTTTATCATCACTGTGAATAGCAAACATTACTCCAATCATTCTTGTTGAAATGGCCCAAGTGTTTTGCCAAACATAACTTTCTTTACCTTCTTCGTTTTGAAATTTAATATCATAAGCTTTAGAAAAATTTTGTCCATCATGGTGAAAAACTGGTCCTTGAATTGCTTTCCCATTATCCATCATAAATTCCATTGAAGTAGAATATACTGCACCTGCAAATGTTTCTTTTTCAGATTTCTTACCTATTAAAGCTGGAAGAGCTAAAAAGTTTTCACAAACATCAGTGTACATTGCAATAATTTCTTCTCCCTCTTTCTCGGCTTCTTTTTCTGTTGCAAAACAAGTATGTCCTTCATTAAAATAAAATTCTCTTGTTCTAAAAAAAGGAGTTGGATGCTTAAATTCCCATCTGACTACATTACTCCATTGATTGTATTTTAACGGCAAATCATTATGGGATCTAATCCACTTTGCATAAGAATCGTACATGATAGCTTCTGAGGTAGGTCTAACTGCAAGACGTTCACTTAATTTAGTATTTCCTGCATGTGTTACCCAAGCAACTTCTGGAGCGAAACCTTCAATATGTTTGGCTTCTTTAGTAAGTAACGATTCAGGAATAAACATTGGAAAAGCCACATTTTGAACGCCTAATTTTTTAATTCTTTCATCAACTTGGTCTCTAATCTTTTCCCAAATTGCCCAGGCTGCTGGTTTAATTACCATACATCCAGATACTGCTGAATAATCTGCTAAGTCTGCTTTCTGGATAACTTGTGTGTACCATTCACTAAAATCGTTCTCTTTGCTTACACTAATTCCTTTTGTTCCTCTAGATTTCTTTTGCTCTTTCTTTGCCATTTCATTAAGTAGTGTTGTGGGTTTTATAAAGTTTATTGCTGTGAGAATGACTTTTTTGTCGCACAACCCATTGGTCAGGTGCGGGCAAATTATATAAATCAGTTCTACTACTAAGAATAACGAAAAAGAGTGGATCCAAAACCATACAAAAAAACAAAGATTTTTTTGGGGTTCCAGAAAAGTAAAGCTTTTCTCAGAACTCTTAATAAAATTCTTTGGTTTAGGAAACTAAAAGAAATTTAATGAGTTCTGTTAGAATTGCTCTCTTTCTACGCTCATTGTTTTTAAAAATATATAAAATAAAGAGGTGATTTAAATGAATGTTGGGAAGATTTATCAATTACCTATTAATGAAGAAACTGCTTATATCGCAGGAGTAATCGTTGGGGATGGACATATCTCTAACTCGCACAAAGCAAATTTGACTAAATCCAAAGATTATAAAATTGCTATTGAAGTTATTGATTTGGGTTTTTTAAAAAAAGTTGAAACTTCAATTAAATCAGTGATTCAAACAAAAAGTACAATTAAAAAAAGACCAAAAAATAGAGGAAACAGAAAATCACTGTATTATTTTAATTTTAGGAACAAAAGTTTTTATTATTTTCTTACGGACACATTGGGAATTCCTGCGGGTAGAAAATGTTCTTCAGTTAGAATTCCGCAAAAGATCTTTATTTGTATGAGTTTACAAAAACATTTTATTGCTGGTTTATTTGATACTGATGGTGGGATCAGAGGAAATACTATCGGCTTTACTTCGGCAAGTAAATTATTAATGGATGACGTTGGAATGATACTTAAAAACTGGGGGTTCCGTTTTTATTCTGAAAAATGGTTAAACCAGAAATATCAACGAAATTATTATGGAATAAAAATATACAAAAGAGATAGCGATAGGTTTTTAAAGTATTTACCTTTAAAGAACAAAGAAAAGCTTGAGAAAGTTTTTCGTCATGTGGACGTGCCGGAGTGGTCAAACGGGCTGGATAATTCCTTGATGAAAATCAAGAGTTAGGCTATGCTTAGGCTGTTTCGACAGAAGACACCCAGTAGCTTAGTGCTTACGCAGGTTCGAGCCCTGCCGTCCACATATTTTTATTTAAATTAGATGCTTTTTTGTGGGAAATATAATGCTTTTTCTCTTTTAATTCTTATTATGACTGATTTCTTCAGGAAAAGTAATTTATACTATTATTGATTCTATAAATCTATGAAAACTACAACTAGTATTGGAAAAGAAATTTCTGTTATTACTAGTTGGCACTATTTCTATTAAGATTAATTAGAACTGATATAAATTCTTACAGCTTCTGGAAATTAAATTCTGGGATGGATGGGGTTTGAAAATTAGTTCTTGGCAAATAAAGATGTTGATTTAGATGTTACAAAAAAATAAAAATAAAAATACTTAGGAGGTAAAATAAAATGATTGGAATAACAATGTTGATTGGAATTGGAACTTGTGCTGCTTTGGTGGCTCATTTGTACGGATACAGAGGAATGATTGATGAAGGAGTAAGAACGTACAATCTGACCGCGATTGGTAGAGTTATATCTCGCGACCGAGAAATCAGGGAAATGCTTCCTGCCGATGATATCAGTGATATTTTGCAAAGACGTGCAAGTGATAGAGATATTGAGCGGATAGGGAGAAGAGTTACAACTTTGATGGGAAGTTTAGATCCGAGCACGGTTATTGCTAAAGTCAGTGAACTGGAATCTGATTGTCCAGGCATATTAGATGCTTTGACACCAGAAGAAAAGAACATTTATGGTAGAGTTCTTACAGGTCAAGAAATTAGCAAGAAAGAAAAGTGCGTTTTAATGGAAACATTAGGGATTTAACTTTTTTTAATTTTTTTTCTTTTCCAACAAAATATATAAACTTCAAATAATTACTTCTATTTATGGTTTCAAAAGAAGAGTGGAAAAAGAAACTTTCTAAAGAACAATATCATATTCTTTGGGAGAAAGGTACAGAAGCTCCATTTTCCGGAAAATATGTTAAACATAACAAAAAAGGGAAATATGTCTGTGCTGCTTGTGGTAACGAACTTTTCAATTCTGATACAAAATATGATTCAGATTGTGGCTGGCCAAGTTTCAATGATGCCAAGAAAGAAGCTGTTGAATTTAAACTTGATTTGAAGTTAGGTATCTCTAGAAAAGAAGTTCTTTGTAAGAAATGTGGTGGTCATTTGGGACATATTTTCCGTGACGGCCCTAAACCAACAGGTAAACGTTATTGTATCAATTCCTTATCTTTAAAGTTCAAAGAAAAGAAGTGAAAGATTATCCAAAAATTTTATAAATAAACGCATTAATGTTAAGTTTGGCCCTGCTGTGGTTTAAGTTCACAGCCCCGTGGAAAAGTTTTTTACTTTGCGGACTGTAGTGGACTATCATAGTGCCCTTTGGACCCTTCTTGGGAAGGAGAGGCATTGACCGCGGTTCAAATCCGCGCGGGGCTACTTTTTTTAATCATTTATTTTCTTTAGGGGTAAATACAGAAAGATTTAAAAAGAATTATTTATCACTCAAAATTATGGCAATAGACGAATATGTGGCACAAACTTATCCAATTGAATGCAAAGGTAGAAATAATGTTGGAGACGAGGTTCTGGATACCCCAGTAGGTGTTAAAATTGAGATACATAAAAGTCCCGGAAGTAGTATGATCTCAAGTAATGTTGAATGTCTATACAACGCGGGTGGACATGGACAAAGATGCAAAGCATCTCATCCAGAAGTTGATAAAGTTAAAGAGGGTGTTGGATGCCCATATAGTTTTGACATTCCATATGCATTTGAAACAAATAAGTAAAGCTTTTCTCAATTTTTTTAATTAATTTTTTCGTTACATTTATATACCTTTTACATATAACAATATACTATGAAAAAGACGGTGAAAGAAAAAAGTAGATTTTTCCCTATTCTATTGACCGTTTTAGCAGTTCTTTTCGTCCTCTTCATTTTGTTACCAATCTCATTATCACTCTTTGACGGTTCTAAAATCGGCAACGTGGCTATAATCCCCATTGATGGTCCAATTACTGGTAATGGTGGAAGTTACTTAGGACAATCTACAACCTCTGCAAAGACAGTTGTTAATTTTATTAAAGAGGCAGAAAATAATAAACAAATTAAAGTAATTCTTTTTGAAATCAATTCTCCTGGCGGTTCAGCCGTAGCCTCAGATGAAATTGCTTCTGCAATTAAGAAAACAACTAAACCAACCATTTCTGTAATCAGAGAAGTTGGCGCTTCTGGTGGTTATTGGATTGCTTCTGCAACCAATCATGTTATCGCTAATAGAATGTCTATTACAGGAAGTATTGGCGTGATTTCTTCATTCTTAGAATTTAGTGGTTTAATGGATAAGTATGGTGTTGGTTATGAACAATTAACTGCTGGCGAATATAAAGATGCTGGCACTCCTTACCGAAAACTTACTGAAGAAGAAAAAATTATTCTTCAAAAGAAAATTAATAAGATTCATGATTACTTCATTGAGGAAATAGCAAATAATCGAAACCTAGAAAAAAGTAAAGTTACTGAATTGGCAACTGGAGAATTTTATTTGGGAATTGAAGCTTTAGAACTAAATCTAATTGACCAATTAGGGGATAAAGATTCAGCTGAACAATACATCAAAGATAATTATGATTTAGAAGAAGTTGATTTTGTGTCTTATCAAACAGAACTTAGTTTCTTTGGTTTATTGACGGGAGTATTTTCAGAAGCCTCTTTCAACATTGGAAAAGGTTTAGGTTCTATCCTCTTAGAAAAAAGTAATAAACTGATGTTAATTTAAAAATGAAACAAAGAACATGTATCTTGGGACTACTTTTATTATCTTTAACTATCCTAGTTGTTACTAGTAATAGTTTCTTTGCTTCAGAATCATCAGTTATAATTGATCCTTTTGTAGAAAATGCTTTTTCTAACAATCTTTTATCTGGAGCTGCAGTTGGTTTAAATGAAGATGAAACAGTTTCTGTTATCATTACTTTGAAAGAAGACGAAGAAACTTTGTCCGATAATCTTGAAGAAAGGAAAGAAGCAATCAGAGATAAACAAGAAGAAGTTTTAGAAAATTTGGGTATTGATACTGAAGAAGGAATCACTATTAGTGCCGATGAAGAAACTAAAGAAAATGAAAATACTGAAGAACCCATTCAGGATGAAGAAAACATAAACCAAGAAAACAATCCTCCTAAAGAAAACGAAGAAACCATCCAAGAAGATATTGAAGTAGAACATCTTTACTCAACCATCAACGCCATCTCAGGAGATATTACTGAAGAGGGTTTAGAAAAACTTAAAGATGATCCAAATGTTGAACGAGTAGATTTTAATTATCCAATTATGCTTTCCCTTGACACTTCTACATCTTTAATTAACGCAGATGATGTTTGGGATGTTTCTGTTAATGGTGCGGCAATAGATGGTTCTGGCGAAACAATTTGTGTGATTGATACTGGTGCAGATTATACTCATCCTGCTTTGGGTGGCTGTACTACTGAAGAATTCTTAGCCGGAAATTGTAATAAAGTTATTGCCGGTTATGATTTTGGTAACGATGATGATGATCCTAAAGATGTGCATGGTCATGGTTCGCACGTTTCAGGAATTGCCACTTCAGAAGATTCTACTTATCGCGGTGTAGCGCCGGGTGCAAAAATTGTTGCGATGAAAGTTTTTAGTGATGCTGGATATGGTAATACTGCTGATGCAATTTCTGCAATTGATTGGTGTGTTAATAACGCTACCATCTTTAATATTTCGATTATCACTATGAGTATTGGCGTTACAAATAATCAAGGTGCAGAGATACCTTATCTTAGCACTTGTGATGATGATGACCCTTTAGCTGCAAAATCTAGTTGGGCGGTTTCACAAGGAATCTTTGTTGATGCTTCCGCCGGGAATAGTAAAAGCTCAGCCGGAATTACGGCCCCTGCTTGCGGTGAGAATGTTACTTCTGTTGGTTCAGTAAATGATGGTGATTCTATCTCTAACTATAATACCGCTCCTATTCTTAGTGTTTTAGCGCCGGGCAGTTCTATTACTTCAACAATAACGAATTCTAACTTTGGAAGTAAAAGCGGCACTTCAATGGCTGCTCCACATGTTGCCGGTGCTGCCGCTCTTGTCATGGAATATTGGAAAAGTGCGTATGGTGTTACTCCTACTCCTCTTCAAGTAAAAGATAGGTTAAGAAGATCTGGAGAACTTATCCTTGATACTAGAAACAATATTTATTTCCCTCGAATAGACGTTTTGAAAGCAATTCAACCTTTCATCAATTATACTGTTGATACTCCGATTAATGCCATCACTCTCCTAACATCTACAGCAACAATCAATATCACTTCTGACGTAAATTTAAATTCTGCAATTGTTGAATGGGAATCTAATAATGGTTCTATTAATAATTATTCAATGACAGAATTAAGTGATACTAATTTTCAGTTTACTATGAATGCATTAGAATCTGGTAATCACACTTATCGTGTTTATGGTAATGATATCATTAATACTACTGGTGTTAGTGCTGATAGAACTTTAATTGTTGATCTTCCTATTCCTGTCATTACTTTGCCCTCCATTATATTCATTTCACCGAGAAACAATTCTTTTCTAAAAAACAATTTTAATTTAAATATCACCCTTGTCAACTCAATTATTTCATCAACCAATTATACTATTAAAAATAGTGCTGGGACAGTTCTTGTAAGCAATTTTAACAATAATATCTCTAGTGCCATTTTTTCTTGGACTGATATTATTAATATTTCTAGTAATCTAATTCCTGACGATACTTATACTTTAACAGTTTCTGCTAATGGTTCTTCAAATATTTTTAACACTAGTGAAATTGTTTTTGTTGTTGATAGAACATTTCCATCATTATACGTAATCAACATTTCTCAAAGCATATACAATGATAATACTATTAATTTTAGAATTAACGTTACTGATAAATACCTTAACGATTCAACCATTTATTTTGAATCTGATTACTCTGGCAATTTAACTAACTATACAATGCAATTAGAAAATAACAGTTGGTATAATTATATTTTAACTGGTCCAAATAATTTAATTAATCAACAGAACGTTTCCTATCGGTTTTATGCTAAAGATTTAGCAGGAAATATTAATGCTTCCAATCTTTTTAGTTTTGTTGTTCAAAATAGAATTCCGGTAGTCAACATTCTTTCTCCGGATAATGAAACCACTATCGAATTTGGTGATTCCCTTGCAGTTACTTCAGCAGCTACAGACATTGATGGGGATTCATTAACTTACTCCTGGGACTTTGGAGATTCTGGATTAGGGGTAGGAGATAATCTAAGTCATGATTACGATTCAATTGAAACTTTTATTATCACTTTAAATGTTTCTGATCCTTTTAGTTCCATAACAAAAAGTAGAACAGTAATTGTTAGTGATACAACGGCACCAATAATTACTACTAATTACGATTCTGAAGTTCATTTGGAAAGAGATGGAACCATGAGTTTGGGAGCTATTACTACTGATCATTCTGGAATATTTAATTTGACTGGAAGCTTTGAAGGTCTAACTCTTCCTTCAGGAACTTCTTATTGTACAGATTTGAATACTACTGCCAAAAGTTGTACTTGGACAATTACTTTTGAAGGTGAAGATGTTGGTAGTCATGGTTTTACTATTGATGCTACGGATGATTCTTTAACAAAACAAACTACTTCCTCCTCTTATTCAGTTAGTTTTACTTCCTGTTCTGATAGTTCTCAGAATGGTGATGAAACAGGAACTGATTGTGGTGGTTCGTGTACTACTGTTTGTTCTCCTGCTGCTAGTTCAAGTTCTTCTAGTTCTTCTGGTGGCGGAGGAGGAGGCGGTGGTGGCGGTTCTAGCAGTAGTTCCAGCAGTAAAACTGCTTCACCAACATCAATAACTTCTGCAGCTGTAACAGAAGAAACTGTTACCAAAGAACCGATTGTAGAAGAAGTAGCAGAAACAACAACAGAAACTCAAGAACTTTCTGATACTTTAGAAACTAACACGATTATTGAATCAAATGATCCAGAACTTGAAGCTAGTTGGTTTAACGGTTTAACTGGTGCTTTTGGTGTGGAGACTATTTCTAATTTGAATAGCCAATGGCTTGTCTTATTAACACTCATTGCTTGTATTGTTATCCTATTAGTAATCTACTTATTTGTCTGGGATAGAAGTAAGTATTGAATTATTAACAATTATAGAAAAATAAAGAAATAAAAAAATAAAAACAACTCACTGTTTAATCAAACTTTTCTTGCTTAGCACGGTGAATTCTAGCAAAATATGGAACAGCTACAACATAATCTTCACCAAATCCAGCAATGTCACCATCGATTGCTTCACAAGTTTTTCTCAACTTAGAAACTGCTCTCTTAAGTTCTACTAAATCCTTGTCTTTAAGTGGTTTAATGTTTACTAAAGCAATAGTTGATCCTTCCCTAAGTACATCCAGAATTTCTTTGATATCTTCAAATTCTTCCAGTATAAATGGTCTTACCAGAACTTTAGCTTGTTCTTCTTTAGTGGAACCTGCACCTAACTCTACATAGTGGTCGCCTTGTTCTATTTCATCTTCTTCTTCTATTGGTTTAACAAATTTGTCCTTTAATTGTAAAAAAAAGTCTTTCATTTTTACACCCTCTCTTAACTTTGATTATTATTTTATTGTTATTTAATTGTAATAAATCACCTTATATATAAATGTTTTTGTGTTCTAACAATCACATTTAATCTTAACAATGATTAATATTATCAAGTACTTATATTGAAAACGTTTGAGTAAGCTTTTCCTTTCTTACCCCTTTTTCGAGCATATTCAACAGTTGCTCTGGGTAAACTGAAAGTCCCTACAATATTAAGTTTTGCTCTGACTTTGTACGTAATGATCCGATGCTCGTGAGCATCAAGTTCTACTAATGACCAAATAACTTTTGTTCCTTTCTTTGAATGTTTAATCTCTTTTGGTCTTAATGTTCCTAATTCTAAACTTTTTTCAACATTTGCAATGCCCGGAACTTGATCAATAATATCAATTCCTTTTATGTTTCTTTTAGTTCTATTTTTTACTTCCAAAGTAACTTTAATCTCTGATAAAGCACCTTCATTATGTTCAGTTTTAGTTGTCATTGCACTTTTACTAATTGATAAAGGTGATTGAACATAAAAATAAAATCCAGCAAAAATAAGTAAAATTGCTAAGATATAAATCACAACCCGATAATTAGTTGTAAAATTAAGAGTAACTGACTCGTTAGGACTTATAGACTGTTCCCATACTAAATATCTTTCTCCCTCAATTTTTTCTGATTTTCCTTCACTTGTTGTGAACAAAACTTTCCATAAAGAAATTGGATAGAGAACTTTTTGTGTATTTTTAACATTACCATCATTAGTAACAATCAATTCGTTATAATACCTAAACAATTTGCTATTCTCATTAACTTCTTTTTTAAATTCAGGTTGTAATGAAAGAATTTCAATTTTTTGATCTATAATTTTAGCTACTTCTCCGTTATGTTCAAAGACAAAGAAAATAATATACTCTTTTGGTTGTTGAAATTGGTTAGGATTAATTGAGAACTCAATAGTTTTCTTTTCTAGCGGTGGTAAATCTATTGTCGCCTCTTTAATAAATTCTGGCATATCACTTTGAATTTTCACTACTAATCCTGTTAAATCTAAAGGGTTCCTGTTTTCTAAAAATAATTTGATTGAAACTCCATCTTTTGGACTAATCTTATCATTCATGTCAATTGTTGCTTTTATCGCCGGTAAATAATCAATTGGCTTTTCTGGACTTAAGTAAACTTTTAATGATTCTGTGTAAGTTTCCCCTAGATCACTAGCAATAGATATCTGAACATAATAAATTCCTGGTTGTAAACCATCATCAAAAGCTTGAGCTTGAATTATTGTTGTGTAACTTTTTCCAGGATATAACTCAATAATCTTATCCTTCAACGGAAATGGGTCTACATTCCATCCTTGTCCTGACTGAAGAGAATAAATACTATAACGTTGTTTTTCATCAGCATTATTAGTAATTTTTAAATTAAACTGTGCTCTTTCACTAAATGCAATATGGTTATTTTTAACTGTTATTTCAATATCCGATTCCGCTAAAGAAGATGTTGCTAATACTGAAAAAATAACTAGTAAAAAAACTGATAATAAGATAACTTTATTCACCCTCACTTTTTCCCACCTCAAAATAATAGATTATAAAATTATACTTATATTTAAAGACTTCGTTTTGTAACAATATAGGTTAACTATCTAATCAACTTTGTCTTTAGAAACATATTAAGAAATTAAATGAAATTTAATTTCTGTATGTCCCAGAAACTTTAACTTAAGTTTCCGATACATTTATATACTATTCTCTATTAATTATTGATTATTAAAAGAGGTATAAAACGAGATGGTACAAGAAAGCGCTTTTCGAGGCATAATTGGTTTTTTGGATAAGATTGGAGTTTATGATGTTATTCTACCCTTCTTACTTGTATTCACAATTGTTTTTGCAATTCTAGAAAAAACTAAAGTTTTAGGATTAGATAAAATTGATGGTAAAGAATTTACCAAAAAGAATCTAAATTCTATGGTTGCTTTTGTAATCTCTTTTTTGGTTATCGCTTCTACACAATTAGTTTCCGTAATTAATGAAGTTTTAGCTAACGTTGTTTTATTACTAATCTTAGCGGTTTGTTTTTTAATGTTAGTTGGCGTATTTTTTGGAGATCAAGAATTTACTTTGAAAGATTTTCCTGGTTGGAGTAAATTTCTGATGATCTTAATGTTTATTGGCATTGTGGTTATTTTTCTTAATGCTTTAGATTGGTTAAAATATATTTTAGTCATATTTGTTTATTGGGATGCAGAATGGGCATCTACCATCATCTTTTTCATTATCATCCTTGGTTTCATTGTGTATATCATTAGGGATCCAAACACAAATAAATCAAGCGAAAAGAAAGATTAATAAAACTTAGAATAATTATAACAAAAAAGGAGGAATATAAAATGGCATTTTCAAATTTGGGTTTTTCACAATTAGCATATTATTTTCAGACGTACGGAATCATGGATTTCTTGTTACCGTTCTTACTAGTTTTTACAATTATATACGCGGTAATGCAAAAAACAAAAATTCTTGGTGACAAGAAGAACTTTAATGTTATAATCGCTTTAGTAATAGCTTTAACTTTCGTTGTTCCTCACGTTATTGGTTATTACCCTTTAGGTTATGACCCAGTTCAAGTGATGAACGAATCTTTACCTAGTGTTGCTTTAGTTGCTGTTGCAGCCGTTATGCTTTTAATATTAATGGGCGTTTTTGGTGCTGATTTTTCTAAGTCAGCAGCTCCGATTATTGCTATTGGAGCAATTGCATTTGTAATTTATATTTTTGGATCTTCATTAAGTATTTGGACTGGCCCTTCAGATTTATTTTATTGGTGGGGTTCAGATGTTACAGAACTATTAATTATTCTGCTTATGTTTGGGTTGGTAGTGTTCTTTATAGTTAAAGAACCAAGCGACAAATCTAGAGGCTCTGAAATGATGAAGAGTGTTGGAAAATTATTCGAGAAGAAATAAACAATGGTAACGGTACTTGATTTAGGATTAATACAAGCGTTTGACGTAATCTTCCCAGTTTTGTTAGTTTTCGCTTTAGTCTTTGCTATTTTTCAGAAAACTAAAGTTGTTGGTGAATCTGTAGGAATAAATTCAATTATCGCCATTGCTGTAGCATTTATGGTCTTAATTTCAGACACTTTAACTCAAATAATAAATTTTATGGTGCCGTGGTTCGCTGTTGTTATTGTTTTTTTTGTACTTTTAATTTTAATTTTTCAAATGTTTGGAGCAACCGATGCAGATTTGGCAACAGCAGTAAAAGATAAAAGTGTTTATTGGGCAATCTTAGGAATAGCACTAATTATTCTATTGGCGGCTCTTGGAAATGTTTTAGGTCAATCATTTACCGAGAAATCATTCGAAGCAGGACAAAATGTTACTGTTACCGGTAGTTCAGGAGTAGCTTCATCAAGTTTTGAAGGTAGTGTAACTGCAACTTTATTTCATCCAAAAGTATTGGGAATGATGATCATGTTTGCAATCGCAGTATTCGCTGTAGCACTCTTAAGCGGCGGATAAAAATAAAAAGAAATTTTTTTAAATATTTTTTAAACTATACTTACTCTTTCTTAACGCCCTGAGTAATACTCTTCAGTTCTTTAACGTTCTCAACAAATTCAGGCACTACATCTTTGAAAACTTTACCAACGGCTTTAAGTTCTGTACCTACATCACTCATTCTAGAATCATAATCCTCTAATCTTCCTAAAACACCCTGATGTAATATTTTAAAATCTTCTTTAAGTTTCTCTAAATCGTTAAGCATTTTGGTTTGCTTTTCTTCAACTTTTTCTTTCCACTCAACAATTTTTTTTACTTCACCAATTAAAGCATCCCATTTCTCGTCAATCATACTTTCTGTAATCGCTTCAATTCTTTCATAGATGTTACCCTCATCACCGCTTGGCTGAGCACCCATTGAAGGACCACCAGGCATAGGGCCAGGCATAGTTGGTTCTTGAGGCATTGCAGGCATACCACCAGGCATTGCAGGAGTATTAGCGTTTTCTATTGCAGCATTAATTTGTTTTGGGTTCATTCCATTCTTTCTAAGTTCTTCTTCAATTAATTCATCAGTAAGACCTTGTTGTCTTAATTGTAATATTTGTTGAACTGGATCCATTTTATATCACCTACATATTTTTTTAATTATTAGTTGAATGGGCTATGTGTTTCATCTTTTGGAACTAATTTAACTTTTTCTGGTTTATTTAACTTTTGTTCGACCATCCTTTCTAAATCTTTCTGGGTAACAAAAGTCATCGGGTTCCATAATTCCATATATTTTTTCAATGTTTTTACTTCTTCTATCCCTGCAGTTTGTTTAAGTTCTTTAACTATTAAGTCCATTTTCTCAATAGTTTTCTCGTGGTCATGTCTGAATTCTAACAAATCTGCACTCGTATCTTTCATATCTTTTTTCAAATCATTGGTTCTTTTGATAAAATCGTTTTTAATCATGTCAACTTCTCTTAAAAGATTGTTAACTTTTCCTTCCAATGCTTTTACCCAGAGGTACAATTTAGCTTGGTCAAATCCTCCTTCTTGTTCCGGTTTAACTGCCGGTTTCTTAGTTCCAAAGTCCATAATTATCTTAAATAAAGAAATCAATATAATAAAGTTATGGGAGTACTCTAAAGTAGTATTGCCAAAATATAACACAACATTTAAATTCCTTTACCAATTTAATATATAAAAAGATGGTGCTAACAGAAAAAAAGTGTTTTGAGTACGAAACTATCCATGAAGGAGAAAATAAGATTCTTAAGATTCCTTTAGAAAGATGTACCTTCCCTCCTTCAATTGAATATAGTGATTTGTGTATGGCTAAAGTTGTTGACGCTTTGTTAGAAGTTACTGGGGTAACCATAATCAATCTAACCCAATTAAGAGAGTACGAATATGATTATTCACAAACTCATCTACTAATTGAATTGGCTTTACTTTACAAGAGATTAAACAAAGATGAACGGCTTGCTTATTCCCATCTTGTTCTTGATCCGCAACATGAACGTTATATTCGTGGAAGTTATGCCAAATTTCAAAGGATCATTTCCAAATTGTTGAAAGAAGACCCTTTAGCTGCTTACATTACATTAAAACGTTTAGAAGTGAGAGAAAAAACTAAACTAAACAATTTAATCGATGAAAGACATTCAGTCTCACAACAAAAATTTGTTGAAGTTTTAATGGCAGTAATTCAAGAGCTGGAAAAGTTAAAGATTATTCAACAATTAATGCCCCATACTAAAGAAGAATACAAGTTAGGTTCTAGAGATATTTATGGCAATATTTTTCATCCTACTACTCGACCAGATTTTATGTATACTAGATTAATTTTAGAATTTCCAGAAGGTAATTTAGAAGAAAGTTATCAGTTTGGTGATGGTGAAGATAAGTGTGATGTTAACATTTTTTCTTTTGATAATAATATTAAAACTATGTTTCATTTAACTCCACCTGAATTTCGTTTCACTGAAGAAGTTTATGAATTGTTGGATGATGCAAAAAGAATTATGTCTGAACATAAACCCAGTCGAGAAGAGTTTGTTGATCCTCAGAGAATGAGAGAAGTTTTCTTTAACATTGGTAAAGATTTATTGAACGATTTGATTGAACATAAGAAGCTGAAACTTTCTGATGATAAAGTTAATCAGTTAGCTCAAGCTTTACTGCGTTACACAGTTGGTTTTGGATTGATAGAACTTTTATTGTCAGATCCGAAAGTTCAAGACGTAAATATTAACGCCCCTAACGGAGAATTGCCAATTTTTATTGTTCATCAGGATTATGGTGATTGTTATACCAATATTTATCCTACTCGGCAAGAAGTTGATTCCTGGGCAACTAAATTGAGATTAATTTCCGGTAGACCTTTAGATGAAGCAAATCCTATTTTGGATACAGAACTTAAAGTTGAAGGCTTCACATCAAGAGTCTCTGCGATTACCGCCCCTTTAAGCCCCCTAGGGTTAGCTTTTTCATTTAGAAGACATCGGGATTATCCTTGGACATTTCCTCTCTATATGCAATCACATGTTAGGTATATGGGTGCAATGGCCGCCGGTCTGTTAAGTTTTATTATTGATAATAACGCAACAATCTTAGTTGCCGGTACTCGATCTTCAGGAAAGAGCAGTTTGTTAGGAAGTTTCTTAGTTGAAATGTCTCGACGTTCAAGAATTATTACTATTGAAGATACTTTTGAACTTCCGCAAGAAGCAATGCGGGCTTTAGGTTATAACGTTGAAAATATGAAAGTTGCCGGTGCTTTATCTGCTCCTGGTTCAGAAGTTGATCCTAGTATTGGTATTCGTTCAACATTACGTTTAGGAGATTCCGCAATCTTTGTCGGAGAAGTTAGATCCCACGAGGCCGTAGCTTTGTTTGAAGCGATGCGAGTTGGTGCAGCAGCAAACGTTGTTGCAGGAACAATTCACGCTGATAGCCCTTATGGTGTTTATGACCGGGTTGTAAATGATATTGGTGTTCCAAAAACTTCATTTAAAGCGATTGATATTATTGTAACAACTAATCCCGTAATTTCTGGTTTGAAAAAATATAAAAGAGTTTTACGAATTACTGAAGTTAGAAAACAGTGGGATGAAGATCCGCTAAAAGAACATGCTTTTGTAGATTTGATGGTTTATAATCCTAAAACAGATAAGTTAGAAATTACTGACGATTTGATTAACGGTAATTCTGAAATATTGAAAAGAATGGCTGGTAAAGTTAAAGAGTTTGCTGGCGATTGGGATGCTGTCTGGAATAATATTCAATTAAGAGCAGATTGTAAACAAGCGATTGTTGATATTGCTGCAGAGTTTAAAGATGATCAAATTTTGGAAGCAGAATTTGTAGTTGGCGCTAACGATATGTTTAAATTAATTTCTGATCGAGTTAAAGATAAGCACGGGACATTAGATTCATCTCGAATCTTGTTTGATTTCAAAGAATGGTTAAGAAAAGAAGTCAGAAAGAAAGTTAAAGAAGAATCATCATCATTCATCTAATTCTGTTAATGGAATCACTCTAAATGATGGAGTTTCAAAGTTGGTAATAGCATATAAATCATAACAAGCTTGGTTTTCAGATAATTTTTTTACTGGACAACCTTGGGCATTATGGAAATAATCTCCGCGGATTAAGTCTATAACTCCATCTTCAAGTTTTTCTATTGGTTCTCTACAATAACCACAAATATATTCTGTTATTTTTATTTGATATTCAGTTTAGTTTAAAAGAATTTCTATAGTTTAATTATTTTTGTCTAACAATTCTTAGAATAGTAGTTTCTACCTCTTCTCTATGTAATTCTCTTAATACTTTCTCATCAAGAACTTTTCTTTCAATATAAGAATAATCTGCTTCTGGATTTTCTGGTTCATCTTCTTCATGACCTTTGATTCCTAAGAATTCGTTATAACCTAAGTCAACAATTGTATAAAGAGTATCAATTTTTTTCCTTGTTACATCTGCAACAAAATTAAATCTTGCATTTTCAATTTCTTGTCGGTCCCATCCTCTTACTATCAGAGATTGTTCTAATTTGCCTTCTCTTAATTGATGTAACTCGTACCCCAAAGAAATGGGGCCCACTCTATCGGAAAATTCTTCATAACAAAAAGCAACATAATCTCCTTCTTGTAATTTTACTTTCATATTTTCCTATTTGAGACTTATATTTATATTTATTTTGGTGTTTAAGAAGTTAGAAAGTTATTTCATTACTACATAAAACAGTTCATTACTAAATTCTAACAATTTGAATTCATATCCTAATCGTTTACACATTAATTCTATCCATCCTCTACGAGGATAATTCATTTTTTTCCCAGAGATGGTTAAGGTTGCGAAACTTACTACTACAAATTTTGCAGGAATAGCTTTGATAATTTCTTCAGAAGTCTTATGCCCTTTCCCTTTATCTAAGACATCAGTCATCTTGAATAAGAAAGCAACTTCTGCTTTGGGTAATTTCTTTACCTTTTCTATCTGTAATAAATCTAGAATTCCTGCTTTTCCTTTAATCTTTTGATCTTTGAAGAATTGGTTTAATATTTTCACTTCTTCTTTGCTTAAATCGTAAGCAAAATAATTTACTTTCTTTAAATTCATGTGAGAAAACGATAAAGGGTTAATTCCACTTCCTAAATCCAGAATGGTTTTTGGTTCACCAGTAATCTTGAAAATTTTCTGATATAATAGATCATAGAAAGATAATCTTTCTTTAGTAGAAGAATGTGTTGCTAATATTTTTTGATAATCTTTTTTCTTAAATAATTCTTTTAAATCTTTACTTTCTTTCTCAACCCGAAACAAACCATAACTTCTTCTTAACTTTGCGCGAACTTCTTTTATTGTTTGTTTATATTCTTTAGATTTAGGATTCAGTTCCTCGCTTAATTTCTTTAATATCTTCGGTTCTTTTTTGAAATATCTGTTTAATTCTTCTTTTACAAACTTACTATCTAACTCAGCCAATTCTTTTTTCTGTTTAATATCTTTGATAAGTTGGGTTAGCATTAAGATTATTATTTTTTTAGTGTATATAAATTTTCGCTACATTTTTAAATAAACGAATATTAATAATCTCTAATGAAAGAACATTTAAAGAAAACCTGGAAGTTTTTCTGGGACGATGATAGTATTTGGAGTTGGTTAGCTAATATTATTGTTGCTTTCTTAGTTATCCGTTTTCTTGTTTATCCTCTCCTGGGCGTAATTCTAGGGACAGGTTTTCCAATTGTCGCAGTTATTTCGGAATCAATGGAACATGGTACTCATGCAGACTTAATTTGTGGACAAAAATTCACAGAATTCCCAGAATCATTTGATAGTTATTGGCAAGTTTGTGGTCAGTGGTATGAATCTAACGGGATTACTAAAGAACAATTTAATAAATTTCCTTTCCGGGACGGTTTTAGGAAAGGTGATGTGATTATTCTTTGGCGAGCAAATAAGAATAATTTAGATGTCGGAGATGTTTTAATATTTCAGGGAAGTAAACCGCAACCATTAATTCATCGGGTTGTTAAAGTTTGGGAAGAAGATTCGCAAACATATTATCAAACTAAAGGTGATCATAATAGCGGTAGTATCTCAGGCAGTTTAGGTGAAGAGAAGATTTCTGAAGATAGATTGTATGGAAAAGGGGTTATCAGAGTTCCATATCTTGGCTGGATAAAGATATTATTTGTGGATGCCGTTAAACCATTAGGAATAAATATTGTCCGATAATTCTGCTTCTGCACCAAGAGAACAATAGAAGACATAAATAACACATAAAAGTGTTATATCTTCTAAACTTTAGTTGAGGAAAAATGATATTTAAAACTATTGTCCTCAACTAAAACATCAAAACATTTATAATTGAAAAAGATTTATCTTCTATTATGGCAAAAAAGAGTTGGTGGCAAAAACATTTTGCTCGGGATGAACATCAAGAAAAAATTGATATTGTTAAAGACTTAGATGCAATTGTTGAATATTTAGAAGAAATCAATTATGATGTTAAAAGTATTCTTCCTGAACTTAAAAAATTGATGGAATTGGAAAAAGAACGTAAAGTTGCTGATTCTAGTATAACCCATATCAATTTGGAAACACAAGCTTCTATTTTGGATAAGTTATTAGAAAAATACGAATTCTTTCAAAACGATGTTGATATTAACGGCTTGAGATTAAAAGCGATCGCTAACCAATTCTTAAGAAACGCTAAGAAACATGGCTTAACTGATTTAGTCAAAGAAAAGAAAGCCGATCAAAGATGGAAATTCTTTTGGTAGAAATGTTGATAATATTTTTGTAAACTCTTTTTTGGCGAGAAGAAAAAAATACATTTTACAATTATGGTTGATGAGAAACTTCATTCATCATAACATTCTTTATTGGAATAACATACTTGTTCAAAAAAGATTCTCTGCTTCTTGCTTGTTTTTTCACTTTCTTAGGAAATAATTTTAATCCTAAACAATGAACAGCAGCACTAAATCCATCAAATGCTCTATAAACCTGTTTTAAATTTGGATCTGGTAATATAACATTTTCTATGTTTCTATCGCTAAAGTATTGTTGATAAACTTTCATTCTTTGCGTATGTGATTGATGACTAATAAAAGTTAATTCGTCGTCTTCGTCTGTGGTATCACAAACAGTTACATAGCTACCAAAAGTTGAGAAAGCTTCTGAATATTCAGCATTCTCTAATCTCCCATCTAAACAGTGTAATTCATCAGCAATATAATTTCTATCTAATGACTGTTGATCATATCTCCTTCCAGAAATAACTAATTTATCAAAGTCTCTCTTTAGAGCTTCATCTAGTCTTAATTGCATAACTTCTTCTGCTGCACCTAAGATAATTCCTATTTTCATTTAATGATAAGATTTAGTGTGTTTTTTATAAAACTAACATTAAAAAATTTGTTTTTGAGAAAAATTGAAAAATATAAAAAAAAGAAAGTTTATTTTATTACTATTGGACCAGTGAAAGCATCATCAGTATTGTATGCCCAAAGTTCTTTACCAGTTGCAGTGTAAAAAGCGTAAAGATAATCAGATTCACCTAAAACGTATCCTACGCCTCCTTTTACCACCACTGAACCCTTGAACCCATCATCAGTATTGTATGCCCAAAGTTCTTTACCAGTTGCAGCGTTAAAAGCGTAAAGATAATCAGATTCACCGATAACGTATCCTACACCACTTTCTATTACTATCGGACTAGTGAAAGCATCATCAGTATTGTATGCCCAAAGTTCTTTACCAGTTGCAGCGTTAAAAGCGTAAACATAATCAGATTCACCAAGAACGTATCCTATTCTGCCTTCTATCACTATCGGACCAGTGAAAGCATCATCAGTATTGTATGCCCAAAGTTCTTCACCAGTTGCAGTGTCAAAAGCGTAAACATAATCAGATTCACCGATAACATATCCTACTCTGCCTTCTATCACTATTGGACCAGTGAAAGCATCATCAGTATTGTATGCCCAAAGTTCTTTACCAGTTGCAGCGTTAAAAGGGTAAACATAATCAGATTCACCAAGAACGTATCCTATTCTGCCTTC
>JABHRR010000090.1 GCA_018670095.1 Candidatus Woesearchaeota archaeon
CTTCAGTTGAGATTTCTAAAGCTTTTTGTTCTAAAACTTCAGCTAAAGCTTCTTTAGCGTCATCTGAAACTCTTAGAGCGCCAATTTCACGCATGATTTTATCCATAGCGTTATGGGAAAGAAATTTCTTTTTTACCATAAGAAAGAATAATTTAGCCCCCTTTTTAAAGCTTGCGGGAATTTTGAAGTTTATTGGCTTTCAAACAAGTAATCTATTTCTTCACAAGTTAATTTTCCTTCTGTAGTGCGAACTTTGTAGTAATTATCTTTATCTAAACAAAATTGATAGGCATCGTCGATATCTTTTGCTCCTAATGAACAAGAGGGGGTTCCTATAGCCAAACTTAATGCCATAATTGGAATGTATAATTTTTTTGTTAAGTAGTCAAGATCCATATTTTGATATTTTTAACAAGTTATTAATAAACCTTATGGATGATTCAAAAATCATTTAAAGAAAGAAAAGAAACTCTTTTTCTTAGGCACTATCTTATTTCTTCTAATAATTGAATTTATTTCTTGATCTAATTGTTTTTTATCAGGGAACAAATTTTCATCATCTTTGAATTCTTTAGTATGGTATGAGCTTCTCCCATTTTTATGTTTAAATTTATGGTATTTATGTAACACTTCATGGTACATCAAATAATCTAAGATTTCTATCTTAGATTCTTTAAAGATAGTGGAAACAGTAATAGTATCATCATGGAAATTGTAGCTGGCTAATTTTCTTATTGAATCTCTACCCCAAGTTAAGTTTGGTTTTTCTATTTGATTAAAGAAGAATTGTTGGTTAACTCTGGAGAATGAATCTGCTAGGATAGGATCTGATTTAGTTTTTTTAGTTAAAGTGGGAATATTTCTGACAAAGTTATTGTAGAGATTAATGTTAGGAGTGGAAAATTTATTCTTTTTTTTGAAAACTTTAAGGAGAAGGGTTTGAATTAAACCAATTTTAATTTCATTATCAATATCTTTCCATTGCAAATTTAAGTGGAGAGAAATTTTTTTCCGATCAAAATGGATATTGGCATTGAAGTCAGATAATCTACGGTTATACTCGAAATAAGTTTGGTAAGAGAATTCTTTATCAGGAAACAAGCGTTGAAATGATTCTTGGATCAGGTTCATTTTCTATTCAATTTCGAATCTTAAAATGGCAGCAATCCCGCCCAGATCTCGAAGTTGTGCTCCTTCTCTTGTTTCTGTAGAAATAATTTTCACTTCTGCTCCTGAAGTTTGAGCATTTTCTTCCAATTCAAAGATTTTATTTTCAGGAATGATTTCTGAAATAAGTAAAATGTCAACAGCGGCCATTTCCAAAGCTTTCAAAGTTTCTTTTTCTCCATAAGTTGCTTTTTTAGGAAAATCTCGCAACACATTAAAGAATTGTTGCATAGCTTTCTTTTCTTTGGAAACTTCTTCTTCAGCAAGAAGATCTTCTGATCTTTCTAATAATTCTTGCAAGCCAAACTCGCCGGTATAAGACAAATCTTTTGTCCCGATAATTTTCTTTTTTACATCGCCAGTTAGATAATCTTTGTTCATGAAATCGTTAATCGTTACACCAGGACCGCCAATGATGATTCCTTTCAAATCTTTTCCTAAATGCAAAAATTGTTCTTTCATATATTCAGCAACTTTTTTGAAATGATCTTTAGCAGCACCTTCTCTTAAACGAGCGAATCTTTGTGCGGATTGACCACCAGCTTTTGTTTTTCCAGGAACTTCTGAATGGGTTTTTTGTAAAGGAACAATAGTTTTACCTTTCAACAAAGCAATAGTAGCGTCTCTTCTATCTAAGACAACAAGGCCATAAACTTCTTTTTCTACAAGCATTTCTTCTAAAAGATCGGTAACAAAGTTTTTATCGCAACGATAGATTCTAGTATTTAACGGAATAGGTGGTTCAACACTCCACACGCGAACATCTTGTTTACCTTCTCCTGCGGCAACGTTTCCCGAGAAGACAGCAAAACCATTTGCGGGCGTATTGCCAACAGTTCTTAAATGTTGAATCATTTTTTCTAAAGCGTTTTGAACATTCTTTCTAGTAGACGCAGATTTGATGTTAGAAGCAGTACCTTGCTCTTCTGCAAGATGTTGAATTATTTTTATCAGATCATAACCTGCAGGAACATAAACAGTTACAAATTCAGTATGAGGGGCCTTATGGCTATGCAACTCGCGGACGAGTTTCTTTAACTTCATTTTTTCTTGAATGGTTATTGCGGCCATGTTATGTTAGAAATAGAGCGGGTTTATAAGAATTTCTTTATCTTTTTAACTAACTCTTCTTTGCTGAATCTTTTTGCAGTATCAATCACAATAATCTGTTGTTTATTTTCTTTAGCTTCATTCAGACAGATTTGAAAGATCTCGGCATCTAAGTTTTCTCGAACTTTTTTCTTTGAATATTTTCTTTCTTGCAATCTTTTCTCTAATTTTTTTAAGTTAGAACAAGTTAAGACAAGACACAAATCTACTTTTTTTAACAAGTGCGAAATGTGAGAGTCAATGATTAAATTGTTTTCTTTAGATTTCTCTTTAACCAATTTTTCTAGTTTCTTTAAATCAATATCATAACATTGTTTACTACGATTATAACCTGTAGAAATTTGTTGATAATAATTATGTAAATCTAATCGGGCGAACTTTAGTTTCTTTTCTAGGTATTTAGTCAGAGTAGATTTGCCTGTTCCTGGTGTGCCAGTAATAGAGATTATTTTCATTGAGTAAAATAAAACCAAAGAAGGATATAAATGTTTTTGTAAATTAATCAAGCATCATTCTTATTCTTCTTTCCTTTTTGTCGTTGCGCTCGATGATGGTGTCTCATAAATCTGTGCATTAAGTGTTTATGAAGAATAGATTCTAAAATCAAGATGATGATAAACAAGATTAGGGCATAACCAATCAAGATAACCAAGTCTAACCAAATTACTTTGAGGGACGTGTTAAAAATAAATACTTCTCGAATTAGTTTTTCAGCAATTACAAAAGGATTAAAGTAAGTGAATTTTCTGAGCAAGACGGAGATACCTTCTAATGGTAAGATTGTTCCAGAAATAAATAATAACACACTACCTAAAGAAATTGACGCTAGCACGGCAGTTTCTTCTGAAATGAAGATGTAACCAATAAGCATTCCTAAAAATGTAAAGACAGAAGCGGCGATAAATAAAATTAAAGCTACAGTTGGTAAAGATGACCAAGCATCTTTCAAAAAGAATAATGATATCCCTAAAATAATTACAATTTGGAAAATGATTAAAATTAAATTTGTTAAATAAGTTGAAATAATAAAAGTCATTTTTCTTACAGGAAGAAAAAAGTTTCTTAAGAAAGCAGGGCTATTTTTTTCCATCATTACCAAAGTTGTTCCTAATAATAAAGAACTAAACATGATAACTAAAACTAAAATTGCTGGGAATAAATAACTTAAGAAAGTCCCTTCTTCACTAACTGTTTCGATTTTAGTTGTTAACGGTGAAACTAATGTTCCGGCTTCAGTAACTTTTTGTCCTTCAATATTGGCAATAACTTCGTTCAAGCCTGCTTGGACACTATCAAGAGTAGTAGAACTTTCAGATAAAGCAGAAGAAACTGCAGCCAAGTTAGTATTAGAACTTTTTACGGCAGAAGAAGCAGCAGCTAATTTTTCTTTAGCAGAGTTAAGGTCTGTTTGTAATGAAGTAATAATTCCACCAAGACTGGTACTAGTAACATTTGTACCACCTAATTCTTCAAGGGCATCTTGTAAAGGTTTTTTAATTGCAACTTTACTGGAAGTCATATTAGAACTATCAACAGCAGTGATGGCTTGTTCAATTTTTTTAATTGCAGTTTCCATGCCCGAAGTTAATGAGCTTAGTGCGGCAACATCATATGTTGCTAAAGGAGCTGCTAAATCTAATTTTGAAAGACTTGATTTAACAGAATTTGTTGTTGAAGTTGCAGAAGATGTTTTTTCTTTAAGAGCATTAACTTCAGCATTTTTTTCGGTAATCTTTGTTTTCGTATTAACTACTCTTGTTAAAACATCTTGAGCTAAATCTTGAGAAATCTCTTGTGATTTAATGTTGAATTTTTCTTTTACTGTTTCTTGAATCATCCAAACAATATTGATTTTACTAGGATCAATATGGAAAACAATTTCTTTTTGTCCATTTCCTGAAATTTGTAGACTTTCTGGCAAAACGATACAAGTATGGGTAGTTCCTCTTTTAACTTCATCAATACAACTTTCTAATGTATCATATTTAGTAATGGTAAATTCTTCTTCTTCTAAGATAGTGACGAAAGAATCAACATCTTCAGTAAATGAAGAGGAATAAACTCCAATATTTAATCCAAATTGTTCTGAATTATTATAGGATAATCCTAAGAGGAGGATAATTAGTAAAGGGGCAAAAATGATAATTAATGCGGAAGCTTTTGACCTTAACAAGATTTTGAGATTTTTTTTTGTTATCAAATATAGGGCTCTCATTGTTCTTCCTCTTTTGGTTCGCTATCATCTAAAGCTATTTTTTCAAACACTTCGTTTAAAGTAGGTTTACGAACATCCATATCAAAAAAGTGTAACCCTTCATCATTAATTATATTTAATAATCCATTCATTGTGTCTTTAACATGTTCTGGATAAATGATTAGTTTATGTCCTTTATCAATTATTTTTTTGAACTGTAAATTTTTTAATTTTTCAAGGACGCTTTCTTTTTCTTTTCCTGAATGGACATTAATAGTAAAATGATCTTTAATGAAAGGTTTTTTAATCTCTTCAATTAATCCATGGCTGTGAACTTTTCCTTTATGGACAATGGCGACCTTATTACATATTCTTTCAATATGTTCTAATTGATGAGAAGCAATAACAATAGAAATACCTTGTTTATTAACTTCTTCTAATAAATGTAAAATTTCTTTTTGCAAAATAGGGTCCAAGTCTGCAGTTGGTTCATCTAAAACCAAAATTTTTGGTTTATGAACTAAGCTACAAGAAATATCTAATCTTTTTTGCATTCCTCCAGAAAGATGTTCAGCGAGTTTATTGTGATGTTTACTTAATTTAGTAAATTCTAACAAACTGGTGATATTATTTTCTAATGTTTTTTTATCAATCTTGTAAAGTTTACCAAAATGAATTAGATTTTCTTTAACAGTTAATTTGGGATAAAAAGAGTTATGTTGCGGAGTGAACCCAAAATGCCTTTTTATTTTATGCAAATTATCATTAAGGTCTTTTTCTTTACCTTCAACTTTAGAATAATAAACAATTTCTCCTTCTGTTGGTTCGATAAAACCAACCAGTAAATTTAGTAAAGTAGTTTTTCCACTGCCTGATTGGCCAATTACTCCTAGAACATCACCAGCTTCAAGCATAAGATTTACATCTTGCAGAATAACATTCTTCTTGTACCCTTTAGACACCCCTTTTAAACGGATTAACTCCATAGGTAAATATAAACTATTATATGTTTATAAATGTTTTTATCTCTTATCTTTATGGTTTTTGTATTAATTAAGAATTAAGTTTTATGTTCTTTCTTTAAAGCATGGGAATAAGTTAAGTAATGATGTCTTAATTTTGTTAGAAGATGATTATGTTTTTTCATCAACCCCTTAATATTTTCAGTAGTTTTTTTATGTTTAAGTTTATGTCTTAATTTTCTATTCTCAGATTTAGTTTTGTTATGTTTATGGATATGTTTATGGGCTTTCTTACTTAATTTTTTTATTTCTCTATTTAGTTTAGTTAATTTCTTTGAGTATAAATACAAATAACTTGCTTCGTGGATAAGATTCATAACAAGAAGGATAACTTTAATGTTTATAAATATTTATTAAGGATTCAAGATAATTTTTTATCCCACAAGATTAATTTCCCTTCATTAAATCCTAATTTTTTATAGAATTCTATTGCTTTTGCTTCTTTATGGGCAAGAAGAGTAATTCCTACTTTTCCTTTATTTTTAAAAAAATCTTCCACCTCTTGGATTAATTTTCGACCTAGGCCTTGTTTTTGAAATTTTTCTTTTATTACAAGTTCATCAATAAAAATTCTTGGTCCATCATCCCAAAGGAATTCACTAAAAATAATAAAGCCCATAATTGTTTTTTCTTTCTCAGCTATTAAAATAGAATTTTGATGAGAATATTCTTTGATTTTTTCAAAAGCACTTTCCTCAGTCCACTTTTCATGGTATGGGTTTTTACCATATTCTTTTTTGAAGATTAAAGAAATCTCTTTATAATCTTGAGGAGTGGCTTTTTTAATTATCATTCTGTTATTATTTTTTAACAATGATCATACAATGGTCTTTTTCTAGCGGATCAAGAGTCTTATAATCAATGACTGTAAAGATTCTGTCCAAGTGTTTTCTAATCTCTACAAAAATATCATTCGGGTTTCGTTTAACATCAATACTTCTGGCTTTTATGGCCAACAAACCATAACCACCTTTTTTTAGGAAGATATTACAGTTTCTAATAAAAATGTCCATTTGATTTTTTTGAGCAATATCTTGGTAAACAATATCTGCTTGACAAACTCTTTCAATATATTCTTCGGGATGATTAGCATCAGCTAGAATAGGAACAAGATTTTTTCTTTTCTGAGCCAGAAAAACAAAATCACGCATTACTCTGGGAGCAGGATCAACGCCAAAGACTAAACCATCCTCACCAACAATATCAGAAACAAAACTTGGTGTATAGCCATGTGAACTTCCTAAGTAAAGGACAAGATCATCTTTTCTAATCCCAATATTAGTACAACCTTTCATAATCATTGCAGCTAATTTACTTCTTTGAGGATCGAATTCTCGGTATTCATCATTTCCATTTCTAACAACTCTTTCTTCGAAGTGTGGTCTGCCTGGATGGATAGATCTAGTAAAGATTCTTTTACCGCGAGCTTCTTGGTAAATTTCAAATAGTTTATGTTCTTGTATTTTTCTACTCATTTTGTCTCGTAATGTTTTTCAATATCAACATAACTCCAATTATTTGTTTGTTCCATAGTAAAGTCAAGCTTTTCAACATATTCTTTAACTTCTTCAGCAGTTGGTGCTTCAATTTCTAAAAAGTGAGGGATATCTTTCCAATTATCAATTTCAAATCGAACCTTGCCTATAGTATAAGATTCTCTGTTTTTTTTACTTTCATGGATTCTTATTAATCCTCCTCTTTCCAATATTTCAAGAGTATCTGCAAAATTGTTAGTATTAACTTCAATCTCTTCTCTAGATTTAAACACTGAACCTCGATTTGGACCTTTAAAACATAATTCAGTAGTTTTGCCAACTGTTCTTACTCTAATAAAACTGTCTTTTTTATCTAATCTCATATCGGGATGGTCAAAACCAATTGCGTGCACTTCACCATCGAAAACTTTTTCTGCTCCTAAATCTAATAGTTTCTTTCTAACTTCTTCAAGATCAATGTCCATGATTTTAACTTCGATTTCTTTCATTTTACACTTTTATGTTTAGTTTTTCTTCTAATATTTTTCTGTATTCTTTAGCTTTAAATTCGCCTTTGAAAAAGTCTAATCTTGCACATAAAGATAATTTATCAGCCAACATTCTAGCGGCTTTACCTTTATCTTTACGGCCAGCTTTTTGCACCAGTGGATGATTAATGATAATTCCGTGTTTTGGACTTCTTGAGCCGGTTTTAAGATGTCTGAACAAAGCTTTCTCTGCCCCTAATAGTTGAACAGTTGAAGCAGGTAGCATAGCCAGATGTTTTAAAGTTCTGCCTAATTCAATCAATTTAGCGCCGATAGTTATTCCAGCCAATTCTAAAAGGTTAGGACAATATTTAACCATAACTTTTTCTAAATAATTTTCATGTTTCTTTCTTAACGCTTGTAATTCTTTAATTTCTTTAGCTAATAATCTGATCTCTTTAAGATGAGATTCATCTAAATCAGCGCCCATACAATCACTTTCTTTTAATTTGATTAGTTTTAACAATTCTTGTTTATCATTTTCAATAATTAATTCGACAAATTTTTCTTGATTGGACATAGAATGTTCAAACTCAGGCAAATAAAGGCCAACCCATTCTCGTAGTCTCTTTATTAATATATTATTTATCTTATCTAATTCGTAAATGTTAGCAATTGCTTGGTTAATTAACAAATCTTCAGAAATTGATGCTTTTATTCCTTTCTTAGTTAGTTTTAGATTTTTTTCGTAAAATTCAGAATAATATTTTTTATCTTTGAAATTGGCCAAAACTAAACTGATTTTTCCTTTTGGAACTTCTTCTAATTTCTTTTTATCTTTAGTATCAACTATCTTAAACTTTTCATCTAAAATGAAATTTCCCAAGATATTGTTGAATGTGTATTTCATATCTAGGGTCAAAAATCGTAAGCTATATAAACCTTATCTTAGCTATTTGAAAAAAATGTCTCTTGATAA